>NZ_JAQYWW010001186.1:0-171721 GCF_036322525.1 Streptomyces sp. BE20 | reverse complement strand
CGACAGGAACTGCTCGCCCCGGACCTCGCCCTCGATCCGCACCCCGGCGTACTCACCGGTCCAGCGGTGCCGGCTCCCGCCGAGCGGGACGACGGTGTTGGTACCCAGCGCGTGCAGATACGCCTGCTCGGCCGCGTACACCGCGTCCTCGCTCGTCCAGTTGCGCGGGAACATCCGCCGGTGGGCGGGCCCGGTGGTCAGCAGGTCACCGGCCGCGGACAGGGTGTCCACCCGGCGGGCACGGGACGGACCGGCCGGGGGCTCCGCCGAGAAGTCGGCGACCACGACACCGTTGCGCTCCACCCGGACCACCCGCTCGGGCGCCGTCCGGTCCGAGCCGATCGGCGGCAGCAGGTGGCCGCCCGGACTGCGGGTGTCACCGAACAGCGACGACTGCCGGGCGTCCAGGCCGAAGGCCGCCCGGCGCGGGAGGTCGTGGCCGGTGGTGGGCAGGGTGTGCGTGGCGCCGAGGGCGTGCTCGATCGCCTGGCCCAGCTCGCGCAGGTTCCGCGGGGCGAGCGTGAACCGCATCGGGGTGTCGTCCGCGTTGACCGCGGCGTCCATGTCGACCCGGGGGCGGCCGTGGCCGGCGAGGGTGCCGGCCATCAGGCCCGCGTCGGTGTGGACGGTCCGGGGGTGGACCTCCAGCGAGACGACCGCGGGGTTGCCGTTCTGGTCGGTCCCCTCCTCGTAGAGGCGCCGCTCCCGGTACTCGTCGGGCAGGCCGAACAGGTGGCCGATCTCGTGGCCCAGGACGGCCCGGCCCGTGTGCAGACCCCAGATGTCGGAGTGCTCGCGCACCTCCCCGTCCAGGACCCGCACCCGGTGGTGCGCCTGGCCCGCGTCCTCGACGAACTCGGTCCGCACCACCAGGACGTCGCCGTCCGGCAGCCGGTGCCCGGTGTTGTAGTACTCGTCGACGCTCTGCCGGGCGCGCTCCCGCAGGTTCTGCAGGGCCGTGGTGTGGTCCTGACCGGCCGGCAGCCCCGACGTGTCGAGGTGGATCCGCACGACGGCCTCGACCGCCGGACTGCCGTCCAGCAGGAGGCCGCGGGCGGCCTGGAACCGCCGGAGACGGGTGGAGACGCTGCCGTGCAGCGCCGTGTTCGCGGGTGCGGTGACCTCGACCGGATCGAGGACCATGGCGAACCTCAGGTCCGGCGCGGGCGCCTCGTACGCCGGCCGGACCCGGTTCGGCTGCTGCAGCGGTGCCTCGTCCAGGTCCATGTGCAGGTCCGAGTGCAGGTCCGACTCCGAGTCCCGGTCCTCGGAGCTGCGGTCGGAACCGGCGTCGGAACCGCCCTCCCACTCCATGCCCTCGTCGTCGGAGGACAGCATGAGGTCCAGCGAGTCCGCCTCGGACCTGTCGTCGACGTCCGAGTACTGGTCCATGGCCTCGTCCTGAGAGGAGTCCCAGGACGACTCGCTGCCCGCGTCCGAGTGGAGGTCGGTGTCCCCGTCCGCGTCCGGGCGCGGACTCGAGGAGGACGCCTCCGCCCTGCTGGTGGAATGCGGAAGGACCGGCTCTGCTTCGGGGCCCGTCTGCCCGGGGTTCCGCTCGGGGACGATCTTGCGGCCCTGGGGGGCGAAAACCTGGTCCGGGGAGCCGTAGATGTCGATGATGCGGTACGAGTCCCAGTCCCGGACGACCGTGATCCGGATCCCTTGGTGCTCGACCTCACCGGTCTCGGTCCGCAGGCCCGTGGCGGGGTCCACGCCCGTGCGGTCCGAGCCGATCCGCGAGCCCTGCACCGCCGCGTACCTGGCCTCCGCCAGGGTCCACTCGGGCGGCAGGTTCCGGCCCGGCCGGGGAGTGCGGGCGCCCCCGCCGGGAGGGTCGCCCGACCCGTCCCAGGCCGCGAGCCCGGCGGAGAAGGCGTCTCCGGAGCCCATCCCCTCGTCCACCGCCCGGCTGACGGTCGCGGGACGCTCGCCGGTGCCCGGGGTTCCGGGCACGACCAGCGGCCCGTGCGGCGAGGCATCGGCCGGCGCGCCCGGCTGATCGGCCGTCGGACGGTGGATCAGGTGCCGTCCGTCCCGGGTGACGCCCTCGATCCGGACGCCGTCCGCCTCCCCGGTCCAGTGGATGGTGCCGTCGTCGCGGGTGTCCCCTCCGGTTCGGTTCGTGTAGGCACGGTCCACTGCGGAGAGCACCTGCCCGGGCGTCCAGCCCGCCGGGTAGAAGGTCTGCGTCGGGCTGTCCTCGCGGCGGTGCCAGCGGGAGGGGAACTCCGACAGCGGCGTGCCCGGAGTGACACCGGGCTCCAGGAACCAGACGGCCGCCCGGTAGGTCCCGTTGGGGTTGGCCTCCGCCGTCGGTCCGACGGCGATCCCGCGCCGACGGCCGGCCTCCTCGGTCGGCCGGTGGTGCCCGCCCGACAGGGTGAGCCGGTCGCCGTAGCGGACGAGGTCCTCGACCCGGTGGTCGAGGGGCCCGTCGGTACGGCGCCACGGCAGGTACGCCGGTGCGTCCAGGCCGCCCTGGTCGTCGGAGGGCCGGAAGTAGGTGATCTGCCCCGCCTCGGTCCGGCCCTCGACCCGGACGCCGCCGTACTCGCCGGTCCACCGGTACGAGGTCGGCCCGGTCTCGGTGGTCGCGCCGGTGCGCCGGGCGTGCTGGTACGCCTGCTCCGCGGCGTACACCGCGTCGTCCGCCGTCCAGTGCTCGGGGAACATCGTCCGGCTGCGCCTCGGCGCAGCCAGGTCGCCCGCCGGGGTGCCGGTCCGCGTCGCCGTCGCGTCGGCCGGTCCTTCGGACACCACCCTGAAGGTGCCGTTGCGGTTGTCGGAGCCGGCCGGCCTCGGCGGCCTCGGCCGCTCCGATCCCGCCGGCGGGTAGAGGTGGCCGCTCCCGTCCCGGCCGCCGTACAGCGCGACGCGGCGCGTGTCCTCCGTCACCAGGGGCCTCGCCGGGGCGCCGCCCGGCTCCGGGCCGCGGTCCCTGCCGAAGGCGATGTCGACCACCGCGCCCAGCTGGCGCAGGTTCCGCGTCGCGAGTGCCCGCGAGGGGTCGATGACGTTCGGCCCGATGGCCATGTGGTCCTGGTCCACGGGGTAGCGGCCGAAGCTGTCGACGTGGCGGCCACCCATCAGGCCGCCGTCCACGTACACCGGCCGTGCGCCCCTGGACGCCTCCCGGTACTCGTCGGGCAGGCCCAGGAGGTGACCCACCTCGTGCGAGACCACCCCGCCGGTGGTGTCCAGACTCCACGTCCGGTGGTTCTCCCGGTCCGTCTCGGGGAGGACATTGACGGTGTGGTGGCTCTCCGCCTCGGTCTCGACGAACCGGAGCTCGACGCGCAGCCGGTCGCCGCTGGGCAGCCGCTGGCCGACGTCGTAGATCTCCCTGACACCCTCCCTGGCCGAGTCCCGTAGCGCGTCCAGTGCCCGGACGGTGGCGGGGTCGGCCAGGTCCAGCGTCGAGGTCTCCAGTCGCACCCGCACCGTCAGCACGGTCTCGGTGTCGCCGTCCGCCAGCCTGATGCGGGTGGCCTCGAAGCGCTGGACCACGCGGACGTCCAGGCTCCGGTCGAACGCGTTGCCCGGCGGGACGACCTCGTGGGTGCCGATCACCCGGTGCGGCTCGGGCTGCGGCGCGGTCAGCTGCGGGCCGAACCGCTGGTGCGGCTCGCCCCAGACGTCGGTGATGACCCCGTGCTCCACCCGCACGTTCACCCGCACACCGGCGAAGGTGCCCCGGTGGACCACCGGCGCGGGCGTGCCCGGGCCGGCGACGGCGGCCGGCCTGGTCCGCATGATCTCGCGCGCGGCGTACCTGGCCTCGTCCGCGGTCCACTCCCGGGGGAGGCCGCGACCCGGCCGGTCCCAGGCCTCGGCCGTGAAGTGCGGCCGGAGCCCGGTCGCCCAGTGGTGGCCGCCGTGCGCCTCCACCGGGTCCGGGATTCCGTCGAGGTGCCGCTCCAGGACGAACAGCAGGTCGTGCGAACCCGCCCCCTCGTACAGGCGGGGCAGGGCGGCCCGGAGGGTCGGCGCGTCGCCGAGACCGACCGCGGTCGCCGGGACGTCCGGGTCGTCGGTGAACTCCAGCCGCAGGTCCAGCCGCCGCGAACCGTCCCGGTGACCCTCCAGGTACGGCTCGACCTGCGCCCGCAGGGCGTCCTGCGCGCGGTGCAGCTCGGTCTCACCGGCCAGGGCGCCCGGGGTCAGCCGGATCCTGGCGGTGACCTGGACGCCGGAGTCGGCGCCGTCTGCGCTGTCGTCGTCGAAGCGCACCTTCCGGATCTCCACCGGCCCGAGGTCCGGGAGCGGGTGCGGCTCCCCGACAGCCGCCACCCCCGCCACGGGCCAGGGGTGGTCCCCGTGCTGGGGAGCCGGCTGCCAGTCGTACGGGCGGTGGAAGAGGAAGTCGCCGTTCGGACCGAACAGCCCGACGATCGAGACGCCGCCGGAGTCGCCGACGACCAGCGAGTGGCCGCCGTCCGCCGGGCCGCCGTACCAGGCGTTCGCCATCGCCTCCTGGACGTGGTGCGCGGTGACCGCCGCCGTCCAGCCCTCCGGGTAGTGCGCCTGCCCGGGCGCGCCCACCGGGCGCCTCCAGCGGGACGGGAACGCGGCGATCGGGGCGTCCGCGGCGATGCCGTCCGCGAGGTGCCAGGTGTCGTACGTCCGGACCACGCCGTTCGGCTCGGTCACCGGCTGCGGTCCGGACGCCGTCCGCTCCGCCCGCGGCGGGGGCGTGACCGCCCCGTCGGACGTGAACGTCTGCCAGCCGGGGTTCCGCAGGGCGGCCGGCAGCGCGTCCTGCGGGCCGACGGGCGCGGTCCCGGCAGGCGCGGTCCCGGGCGCGGTCTGCTGCCCCTCCGCTCCCTCGGTCGGTGCGGGCCCGGATCCGGGCTCGTCGAAGGCCCGGACGGTGTGCGGTATCTCGCCGAGGGGGCGCTCCGGCCGGGAGAGCTGGGACGGGAAGGTCTGGCCCGGGGCCCCGAAGAAGTCGACGATCAGGTCGTTCTCGGTCCGGACCCTGATCCGGATCCCGCCGACCGTCACCTCGTCGGCCGGAGCCGCCGGGGCGGGCCGCTCGTCCATCGCCTTCTGCACGGCGTGCATGGCGTCCAGGCGGGTCCATGCGGACGGCAGGCCGACGTTGACGCCGTCCTTGACCCCCGGGGCGAACCTCGGCCAGCCGTTCGGCGTGTCCGCTCCCAGCTGGGGCAGGGTCGCCGGACGCTCGCCCGTTCCGGGCGTGCCGGGCGCACGCAGCGGCGGCACCTCGGGGCGCGGGTCGCCGTGGGGCGTCCAGTCCGAATCCCCGGCGTGCCAGCCGGCCAGGCCGAGGAGCTCGGAGAGCGGCATCCGGTCCGGGTCGGCGAGGTCCGGCAGGTAGGTGCGCAGGTCGAGGTCCCGGGTGCCGGCGTCTGCGGCGAGGGGGACGCTCAGCCCGTCCCTGGCCGCGACCTTCGTGAACTCGATCTCGAACCGGGCCGGCGGATCGCCCTCGCCCGAGTGCAGGCGGACGTACGCCTCCGCGGCGTTGCGCACCGCCATCTGATGGCGCACGACCGTGATCTGCGGCGTCCCGGGCGGGAAGTCCAGGTGCACCTTGGCGGTGAGGAGCAGGCCGGTCTGGCCGGCGGCGAAGCGGACGTGCTGGACGACCGCCCGGCGGCTCCCGAAACTCATCGAGCCGGGGGAGGACTTCGCGGTCACCTCCTTCCAGTCCCACCGGGTGATCGGCTGCTCGGCCGTCGGGCGGTGGACGAGGTGGAGCCCGTCCCGGGTGATCCCCTCGATCCGGACGCCGCGCGCCTCGCCCACCCAGTGCTCGTCACCGTCGCCCCGGGGCCGGGGGTCGCGCCGGGCCGCGTACGCCGCCTCCACGGCGGAGAGGACCTCGTGCGGCGTCCAGCCCTTGGGGTACATCGTGTGCGGCGCCTCGTCCGCGCTGCGGTGCCAGCGGGTGTCGAAGGTCGACAGCGGCGATCCGGGGGCGACCTTCGGGTCGAGGAACCACGCGGTCGCCCGATACGTGCCGTTCTCGTTCTCGCGCTGCGGAGGGCCGATCATGAGGCCCTTGGCCATGGCGGCCGCCACGGGCGGCGCGTGGTGCGCACCGGTGAGGGTCTGCCGGTCGCCGTAGCGGGCGTGGTCCTCCGCGCCCAGCGCGAAGGTGCGCTCCACCGGGCGCATCGGCTGGAAACTCGGGGTCGCCAGGGCGCCCTGGTCCTCGGACGGCCGGAAGGAGGTGAACTCCCCGCCCGTCACCCGGCCCTCGATCCGCACCCCGCCGTACTCGCCCACCCAGCGGTACGAGCCGGGCCCCTGCTCGGTGACCAGCCCGGTGCGACGGGCACTGTGGTAGGCCTGCTCGGCCGCGTACACGGCGTCGTCGGACGTCCAGTGCGCGGGGAACATGGTCCGCGTCCGACGGGGCGGTTCCTCGCCGTCCGGCTCCGGGCGGCGCGCGGGCACCGCGAGGTCGCCGGCCAGTCCGTGGCTGCGCACCCGCTCGGGGCCGGGATCGCGGTCGGCGACCTTGAACGTGCCGTTGCGGTGCTCCGAGTCCTGGATCCGTTCCGGCCGGGGGCGGTCGGAACCGGGCGCGGGGTACAGGTGTCCCCCGCTGCCGTCCGACGGGCCGTACAGGGCCGCACGGCGGACGTCCTCGCCGAAGGCCACCCTGGACGGCGGGCCGCCGCGGTCGGCCGGGCCGCCGGGGAGGTCGAACAGCGGGCCCACGACGGCACCGAGTTCCCGCAGGTAGCGGACCGGGAGCCCCGGGGCGGCCAGCTCGGCCGCGGCGGCCCCCCGGTGGTCCTGGTCCACGAGGGGCAGGCCGGACCGGTCCAGGTACGGGGTGCCCATGAGCGCGTTGTCCTGGTGGACGGGCCGCGGGCCGCCGGTCGCCTCGCGGTACTCGTCGGGGAGGCCGAGGGCGTGCCCGAGCTCGTGGGCGAGCACCCGCTCGGTGGTGCCGACGCTCCACTCCGTCAGGCTCTCCCGGGCGAGGACCGGGTGGACCGTGACGGTGTGGTGGGCGTCCTCCCGTCGGTCGGTGAACTCCACCTCGACCCGCAGCAGGTCCCCGCCGGGAAGCCGCTGCCCCCGGTTGAACTGCTCGTCGACACCGCGCCGGGCCCGGTCGCGCAGGCCGTCCAGCCGGGGGTCGTCCTGACCCGACGCGCCGAGCGGCGAGGTGTCGAGGTGCACCCGCAGCTTCAGCACCGTCTGGGTGTCGCCGTCGGCCAGCCGGATCCGGCCGGCCTCGAACGACTGCAGGGAGCGCTCCCCGACCCTCGCCAGGAACGCGTCGGAGGGCGGCCGAACCTCCGCCGTGGCGAGGACCTGGTGCGGCCGGTTCTCCCGGCCCGACGGCCGGAGCCCGTGGTCGCCGGGGACGCCCTCGATACTGCTGATCAACCCGTCCGTGATCCGGACCGCGATGCCGGCGCCGGCGAACTTGCCCTTCAGGCGCACCGCCCCCTTCGGGGGGAGGCCGCCGTCCGTCCTCGCCTCCGCCTGCCTGCGGACCTGGTCGGCCGCGAACAGCACGTCGTCGGCGGTCCAGTGCGACGGCAACCCGCGGTGCGGCCGGGTCCAGGCCTCGTCGGTGAAGTGCCCGCGCAGCGATTCCCGTTCCTGCCCCATCCGGTCCGCGGTCCGGGGCGGCTGCTCGTCGGGGCGGGGCGGACCGGGCTCGCGCAGGCTGCCGGGCACGGGCTTCGGCAGGCTCTCCGCGCGGACCGGGTCCAGCACGGAGGCCGGCGCGTGCCGCTCCAGCAGGCCGCGCAGGCCGTCCGGCCCCGCCGCGTCCAGCAGCGGGCCCAGGTGCCGCGCCAGGTCGTGGTCCGTGTCGTCGTCGATCCTCGCGCTGCTGAACGCGTCGTCCGGGTCGTCGGTGAACCGGAGCCGCAGGTCCAGGACCGTCCCGTCGCCGGCCTGCCGGGAGACGTACTGCTGGGCGAGGACCCGGAGGCGCTCGTGCGCGTAGTCCAGCTGCACGAACGACAGCGGCTCCGTCGGCTCCAGGTGGAGCCGGGCGGTGACCTGAAGGCCCTCCTGGCCGTTGTCGAACAGCACCCGCCGGACGGTGACCGGGCGGGTCCCGCCGTCCAGCGGGAGGGCGACCGGCTCGGAGCGCGTGGTGACGGCCGCGTCGTCCCAGCGGCGGTACCCGGTGTGCGGCTGGAGGTCGGCCGGCCGGTGGGTCAGGATCGCGCCGTCCCGGCTGAGCCCCTCGATCCGGACGCCGTGCGCCTCGCCGATCCAGTGCTCCGTCCCGTCCTCGCCCACCGGCGTGCTACGGCGGACCGGGCTGTCGTAAGCCGTCCGCGCCGCCCGGTCCGCCCGGTCGGGCGACCACTTCCTCGGGTAGAGCACCGTCTCCGGCGCGTCCGCCGACGTGCGCCAGCGGCTCGGCAGGGCCGCCTCCGAGGAACCCGGCAGCAGGTTCGGGTCCAGGAACCAGACCTTCGCCCGGCTGGTGCCGTTCGGGTGGTCGGAGCCCTTGACCGGCACGACCTGGATGCCGGAGGCCCTCTGCTCGGCCGTACCGAGCCGGTGGTGGACCCCGGTCAGCGCCCGTCGGTCGCCGGGCGCCACGGGCTTGCCGAGCGCGGCCGCGTGGTCGGGCACGGGCCGGTTCGGGGCGTAGGGCGGCGGGTTCAGCCCGCTCTGGTCGTCGGAGGGGCGGAACGAGGTGATCGCGCCGCCGGTCGCGTCCCCCTCGATCCGCACGCCGGCGTACTCGCCCGTCCAGTGGACGGGGCCCGGCCCCCCGAGCCCGGCTGTCAGATACGCCTGCTCGGCCGCGTACACGGCCTCGTCCGCATTCCAGTGCGGAGGGAAGAGGGTGCGGGCGGCGGTACCGCCGCCCGACGGCGGCACCATGCGCAGTGATCCGTTGGGGTTCTCCTGGTACTTCGCGCCCGGGTGGGCCCGGTCGAAGCCCGGCGTCAGCAGGTGGCCGTCGTCGCCGCCCGGCCGGCCGTACAACGCGGTGTCGCGGACCTGCGGTCCGACCGCGGGACGCGGCGGAAGGCCCGTGGCGGCCCGGCTCTCGGGCCGGTGCTCGCCGGGCTGCCCGTCCCGGTCGCGGTCCGGGGTGAACGCGCCCTCGACGGCGGTGCCCACGGCGCGCAGACCGTCCGGGAGCGGCCCCCGCGCGGCTCGGTCCGTGCCGGTCCCCTGGTAGACCTCCCGGTTGCCGTCGCGCAGACCGAGCACCCGTCCGATGTCGTGGCTGACCACGTCCCGGCTGACCCGCGTCCCCCAGTTGCCCTCGTCCTGACGGACGGTGCCGTCGTGCAGCCGCACCGTGTGGTGGGCGGTGGCGGGGGAGTCGACGAACTCGACCCGCACCCGCAGCACGCTGCCGTCGGGCAGCCGGTGGCCGTTGTTGTAGGCGTCGGCGACGCCGTCCAGGGCGCGGCGCTGCAGGGCGGCGACCCGCTCCGTCGGCTGCCGCAGGCTCGTGCTGTCAAGGTGCAGCCGCAGGACGAGTTCGGTGGCCCGCTCCCCGGTGGGCAGCGTGCCGCGCCGGGCCTCGTAGGGCCGCAGCGGGGAAGCCGCCTCGGTGGTGGGCCGGGGGCCGGCGGGCGGGTTGACCTGCGTCGCGGCGTAGCCCGGCCGGAGGTCCGAGCCGGCGACGGGCGGCGGCACGGGCGCGGTCACCTGCTGACCGGAGTCGGTCACCGGCTCGGCCTGGGGCTGGGCCTGGGGCTGGGGCTCGGGCTGGGACTGGGTGTGGGTCTGGCTCTGGGTCTGGGTCTGGGCCGACTGGTCCTGCTGGGCGGTGTGCTCCTGCGGGAGTGACGCGAGCGACGCGTTCCGCTCCTGCGGATTCGGCTGGACGGACGCCCCGTCGAGACCGACGGAGGAGGTCGACGAGGTGACGACGCGGTCCCCGGCCAGACCGGCGGTCTGCTGCTCGACCGACGGCCCGCCCGGTGACAGGGGCGGCCCCTGGTGCGCGGCGGCGGACGCCGTGGCCGGGGCGGACGTCTCGGCCGGGGCGGTCGCCGCGATCGGGGCGGACCTCTCGGGCGCGGTGGACGTCGTGGACGCGGCGGACGTCGTGGACGCGGCGGACGGGGCCGCCGTCTCGGACGTCGTGCGGACCGGCGCGGCCGGGGCGACCTCGCCGGCCCCCGGGTTCTGCGCCCCCGGCCCCTGGCTGACGGTCGGGCGGTTCGGGGACTGGCCCTGACCCGGGGTCTGGTTCGCGGCCTGGTTCGGAGTCTGGGTCTGGGTCTGGTTCTGCGAGGGGTTCGGGGACTGGTTCTGGCCCTGGGTCTGGGTCTGCCCCTGGGTCTGGGTCTGTCCCTGCGCCTGGCCCTGCTGCGGCCGGGCGGTCTCCCCGGTCCTCCCGGGCGCGTTCGGTGCGTCGCCCTGGTGCGACACGGTGGCGACCGGCGCGGGCGCCGGCATCCAGTCGTCGAAGACCTCCTCCAGCCGGGCGTGCCCGAACGCCTCCCGGAACAGTGCCGCGTACTCCTCCTGGGCGGACGTGTCGCTGTACGTGTCCTCGATCTGGCCCCGGCCGAAGGCCTCCCGGATCAGCGCCCGGTTGGCGTCGGCGTCGTTCCCGAAGACGTCCTCCAACTCGGCGTCGCCGTAGGCACGTCGGAAGGCCGAGGCGACGTCGCCGTCCGCCTCGCCGTGGGCGCCGCGCGAGAAGCCGAGCAGGTGCTCGCCCGCCCCTGACGACCCCTCTCCGCCCGAGCCGAGCTGCGGTCCGAGCCGGGGCACCAGGAGCGGGGCCGGGTTGCCGGAAAGGTTGCTCAGCACCGCCAGGATGGTCAGCGGGTGGTAGGGCGGGAAGTACTTGGACTGGCCTTCGCCGATCGCCTTGAACTGGGTGTCCTGCACCCAGGTCATGTACCGCTGCATCATCGGCGCCGCGGCGTGGTGCAGACCACGGGCCATCAGGCCCATCGCCATGCCCGAGCCGAAGGTGGCGAGCGTGGTGGTGAACTCGTGCTTGTCGGTGAAGAGCAGGTTGTAGAAGCCCTCGGTGAGGTTGCCCTGGACGCCCTCCTTGAGCTGCTCGCCGACCGCGTAGCCGAGGTGGAACATCCGGTTGCCCTGCGTCATGTGCTCGCCGACGTCCACCAGTCGGTCCGCGAGCGCGCCGACGCCGCGTTCGGCGAGGTTGTGGCCGCTCTTCTCCATGACCTCGCGCAGGCCCGCGCTCAGCGCGGCGTGGTCGACGCCGTTCTTGCCCCAGCCCTTGACGAAGGTCTCGCCGAACTCCTTGCCCAGGTTCCGGGCGGCGGTCTCGCCGATCTTCTCCTTGAGGTGCTTCTCGAAGGACTGGGTCATCCGCTCGACGAACTTGTCGGCCGCGGCCTTGCCGAAGCCGTGGCGCAGGAGGTTGTCCGAGGACTCCAGCAGCGTGCCGAGGTCGCGGGCGAAGGCCCGGGACGCCGACTTCTCCAGCCAGCTGCCGGTGCCCTCGGCCGCCGCCTTCTTCGCCGTGACGCCGGCGAGGTTCTCCAGCGTGCCGGTCCCGCTCTTGGCCGCTCCTTTGAGGCCGGCCTTCAGCGCCTCGTTCAGCGCGGCCCGGTCGCCGTGGATCATGAAGTCGGACAGCTTGTCGGCCGCCACCCGGCCGCCGGTCTTGCCGAGCAGCCGGCCGAGCAGCTTGCCGAGGCCCATCCCGATCAGGTTGAGCGGACCGGAGATCACACCGCCGATGACGCCGAACAGGACGGCCTGCTTGAGGGCGTCCTTGTCGATCTCCTTGCGGTTCCCCTGGCCGATCTGGATGCCCTGGATGATCAGGTCCATGGTCAGGCCGCTCATGATCCCCGCGAAGGTGTGCAGCAGGATCGTCTTGAACAGGAACTTCATCAACGTCGTCAGCACCGCGCGGGTGAAGATCGTCTTCAGGGTGATCCCGGCGAGGCTGGCGCCGAAGGTGAACGGCGCCCAGAGGATGGCCAGCGCGATCTCCAGCAGCAGCTGGACGAGCTGGGCGATGGCCATCCACTTGGTGTACTCGGCGGCCGTGGCCACGTCGTCGGCGCACTTCGCGAGCGCCGTGGCGGTCTTGGTCGCCGTGGCGATGTAGTCCGACGCGCCCTTCTCGCCGATGAACTGGCTCATCTGCTCGGAGAACTCCCGAGCGGCCTGGCCCTCGAACTGCTGCCGCGCCTTGACCGCGACCTCGGCGATCAGCCGCCGCAGCTCCGGCAGGTCCCTCGCGAGCTTCTGGTAGGCGTCCCGGACCTCGCGCAGATCGCCTTCTCGGATCTCCGGCCAGGGCATGCCGGTGACCTTGGAGAAGAAGTCCGCCGTCGTCTTGTCGACAACGATCGACGAGTAGGGCACGTGGATCAGCCTGCCGTTTCCGGTCGTTCCAGGGGTGGTGCGAAGCCTGCCGGTACCTGACGGCTAGCCGTGGTTGGCGATCTCGGTGGCGAGGTCGTCGGCGCGGTCGAGCTTGTCGGCGAGCTTCTCGCCGTTCTCGCCGACCGTGCCGACCACCTCACGGACCTTCTTGATCAGCTCGGTCAGGTTGGTGGTCGGGTCGTCGATCTGCTCGTGGTACTGCTTGCCGATCTCGTCGCTGCCGCCGACCGTCTTGTTGACCCGGTTGATGATCTCGACCTCGGCCTCGATCTCCTTCAGGAGGTTCTTGAGCTCGGTGAACTCGGCGAAGGCCTTCTTCATGTACTCGGTCTTCGCGAGCACGTTGGCGTCAGCCACCGAATTCCTCCTGCTTGCGGGTCTTCTTCTTCTCGACGTCGTCCGCGTAGCCGGGGCGCATCGCCCACAGCGGCTCCAGCAGGTCGTCCAGGTCGCTGCCGCCGGTCATCGACAGGCGCAGGGTGTCGCCGATGCCCTCGAACTCCCGGATCCGGGCGGCGACCTGCTCCCCCACCTTGGCGCGGGCCTCGTTGAGGAGGTCGGTGAGCAGCGCGCCGAGTTCGGCCGGGGCCTTGTCCCGGTAGCCGGTGGTGTGGAAGGTCAGCGCGAGGACCTGGCCCTGGGGGCCGACCTTCACCGTCACCAGGCGGTCCTTGGAGGTGACGGAGGCGGTGAGCTTCTCCAGCTCCGCCTGCGTCTCCTCGGCCTTGGCGAGCTGGTCGCGCATCGCCTCCATGGTCTGGGCGATCTGGTCCGCGAAGGGATTGCTCATGTGTCGTGCTTCCTCGTCGTTTCGTTCCGGTCGGGGTGGTGCGCCGGCCCTGTCGGTCCGGCGCACCGGCGTCGGTGGCCCCGGTCTCAGCGGCCGATGACGCCCTCGACGGCTCCGCTCTCGGTGCCCCAGACCTCTTCGTCCTCGGCCAGCCAGGTGGTGCGCTGGCGGTCCTTCTCGTTGCCGCCCGCACCGGCGCCGCCGCCCATGCCGGGCGGCATCATCGGCGGCATGGCGCCGCCGGAGCTGGTGGCCACCTGGCGGCCGGTCAGCGCCGCCTGTTCGGCCGCCGCGGCGCGGGCCGCGCGCTCGGCCGCCATGCGCTCGGTGGCCGCCTCGGCCGCGGCCTTCAGTCCGCTCGGGTCGCCGCCGGCGGCGAGGCCCCGCGCGCTCGTCCCGCCGACGGCGCCGGTGATCGGGGAGATCCCGCCCGGTCCCGTGAGGAGGGACCCGCCCGAGCCGCCGCCGGCGGAGCCGAGCAGGCCGACACCGCCGAGGCCCGACGCGCCGAGGCCGAAGTCGTTGGGCGCGAGCAGGTCGTCCTCGGTGCTCAGGTAGCTGTGGCCGAGGTCGTCGATGATCTGCCGGCTCTCGGAGACGGGGTTGCCGCGGCCGTCCAGGAGGGTGCCGTCCGGGGCGATGGTGTAGTCCCGGCCGACCACCATCGGGTTGCCGCGGTTGTCCAGGACGGGCCGGCCCTCGCCGTCCACCACCCGGCCGTCCTCGGTGACCCGGGAGCCGGTCGGCACCACGACGTTCCGGCCGCCGGAGCCGCCGGTTCCGCCGCCGACGCCACCGGTCCAGCTGCCGCTCCCGGGGCCGCCGCTCCCGATGCCGCCGAGCAGGTCGGGGACGTGCACGCCCGGGCCGGGGCTGCCCGTCCCGCCGCCCGGCAGGGTCGTTCCGCCACCCGGGAGGATCGGGCCGCTGCCGCCGCTGCCGCCGCCGGTGACGATCTCGGGCGGCTTCACGCCGCCGGGAAGGCTGGTGGGCGGCTTGGTGCCCCCACCGCCACCGCCGCCGGTGTTCCCGCCGATGCCGCCGATCCCGCCGATGCCCCCGGTGCCACTGCCACCGGATCCGCTGCCGCCGGTGCCACCGCCCCCGGCGCCGCCGTCGAGCTTGAACTCCTTGTTGCCGGGGCCGCCGCCGCCGAGGTCGTTCTTCAGGTTGAGGTCGTCCTTGCCGCCGGTGCCGCCCCCGCCGCTCCCGCCGGGCGGGGCGTCCACCTTCGGCGGGACGGGCGGCGGCATCCGCAGGGCGACCCGGGGGTGGTTGCTGTTCATCTGGTTCAGGAGTCTGGTGTAGGCCGATTCGAGGAAGATCAGCGCTCTACCCGCCTCGTTGTCCAGCGGCCGATCGAGGTTGGCCAGCCAGATCTCCTTGCCCCGGACGACGACCTTCTCCCAGAACTCCTTCGTCTGCGGGTCACCGAACGGGGACGCGGTCACCTTGAAGGTCAGGTCCCCGTGCCCGTCCGCGGACGCGATGTCGCTCGACTTGAGGTTCGCGTCGTAGGTGGCCTTGGCCACCGTGTCCTTCCGCCAGCGGACCTCGACCGTGGCGTCCTTGAAGGCGTCGGCCACGGCGTCCTGGAGGGCGTTGGCGGGGTGGGCCAGTCGCATCTGGCGCCACTGGTGGAAAGCCATCTCCAGGGTGGACAGGACGTCCAGCAGAGGATTGACCATCCCGCTCAGCGCGTTCTTGACGCCGTTGTCCGCCAGTTGGCGCTGGAAGCTGGCGATCTCGCCGTGGAAGGCACCGAGCACCGTGTGGAACGCTCCTGCGGCACTGCCCTGCCAGTCCCCGTCCGGGGCGTCGACCTCGTCGACCCAGGTCTTGCTCCTGGTGACCCACTCCTCGAGGAACTTGGAGGCGCGCTCGTGGGCCTCGGCCACGCGCCCGAAGGCGGCCACGTCGAACCGGTCGTTGGCGAACGGCGGATTCCGCAACGGACTGATGATCTTGAGGAACTCGTGCTGCCACCGGTCGAACGGCGAGCCCGCGTTGAGGGTCGAGTAGTCGAAGTTGATCCCGTAGACGTAACTGCCGCGGTAGTCCTCGTTCTCGTACGTGAAGTGGTAGTTCCACCCCCACCAGGCGTCGTGCGGCATACCCTTGCTGTCGGACGTCTTCCACTCGTGGTAGACGGTCGCGTCCCCCATCCCGTCGCCAGGCGTCCACTTGACGTCCTTACCGGCGACCGCGCCGCGGTCGACGAGACTGGTCTGGGTCGACGACGCGAAGATCGCGACGGCGTCCTCGTACTTGCCCACGGTGAACCCCTTCGACTGGACCGGCGCGGTCGGATCGGATCGGCCCCGGAGGGTCGGTGGTGCGGGCCGGCCTGCGCCTGGACCGGCCCGCGTGAGGGCACTGCGGCCGGGGTCAGCGGCCCCCGGCGCCGGGAACGACGTTGTTGAGCAGGTACATCAGCTCGGCCACGCTGATGGCGTCCTCCTCGCCGTTCTGCAGGATGAGGTCGGCATCCTTGAGGTCCAGCTTCATGTCCGTGGCCTGCTTGTTGATGGTTCCGAAGCCGGCGTTGACCGCGCCGAAGTAGTTCTTGAACGCGGTGGCGAGGAGCCCGATGGACGGAGCGCTCGCGCTCGGGTTCCCCGCCAGCAGGTGCGACGGGCGTCCTGTGCTCGTCGTGCCGCCGTCGGTCGCGTAGAGACCGATGTCGAGGACGTACGAGTTCTGCGTGAACCCGTCGATGAGTGCCTGGAGCTTCTGGTTCGCGAAGTCCGCGACATAGCCTTCGGTGATCTTGGTGACGCCGTTTCCGTCACCGGACTCGTTGCCTGCCATGGCGTGTCAGTCCCGTCCGTCGGTCGTCAGCCGATGCCCCGGCCGGCCTCGAAGTCCGCGCTCCAGAGGATGTGGTGGATCTTCGCGAGGTCCTGGGTGGCGGAGTTGATGTCACCGATCATCACCCCGTCCTTCGTACGGAGGGCCTCGGAGAGGTTCTCCGCGGCGGTGGAGAAGACACCGAGGAGGGGACCGCCGTAGAAGCTGTCCAGCTTCTGCTTGGTGATGCGCATCGCGTCCTCCATCCGCTCGGCCGTGTCGCTGAGGTACTGGATGGCGGCCTCGACGCCCGCGTGCTCGACGAACACTTCGCTGACTCCCGTTTCGTTGGAGAGGGGGAACGGCCGGGCAGCGCGCCCGGGCCGGTGGGACTTCGGTTTCGGTCGCCTACTTGGGCGGGTTCAGGGCGTCCTTGATCGGGTCGTACCCGTCGGGGCTCTTGTTGGCGACCGACAGGGCGTTCTCCTCGGCGGCGTTGAAGGTGTTCTCACCGGCCGCCAGCTTGCCCAGGAAGTCGTTGTAGAGGCCGATCACCTCCTGGTACTTCCGCTGCCAGTCCCCGATCTTCTGCACGAAGACGACACTCGACTTGGCCTGGAACTTGGTCTCCAGCTCCTGGATGCTCATGTCGATGTCCCGCTTGACGCCCTCCATGACCCCCATCTGCGACTCGATGGTGCTCTTCACGGCCTGGATGGAGGCCGGATCCGCCTTCGTGACGGCATTCGGGTTCGTGCTGTTGGCCATCGCGGTCCCTCTCGCGTCGGACGTCTCTCTGCCGGGCCCGCCGCACGGGCGGGCCCACCAGGCTGAACGGCCCCGGGGGTCCGGCCGGTTCAGCGCCCCCCGCGGACGGCGGCGGACCGCCTCAGCGCGCGCACTTGCCGTCGGTCGCGGGCGGCTGGACGAGCCCCGTCCCGGTGAGCGCCGCCGGGTCCAGGCTCGGTCCGGCCGGCAGCAGCGCCAGCAGCCGGCTCGGGACGGCCACCGGGGCGGCCCCGGCGTAGCCGAGGCGTTCGACGGCGTCCGGGGTCATCGGGAACCGCACCCCGTTGTCGGTGACCAGGTACAGCGTCGAGCCCTGACCGCCCCCGGACAGGGACCGCACCAGCGCGCCGCCGCCGGGCCGGACGACGATCCGGTCGGCGGGGGTGCAGCTGGGGACGACGCCCGGCTCGGCCACCGGCGGCAGGCCGAGGACGGCGGTGGCGTCCGGCATCCGCAGGTCGACCTCGCCCGCACCGGCGGCGGGCAGCCCGGCGCAGAGTGCCTGCCCGGGGCCGGGGGTGGCCAGCACCGGGGGCCGTTCGGGCAGGCCGGCCGGTGCGAGTTCGGCGGTGACGGCGGTGGGCGCGGAGTGGGCGGCGAGGTCGGCGGCGCCGACCGGGGCGGTGGCCACCGCGCCGCCGCCGTAGGACTCCTTCTGGGTGCGCGGGTCGCCCTGGAGGAGGGCGAGCAGGGTGGCGCCGACCGGCACCAGCCCCTGGCCGGTGAGGACGAAGCGGTCCTCACCGCTGCCCGCGAACAGCTGGCCGACCCTGGTGGGCCGTCCGGAGAGGTCGGGCCCGGCCGTGCCCCGGCCCGGCAGGTCCGGGGAGCGCAGGTCGGGCCCGGCGGCGAAGGTCTGGAGGAAGGCCGCGGTCACGGGGACGGGCACGGCCGCCGTGTAGCCGAGCGCGCGCACGGCGCCGCCCTGGACGTCCAGCGCGTGGCGGCGGCCGTACCGGAGCAGCTGCGGGGCGCCGTCGGGGGCGGCCACCAGCACGGCCCGGTCACCGATGGAGCCGTTCCCCGGCCGGGAGCCGACGGCGAGCGAGAGCAGCGGCGCGGGCCTCCCCCCGGACGCGCCGACGGCCTGGACCGTGCAGGCGAGCCAGTCGGAGCGGTCCAGCGAGGCGGGCGCGGGCAGGCCGTCGGGGGCTCCGACGATCCCGACCGGGCCGCCCCGGTCGGTGCCCTCCAGGGAGCGGCGGGAGACCTCGTCGACCTTCAGCTGGTCGCCCGCCAGCAGCCGGGCACTGGCCTGGTTCAGGACGGGGTGCAGCAGCCCGCCGGCGTAGAGGTAACGGGTGCCGGTCTCCTTGACCACCACCACGGTGCCGGGTTTGCGCCAGCCGGTCGCGCCACCGGGCTTGACCAGTCCGTAGACGCCCGCGCCGACGCCGACCAGCAGGGCGATCGCCAGACCGATGGCGATGCCCCGGTTGGTCCGGCCGACCGGGCTGTCGGGGGCGTCCGGCTCGGCCCGCAGCATGCCGGCGGAGACCCGGCCCGTCACGAAGAGGTGGGCCTGTACCTGGTCACGGCGGGACTGCATGCGGTGGTCCTCCTGCGGGGCGTGGCGGCCGGTACGGACGGCGGGCCCGGCCGTCGTCGGCGTGCGGTGGGCCCCGGCCGGGCGGGCCCCTGTCGGGGGCGGCTCAGCCGCCGAGCCCCCGCATGGTCCGGTAGAAGCCGAGGACCTGGAGGGCGAGGGGCAGCAGCGCGATGGCGGCCAGCGAGTGCGTCAGGTCGCCGGCCCGGCCCCAGTACGGCAGCAGGCGCCGCCCCGGGACGGTCCAGGCGACGACGGCCAGCCCGAGGGCGGCCAGCAGCAGTACGGCGAACAGCACGAGCCGCCCCGTGCGGTCGCTGTCCAGGCCGATCCGCGCGGCCAGCAGGGTCAGGCCCAGTACGCCGGGGAGCAGCACGGCGAGCCGCTGGCGGATGCTGCCGATGTCCCGGGCGTGCAGCAGGAGCAGCGCCGACAGGTCGGCGGCCATCACCGGTGTGCCCCAGCCGGTGTCCCCGACCCCGGCCAGGACGACGAGCGCCGCCGCGCAGACGGCGCCGACGGCCGTCAGGAAGGCGGACAGGTAGCCGTCGGCGACCGTGCTCCGGGCGAGCACGTCCTCGGCGGGGAAGGGCTCGATCTCCTCCTGGAGCTCGTCGGCGTTGCGGGGCAGCGCGGGCAGCCGCAGGCCGGAGAGCTTGAAGGCGAGGCCCGGCACGAAGGCGCCCAGCAGCACCGCGGCGGCGGCGACCAGCGCGGCGATGCCGGTGACGGCCATGCCGCAGGCGGCCAGCGCCCCCGCGCCGAGGACGAGCACGGCAGCCACCAGCAGGCCGGGGAAGAACGCGCCGCCGCCGACCGCGACCAGCGCCACCACCGCGCCGCCCACCGCCGCCGATCCGCCGGCGAGCAGCCGGGTCGGGCCGTCGAGTCCGGGCACCAGCGCGGCCGCGGCGGCCGCGTACGCGACGGCGGCGGTGCCCAGCGCGGTGCCGGCCGGCGCGTCACCGACCGCGCGGGAGGCCGCGGCGGCGCCACCGAACAGCAGCAGGGCGGCGACGGCCGCGCAGACGCAGCGCACGCCCTCGGGTCCGGGCAGGGCCAGCAGCAGCAGGCCGCCGACGAGCGCGAGCAGGGTGAGGGCGAGGGCCAGGTGGTGGGTGACGGCGGGGCGCCAGGAGTCGCCGCGGGCGATCACGCCGGTGCGGACGCCGTCCACCAGGTCGTCGAAGTGCACCTCCGGCAGGGCGTCCCGGCGCGGGCGCAGGAACAGCTCCTCGCCGTCGCGGACGGCGAGGGCCTCCAGGGTGAGCTCCTCGTCGAAGGGTTCGCCGCCGAGGCGCTGGAGCACCCAGCCGTCGTGCTCGACGCCGCTCTCCTCGACGGCCGTGCCCGCGTAGCCGACCACGGTCGGCATCAGGTCGGCGAGGACGACGTCCCCGGGCACGGCCAGTTCGAACGCGGCCTCGGGTGCGCGGAATCTCAGCCTGCACAGTCCGGTCGCCGCCACTGCACCGCTCACCTGTCGTGCCCCTCCTCCGCCGGGCCGGGCCTGGCCGGTCTCCCACAGGCCACTACGGGCGGCGGGGGCCCGGCGGTTCACCGGGCCGGACCCGGCCGTCCGCCGGGCCCGGTGAACCGCGCGCGGAGTGCGGGCCGTAGGCCAGGGTGCGGTCCCCGTGCCGCCGCCACCCGGTCCGGGCGGGTCCCGGCCGGGCCGCCCGGCGGTCCGCCCGCCCCGGGGAGGCGCAGTGAGAGGAGAACCCCGTTGAGTGTGGTCGTGGTCGACCGTCCGCCCCGGCGTCCCGGACCGGAGATGCCGGACGGGGAGATCCAGCTGCAGGAGCCGCCCGGCCTGCCGGAGCCGCAGAGCGGGATCTCCCAGATGCTCACGATGGCCCCGATGGCGCTCAGCTCGCTCTCGATGGTGATGATCTTCCTCAACCCGAACGGCGGGGGCGGGCCGCTCCAGTACGTCGCGATGGGCATGATGGGCCTCTCCGCGGTCGGCATGCTGGTGACCCAGCTGATCCGCAGCTCCGGGGACCGCAAGCGGCAGCTGCGCGGGGAGCGCCGCGACTACCTGCGCTACCTCGCCCAGATGCGCCGCCAGGTCCGCCGGCACGTCGTCAACCAGCGGCTGGCGCTGGCCTGGCGCCACCCCGGGCCCGGCACGCTCGCCTCACTGGTGCGCACCTCCCGGCTCTGGGAGCGGCGCTCCTCCCACCCGGACTTCGGCGACGTACGGATCGCGACCGGGCCGCAGCGGCTGGCGGTGCGGCTGGCCCCGCTGGCCACCAAGCCGATCGAGGACCTGGAGCCGCTCTGCGCGCACGCGCTGCGCCGCTTCATCCACGCGTACGGGTCGATCGCCGGGCAGCCGATCGCGGTGCACGTGCGCGGCTACGCCCAGGTGCTGGTGCGGTGCGCCGCCCCGGAGGACCAGGACGACGGCGGAGCCGACGAGCCCGATCGGGAGCCGGCCCGCGCGCTGGCCCGGGCGATGCTCGCCCAGCTCGCCTTCTTCCACGCCCCGGACGAGCTGCGGATCGCCGCCGCCGTCGCGCCCGAGCGGCGCGCGGACTGGTCCTGGCTCAAGTGGCTGCCGCACGCCCTGCACCCGACCGAGACCGACGGTGCCGGGCCGGTCCGCCTGGTGGCCGGCTCGATGGTGGAGCTGGAGCAGCTGCTGGGGCCGGAGTTCGCCGAGCGCCCGCCGTACGAGCCGGAGGCGCAGCCCGCGCGCGACGAGCCGTTCACGGTGATCGTGCTCGACGGCGTCCGGCTGTCCTCCGGGAGCCGGGCCGCGCTGGCCGGCTACCGCAACGCCGTCCTGCTGGACGTCGGCGAGGCGCTGGAGTGGAAGCACAACCGGTTCCGGCTGCGCCTGCGGATCACCGACGGCGAGCTGGAGCTGGTCGGCGCCGACCGCAACCGCAACGACGAGGTCACCCCGCTCGGGCGCCCGGACGCGCTGGAGGTACCCGCCGTCCGCCGGTTCGCCACCACGCTGGCGCCCTTCCGGCTGGGCGACTCGGTGGACACCGCCGAGCCGCTGAACACCGACTTCGACCTGACCGCCCTGCTCGGCATCCGCGACCTCCACCAGCACGACGTCCGCCGGGCCTGGGCGGACCGCGGACGGACGAGCCGGCTGCGCGTCCCGCTCGGGCTCGGCGCCGACGGCTCCCCCGTCGACCTCGACCTCAAGGAGTCCGCCCAGGGCGGCATGGGCCCGCACGGCATGCTGATCGGCGCCACCGGCTCCGGCAAGTCCGAACTGCTGCGCACCCTCGTCCTCGCGCTCGCGCTGACCCACTCCTCGGAGACGCTCAACTTCGTCCTGGTCGACTTCAAGGGCGGCGCGACCTTCCTCGGCCTGGACCGGCTGCCGCACACCTCGGCGGTGATCACCAACCTCGCCGACGAGGCCGCCCTGGTCGACCGGATGCGCGACGCCCTGCACGGCGAGATGAACCGCCGCCAGGAGCTGCTGCGCGCCTCCGGCAACTACAGCTCGCTGCTGGACTACGAGGCCGCCCGGGCCGCCGGGACCCAGCTCGACCCGCTGCCGACGCTGTTCGTCGTCGTCGACGAGTTCAGCGAACTGCTCTCCGCGCACCGCGACTTCATGGACCTGTTCATCATGATCGGCCGGCTCGGCCGGTCCCTGGGCGTCCACCTGCTGCTCGCCTCGCAGCGCCTGGACGAGGGCCGGATGCACGCGCTGGAGTCCCACCTCTCCTACCGGATCGCGCTGCGGACCTTCTCCGCCATGGAGAGCCGCGGCGTGCTCGGCGTGCCGGACGCCTACCAGCTCCCCTCGCAGCCCGGCAACGGCATCCTGCGCAGCGACATCGCCACGCTCACCCGCTTCAAGGCGTCCTACGTGTCCGGCCCCTACCGCAGCCGGCGCGGCGCCGCCCAGCAGGCCGCGGCCGCCGGGCAGATCGTCCCGTACGACACCGCGTACGTGACGCCCAACCGGCCCGCGCCGGAGCCGATCGAGCCGGAGGCGCGCGAGGAGGAGGCCACCGTCACCCTGCTGGAGCTGGCCGCCGAGCGGCTGCTCGACGCCGGACCGCCCGCCCACCAGGTCTGGCTGCCGCCGCTGGAGGTCCCGCCGACCCTGGACGAGCTGCTCCCGCCGCTCGCCCCGAGCGAGGCCCACGGCCTGACCCCGGACGGGTGGCCCGACCGGGGCCGGCTCACCGTCCCGGTCGGTGTGGTCGACCGCCCGTTCCAGCAGCTGCGCGAGATCTACACGGCCGACCTGTCCGGTGCCGGCGGCCACGTCGGCATCGCGGGCGGCCCGCAGAGCGGCAAGAGCACCCTGCTGCGGACGCTGGTCACCGCGCTGGCCCTGACCCACACGCCGCAGGAGGTGCAGTTCTACTGCCTCGACTTCGGCGGCGGCACGCTGGCCGCCCTGCGCGGCCTGCCGCACCTCGGCGGCGTCACCGGGCGGCACGACCCCGAGCGGATCGGCCGCACGCTCGCCGAGGTGGCCGGGGTGATCAGCCGCCGCGAGCAGAGCTTCGCCCGGCTGGGCATCGACTCGATGACGACGTTCCGCCGGCGGCGGGCCGCCGGGGACCCGGAGCTGGCCGACGAGCGGTACGGGGACGTGTTCCTGGTCGTCGACGGCTGGAACACCGTGCGCCAGGACTTCCCCGACTACGTCTCCGTCTTCAACCTGATCGCCGGACGCGGTCTGAACTACGGCGTCCACCTCGTCATCGCGGCGGCCCGCTGGGGCGAGATCCTCGGCGGCCTGCGCGACCAGCTCGGCACCCGCTTCGAGCTGCGGCTCGGTGACTCGATCGACTCGATGATCAACATGCGGGCCGCGGCGACCGTCCCCCGGATCCCCGGCCGGGGTCTCACCGAGGACCGCCTGCACTTCCTGACCGCGCTGCCCCGGATCGACGGCGTCGGGACCACCGAGGACCTCGCCGAGGGCGTCGCCGACCTGGTGGACGCCGTCAACGAGCACTGGACCGGCCCCCGCGCCCCCGAGGTCCGGATGCTGCCGCTGCTGCTCGACGCCGCCGACCTGCCCGCCCCCGAGGGGCGGCTGCGGGTCCCGCTCGGGCTGGAGGACACCGCCATCGCGCCGCTCTGGCACGACTTCGAGGAGAGCCCGCACCTGCTGGTGGTCGGCGACAGCGAGAGCGGCAAGACCAACCTGCTGCGGCTGATGATCAAGGCCATCACCACCGCGTACACCCCCGCCGAGGCCCGCATCATGCTGATCGACTTCCGGCGCGACCTCTACGACAGCCTGCCGGAGGAGTACCGGCTCGGTTACGCCGTCTCGGTGGACGTGGTCAAGCAGATCGTCTCCGGGGCCGCCCGGGCGATGGAGGCCCGCGTTCCGGGCGAGGACATCAGCCCGGCCCGGCTGCGGCTGCGCGACTGGTGGACGGGGCCCGAACTGTTCGTGATCGTCGACGACCTCGACCTCGTCCCGGCCTCCGGGCCGAACCCGTTCGAACCGCTGCTCGGACACCTCGCCCAGGGCTCCGAGCTGGGCCTGCACCTGGTGATCGCCCGCGCCGCCAACGGGATCGGGCGGGCCTACTCCGATCCGGTGCTGCGCCGGCTCCAGGACATCAACACCCCGGTGACGCTGCTCTCCTGCCCACCCAGCGAGGGCACGATCTTCGGCAACGTCAAGCCGCGCCAGCTGCCGCCCGGCCGGGCCCTGCACATCACCCGGCGGCGGACGGTCCAGCTCCAGACCGCCCTGGTCGCGGAGCCGGACGCCGGGGCCGACGGGGCGGCCGGGTGACCGCCGCCGGGCGGCGGGCGGACCGCCCGCCCCGCGCGGCGGTGAACCGGCCGCCCGGCGGCGCCCGTAGTCCAAGGCGATGAGCCTCTCCCGCACCGGCACGCCCTCCGGCGACCCCGCGCCGCCGGCCGAACCCCGCCGCCGGTTCGCCCTCCGGCGCGGGCCGCGCCGTGCGCTGCCCGCGGGCGAGGCCGGCGCGCCCGCCCCGGCCGCCGGGACCGCCCCGCCGCCCTCCACCGCGCCGTCCTCCAGCGCGTCGGCACCGTCCACCGCGCTGTCGCCCTCGCCGTCGGCGTCGGCGGCCCCGGTGCCGGCGCCCTCCGTGCTCCGCCCGGTCGGACCGCACTTCGTCATCGCCCCGGCCACCGCCCGCGACGACGAGCTGTCGGCCGCCATCGGCGCGCTCCGGCCCGTCCCGGACGCGGTCGTCGTGGTCGCCGCCGCGCCCGACTCGGCCAAGGTCCTGCGCGACCGGATGGCGGACCTCGGCGTGGTCGCCCGGGCCCGCGGCGCCGGCAGCCTGGTCCTCGCCGCCTCCGGGCTGGCCGCGCTCGCCCCCAACGGCCGCCGTCCGGCGGAGATCGTCGCCGAGCGGGCGGGCCTGCCGGTCGTCGCGCCGGACGGCCTGGTGGAGATCACCGCCGCCGGGAACCTCAAGGTCACCAGCCCCGAGGGCGCGACCGAAGCCGCCTCCTGGTGGCGGTGCGAGGCCGGGGCACCGCCCCGCCGGGTCCGCGAGACCATCGGCGCCGCGACAGCGGTCGGGAGCCCGACGACCGCCGCCGGCGCCGAACCCGCCGTCCTGCACGGTCCGGCCGGACGCGCCGACGGTCTCACCGCCGGGTCCCGGGGCGACGCCGTCCGGATCCTCCGGCTCCCCACCGGCTTCTGGCTCACCGACCCGGCGTCCCGGACCGGCGGGCCGCTCCCCGACCTCGGGCTGGCCGCCGCGCCGCCCGGCCACACCGTCCTCCTGATCGGCACCCCGGACCGGCCCGTCCTGCTGCCGGACGACTTCGCGGACGCCGTGCTCTCGCTGCCGCTGGGCACCGACCGGCCGCTGGTCAGCGCCCCGTGGGCGGCCCCCGACCAGCTGGCCGCGCTCACCGGCGCGCTGGCGGCCAGGACGGCCCGGCCGGTGCAGGCCGCGATCGGCCTGCCCGTCCTCGGCCCGGGCGGCCCCACCTCCCGGATCCTGGACCGGCACGGCCGGGCCGGCTGGGAACCCTTCCTGCTGCGCCTCGCCACCGCCCCCGGCCGCCCCACCACCCCCGCCGCGTGGCGCAACGGCGGCGCCGACTGGAAGACCGCCGGTCCGGCGGTCTTCGAGGCGTTCCCCTTCTGGGTCCTGGAGGCCGTCCCGGCCGGTCTCTGGCTGCGCCCCGAACCGCCGCACGTCCTCACCCCCCGGTTCCGGCGGCCCGAGCCGGCCCGCCCGCTGCTGATCGTCGGGGAGCGCGACCGCCCGATCCCGCCCGACGTGTTCGAGGAGCTCGGCGCCCTGCTCGACCGGCTCCCGGCGGTCGGCGCCGAGGGGTTCGGGCTGCTGGCGCACGGTCTGCTGGAGCCGTCCGCCGAGCGGGTCGCCCGGTTCGTCGCCCGGATGCACGAGCTGGACTGGCTCGGGGCGGAGCAGCCCCTCACCGGGCCGCCCGCCGTGGCACCCGTGGCCTACGGGATCGGCGGCACGGGCCGCCCGCAGCGACCGGCCGCGGCCGCCCGCCCGGAGTGGCTCGCCGCCGGACCGGCCGGCACCCCGGCCGTTCCCGGCCCCACGGCGACGGCCGCCCTCGGGCCCGCCCCGGCGGCGGTGCAGGCCGGCCCCGAGCCGCTCACCGGCTCCGAGGCGCCGGTGCGGCCGGACTCGGCGGGACCGGCGCCCGCCGAGTCCGAGCCGGTGGCGCCCGCACCCGTCCCCCTGCCCACACCCGTCCGGGCCACCTCCGCTCCCGCCACCGGCACCTCCGCCGCGGTGGCCCCCTCCCGCCGGACCTCGTCCTCGACCGGCGACCCGGCCCGGGACCCGGCCGCCGGTCCGGCCGCCGGTCCGGCCGGCGACCCCGCCGGGACGGCGGTCGGCGGGAGCGGCACCGCCGCTGCCGCGGCGGGCTCGAACGCCGATCCGTGGCCCCGGCCGGCCGAACCGCTCACCCGCACCGCGACCAGCGGTGGCACCCCGGGTCTCTTCCGGGTGCCGGAGGTCCCTCCGGTCGAGCCGCCCACCGGGCCGGACGAGGACGGGCCGGACACCACCGCCGCACCGGAGGCGGACGAGCCCGTAGGCCGGACCGAGGACCCGCCGACCACCGCGGAACCGGGCGAGGGGGCGTCCGCTGCCGAGTCGTCCGCCGGCGAGGCGCCCTCCCCGGTGGTGCCCGTCGGCGGACCGGAGGGCACCGACCCGCCCCGCGCCGGCCTGCCGGAGTCCGCCGCCGAGGCCGAGGCCGGGCCCGAGGCCGCGCCCGACGCCGGACCACCCGCCGTCCCGTCCCCCGGCAGCACGCGCGAAGGCGCGCCTCCCGGCGGCACGACGCCCGAGGCGCCCGTCGGCCCTCCGCCGGCCCGGCTCTTCCGCACCGACGAGTACCCGCCCCCGGTCACCGCCAGCTCCCCCGCCGACCGGGACGCCGTCCGCACGCTGCTCGGCGAGCACTACCACCGCTGCACCGGCCGCCTGGAGCAGCTCGCCACCCGGCTGCCCGGCCTGCGGTCCACCTCGAAGGACGACCTCAAGCCCGACCTGGCCGCCGTCCTGCTCCACCACGACGGCGCGGGCATCCCCGCGACACGCGCGGACCTGGTGACCGCCGCGCGCTCCGGCGACCCGGCGCTGAGGCCGTTCCTCCGATGCCTCGGCTCCGGCCTGCGGCGGCTCCCGAGCCACCACGGCGCGGTGCTGCTCGGCGCGGACCCCGCGCTGGACCCGGAGTCCGTCCTCGCCCTCTATCCGGCCGGCCTGGAGTTCCGGGAGCCCGCGCCGCTGGCCGGACTGGCCGCGGCCGGGGCGGAGCTGCCGGGTTGCTCCGTCGAGTTCCTCGTGTGGTCGGCCACCGGGCGGCGCACGTCCGTCTTCGACTCCGGCGACGGGCTGCCGCAGGCGGTGTTCGCGCCCGGTACGGCGTTCACCGTCGTCGGCACGGTGGCGGCCGAGGCCGACCGGCCGGCCGGCGTCCTCCTGCGCGAAACCGGCGGCGACCCGGCCGAGCGCGATCGCAGCGCCCTCACCAGGCTGCGGTCGTGGCTGGAGCGCCGTGCGGCGATGCCCCCGGCCGAGCGGCCCCGGGCGGAGTCCCCCGAGCGTTTCCTCCTCACCCCGGGGGTCGAGCCGGAGGCCGGTGCCCGCCGGCCGTCCGGGCACCCCGGCCCCGAGTACCCGGACGGCGAACTCCCCGACCCCGCCGAGCCCGTGGGCGCCGCCGGACCTCCGGAGGCCACCGCACCGCGGTGAACCCGGTGGCGCCCGGCACCCGTTCCCCAGGCGGACGCCACCGGCGCCCGCCCGACCCGCAGACGCCCGACCCGCAGACGCCCGACCCGCCGACACGACGCCCGACCAGCCGACGCCCGCCCCGCCGACCCCGGAGCCCCGATGCCGACCCGGCCCACCCGAGCCGCAGTGCCGCCCGCCCTGACCGCTCTCCTCCTGGCCGCGGTGCTCCCCGCGCTCCCGGCCGCCGCCGCACCCGCACCGACGACCCCACCCAGCGCGTCCCCCTCCGCCGCGTCCCCGTCCGCCGCGACCGTCCCGCCGGCCGACGGCAGGGGCCGGCCCCACCGCACCACCCAGCCCGCCGCCAAGCCCGGCGGCGACCCCACCGGCAGCCCCACCACCAAGCCGACCGGCCGCCCCTCCGGTCCCGCCACCGGCGACCTCACCGACCCGTCCCTCAAGGACCTCGCCCAGCAGATCGTCTCCAGCGCGGAGAACTCGTCGCTCGACTGGAAGGCCCAGTTCGGCTACATCGAGGACATCAAGGACGGCCGCGGCTACACCGCCGGCATCGTCGGCTTCTGCTCCGGAACCGGCGACATGCTCGAACTCGTCCGCCACTACCGCACGCTGAAGCCCGACAACGTGCTCGCCAAGTACCTCCCCGCCCTGGAGAAGCTCGACGGGTCCGGCTCCCACGCCGGGCTCGACCCGGACTTCACCGCCGACTGGAAGCGGGCCGTCCAGGACCCGACCTTCCGCAAGGCCCAGGAGGACGAACGCGACCGCGTCTACTTCGACCCGGCCGTCGCCCAGGCCAAGTCCGACGGCCTGCACGCCCTCGGCCAACTCGCCTACTACGACGCCATCGTCATGCACGGGCCGGGCAACAGCTCCGACAGCTTCGGCGGGATCCGGGCCGCCGCGCTGCGCAAGGCCAAGCCCCCGGCCCAGGGCGGTGACGAGAAGACCTACCTCGCCGCCTTCCTCGACGCCCGCGCCGCCGCCATGCGCACCGAGGCCGCCCACTCCGACACCAGCCGCGTCGACACCGCCCAGCGCGTCTTCCTGGAGGCGGGCAACCTCGACCTCCACACCCCGCTGCGCTGGAAGGTGTACGGGCAGTCCTTCCACATCGACGGGTAGCGCCCGCCGGCCGGCGGTGCCTCCGGAGTCACGCCGCTCCGGAGGCACCGCCGGCCGATGACGTCACCGGGGCCAGGACGGCGCCGCCCGCGCCTCCCCCGGCCCGTCGTCCGCGACGGCCGCCCGCCGGTCCGCGGCCCGCGCGGCGGTCTCCGCCGGGACGCCGAGGCCGGCCGGACCGCCCGAGGTCGCCGGACCGCCCGACACCGCCGGGCGGACGGCCTCGCCGGGCTCCGCCCGGCCCACCGGAGTGCAGCGCTCCGCGGGCACCCCCCGGCCGGCCGGGAGCCGCGACGCCTCGACGGCCACGGCCGTCCCCAGCACGCCACCGGCCGGCGAGCCGACCCGCAGAGCAGGCACCAGCACGCCCTCCGCCAACGGCACCGCGGGCATGGGCGCCACGCCCCGGACGGCCTCACCTGCCGGACGAACCGGCTCGCCGGCGCCCACCGCCCGGCGCTGCGCCGTCACGGCACCGGACTCCGCCGGAACGGCGGACACCACGGGCCGCTCCGCCGACTTGGCCGGATACCCGGCCCAGGAGCCACCGACGACGGCACCCCCGGAGTCGGACGATCGCCCGCCCGCGCCGAGGCCCGCACCGGAGCTGGTCCGCTGGCCCTCCGAGGTGGCCGGGCCCACCTCCTCGGCGGCGGACGACGCGTCACGCCGGAGCTCGGCCACCGTCGAGGACAGCCGAAGGACGAAGTTCCGCTCGGCCGGGTCGCCGTTCGGCCAGTCGCAGTCCTTGCTGCGCAGGATCCTGCTCCGCAGGCCGCTCCGCGAGGTCTGCCACGGACCGGGCAGCACCCGGACGTTGGGCCGCCAGCCGACGCCGGGCACACAGTGCTCCAGCTCCAGCTCCCACTCCTCGGCCCGCACGTCGAGGGAGGCGCCGGTCCGGCCCTCCAGCACGGAGGTGCCGTACGGGGTGCGCACCACCGCGCGCTGCTCGAAGGCGGCGTCCTTGTCGAGCACCGTGATCCGCAGCGGCCCGTTCATTCGCAGCATGGTCGCCCTCCCAGGGGTCGGAGATCGCGGGACCGTCCCGGCCCCGCACCCTGCTCGACGGTGCGCCTTCCGGCCGGGGTTCACCGGCCGGCCCGGGTCCCCCTCGCGCGAACCGCCCGCGGCGGCACCCGGCCCCGCCCCGCCTGCGGACGGCGGCGCCGGGGCGCGGACCCGCGCGGGCCGTCCGCCCGTCCGGCCGCCGGTGAACCCGGGACCGCATGCGGGCCGTTGAGCTCAACACGAGCAGCCCTGCCCCACCCGCACCACCTCCACCGGCCCGCCCCGGGCCCCACCCCTTGGGCCGACCGCCCTGCGCTCTCCCGTGGCGCGTGCCCGGACCCGCCCGGACCTGCGCGGCCGGTCCCGGCAGCCACCGGCCCGGCTTCCCCTTCAGGCAATCAGCGTCTCCCCATCGCGCACAGCTGCCGGCCGATCGGACCCGCGCACTGCCCTCGACGGGCAAGCGCCCCGCGTGCGCCCCCGCCGTCCGGCGCCTCCCCCACCCCGCCGGACGGTCCCCGGCCCGACCGGCTCCGCGCGCCGCCCCGCACCCGCCGGACGGACGGCCCGGGATCGCCACGACCGCCGTCCACGCAGGGCGCCGCCGTTCCGCCCGTCCCGATCGCGCCGCGTCCGCGACCGCGTTTCCCTGATGGATCGTCAATGAACTTCAGGAGAACAACCGCCGACGCCTGCCCGACGCCCAGCTGACCGGCTCCCGTCAATCCCCCGAAAGGGCGGTCCCCAGGCGCTCCGTGGCCGAACGGCCACGGGCCGGAACCGTTCCCCGGGCGTGGCTAGACTGCGCCCCGCACAGGGACGGAGATCTCCGCCGACCGCTCTCACCTGGGAGGATCCGTTGTTCGTTCGACTGCTGGGTCCGGTGGAACTGCAGGCTGCGGACGGCCGCGCCGTCGAGCCCGCCGGCGCCAAACGGCGCGCCGCGCTGGCCCTGCTCGCGCTCGAACTCGGCCGCACCGTCCCGGTCGAGCGGTTCTTCGAACTGCTCTGGGGCGACGAACCGCCCGCCCGGGCCCGGGCCGCGCTCCAGGGCCACATCGCCGCGCTGCGCAAGCTGCTCGCCGGCTCGAAGCTCGTCCTGTCGACCCGCGCCCCCGGCTACCGGCTGGACGGCCCGGCCGAATCCGTGGACGCCTTGCTGTTCGAGCGGCTGGTCGCGCGGGCCACCGAGGTGGCCGTCCCGGACGGCGACGAGTCCGCCGCCGGACTGCTCCGCCGGGCCCTGGACCTCTGGCACGGCCCCGCGACCCTGGCCGACCTGCCCGAGACGGACCTGCGCGACGTGCTCGCCGACCGCCTCCGCCAGGTGCGGACCCGGGCCCTGGAGGCCTGGAGCGAACGGCTGCTCCGGCTCGGCCTCGGCCCCGACGCCGCACCGGAACTCGACCGCGCGCTCGAAGCCGACCCGTGGAACGAGCCGCTGGCCGCCCTGCTGGTGCTCTGCCTCCGTCAGGCCGGGCGGCCCTGCGACGCGCTGACCGTCTACCACCGCACGCGCCGCCGGCTGGCCGCGGAGCTCGGCGTCGGCCCCGGGCGCGCGCTGCGGTCGGCGGTGGCCGACATCCTCGCCGACGAGCCGGGGAGGCGCCCGCCCTCGGCCGCCGTGCGCGTCACCGGTCGTCCCGAACGCACGGCCGGCGCCGCCGGAACAACCGGCACGATCGGCCGCGTCCGCCCCCGGGCGGCCGGGTCGGCCGGCCTCTCCGCCTGCGCGGTCCCGTCCGCGCGGCAGCCGGCCGCGGTCCCGGTCCCGGCCCGCACGCCCGCCGTCCGGCCGCCGACCCCGCTCCGCCCCACCGCCGACCCCAACCCCGGCCCCGGCCCCGGCCCCGGCCCCGGCCCGGACCAACTCCCGCGCCGGATATCGGGTTTCGTCGGCCGGTCGACCGAACGCCGCTGGCTGGAGGCCGAGTGCGGGGGCGAACGCCCCGGCGGCGGTCTCGCCGTCCTGGTGGGCCCGGCCGGCACCGGCAAGACGGCCACCGCGGTGCAGTGGGCGCACGACGCGACCGCCGCCTTCCCGGACGGGCGGCTCTACGCCGACCTGAACGGCTTCGGCCCGGGCCCGCGTGCCGAACCGACCGCCGTCCTCGGCCGGTTCCTGCGCGCGCTGGGCGTCCCCGAGGGCTCGCTGCCGGAGGATCCGGCCGCCCGCGCCGCGCTCTACCGGTCGCTGACGCACGGCCGCCGGCTGCTGGTCGTCCTGGACAACGTCCGCGACGCGCAGGACGTCACCGAGCTGCTCCCGACCGGCCCGGCGTGCGCGACGGTCGTCACCAGCCGCAGCTCGCTGGAGGACCTCGTGGTGACCGAGGGCGCCGCCCTGCTGCGCCTCGGCGCCCTGCCCGCCGAGGACGCGCGGCGCCTGCTGGAGCGCCTGATCGGACCCGCCCGGGTGGCCGCCGAGCCGGAGGCCGCCGGCCGGCTGGCCGAGCTCTGCGACCGGCTGCCGCTCGCCCTGCGGATCGCCGGTGCCCGGCTGGCCGCCCGGCCCGGCTGGGCGATCGCCGACCTGGTGCCCGAACTCGCCGACGAGAGCACCCGGCTGCGTGCCCTGGACACCCGGGGCACGGCCAGCGTCCGGACCGCGCTCGATCTGACGCTGCGCCACCTCCCCGCGTCCGCCGCACGTCTGCTGGCCCTGCTCGCCGTCCACCCGGGGCCCGAGACGGACGCCCACGCCGCCGCCGCCCTGCTCCGCACCGGCGCCGCCGAGGCCCGCCTCGCGCTCGGCGCGCTCGCCGCGCACCACCTGCTCACCGAGACCGCCCCCGGCCGTTACGGCCGCCACGACCTGGTCCGGCTGTACGGGGCCGAACTCCTCGACGAGCGGCCCGCGTCCGAGCGCGCCGCCGCGACCGCGGCCCTGACCGACCACTACCTCGCGGTGGTGGCCCGCAGCTCCGCACTGCTCCAGCCCGGTCCCGCCCACGCCGCCCACCGCCCCGCGCCCGCCGTCGCCCCGCCGTTCGGCGCCGACCCCGCCGGGTGGCCGCACCTGCCCACCGTGCCCGCCACGCTCGACTGGTTCCAGGCCGCGGAACCCACCGTCCGCGGCCTGGTCACCGCGGCCTCCGAACGCGGCGACCACCGCCGCTCCTGGCAGCTGGCCTACCGCGCCGACTGCCTCTACTACGGCGCCGGCCGCCGCACGGACCGGCTGACCTGCCTCCGGGTCGGGCTCGCCGCCGCCGCCCGCACCGGCGACCCGGCCGCCGTCGCCTCCATGGAGGCGGTCACAGCCCGGGCGCTCGGCGGCAGCGGCCGCACCGCGGAGGCCCACCGGCTGGCCCGCCGCGCGGTCGACCGCACCGCCGGGTCCGGCGACACCGTCCGGGTGCAGGCCCTCACCGTCCTGGCCACGGCCACCGCGGCCGACGGGCGACCGGCGGAGGCCGTACGCCTGGGCGAGCAGGCGATCGCGCTGGCCGAGCGGCACGGCCTGGCCGAGCACGCGCCGTACGCGCTGAGCAACACCGCCGGGCTGTACGGCCTCGCCGGCGAACCCGGGCGGGCGCTGCACCGGGCCCGGGACGCCCGCGCGCTGCTCGCCGACCACCCGCTGGCCGTCTTCCACCTGTCGGCGATGATCAACGAGGCGCACGCCCTCCAACTCCTCGACCGCCGCACGGCGGCGGAGGAGGCCTGGCAGCAGACCCTGGAACGCTGCCGGGTCGCGGGCACCGTCCACCTGCACGCGGTGGCCGAACGCCACTACGCGGACTTCCTGCTGGCGGGCGGCCGCGCCCCGGAGGCCGTCCGCACCCTGCACTCGGCCCGCCGGCTGTACGGGCGGCTCGGCGACACCACGGTGGTGCACGAGCTGGAGGTGCGGTTGGCCGCGCTAGAGCCTGTCTGAGGACCTGCCGGTGCCCGGGGCCGGGCCGCCGGCCGGGCGCGGGGCCGGACCCGGGCCGTCACCGTCCGCCCGGCCCCGGACCAGATCCGCCGTCAGCATCGTCACGCCGTCCTCGCCGAAGCGGTGCAGCAGGAGCGCGACCCACTCCACCGCCTCGGCCCGCTCCAGCGGCGTCCACCCGGACGCCGAGGGGTGCTCGTCCACCACCAGTGCCTCGGCGACCATCCACAGTCCGTCCGGGGCCCTCGTCCGCGGTTCGTCCTCCAGCCCCGCCACGGCCAGCCGCCAGGCGGCCTCGACCACCTCCGCCCCGGTGGCCGGGGGCACCGCCCACCCTCCGGCGGCGAGGTCACCGTCGTCGCCGGGGAGCGCGTCGTCGTTCCCCGCGCGCTCCCCCCTGTCGGCCGGGTCCTCCGCCGCGAGCCACCTCGCCAGGAGCTCCCGGATCCCCGTCTCACCCGCCGCTTCCGCCATGGCGGCCAGCTTGCCAGCACTGCGGCCCGTGGTCATCACTGTCACGTGGACGAGTACGGCTGCCGCCCCGCGAGGCGTTCATTTCCCCCGCCGACGGGTTGCGGCGGCCCGCCCCGCTCGTTATCCGGTCATGAGCTACGACTACGTGCCTTCACCCCGGTCCAAGGACGGAACGTTTCTGTTCGACGCCCCGATCTTCGCCCGACTCGCGCGCCTCTGGCTGGATGCCGGACGGACCGTCCCGGGCCGCCCCGACCAGGAGTGGCAGCACCTGGTCGAGCCGCCCAGGTTCCGCCCCCTCGCCGAGCCCGCCCCGCCCCCGCCGCCCGTCCGGCCCGACGACCCCGCTCCCCCGACCGCACCGGCCGACCGCCGGCCGTTCTGAACCCGGCGGCCGGGCCTGCGGCGCTACGCGCCGACCTGCCCGTCGATCGCCTCGCGCAGGAAGTCGGCGTGCCCGTTGTGCCGGGCGTACTCGTGGATCAGGTGCAGCATCACGAACCGCAGCGAGACCTCCTTCTCCCAGCGCACCTGGTAACCCGTGACGTCCAGCGAGGCGGCCTCCCGCTCGATCCGCCGGGAGTGCGCCACCTCCGACTCCCAGGCCGCGAACGCCTCGGCGCGGTCGGCCCCGGCCGCGTCGTACGCGGCCTGGAAGTCCCACTCCGTCGACCAGCGCAGCGGAACGTCCTCCCCGTCGATCACCCGCCGGAACCAGGTCCGCTCCACCTCCGCCAGGTGCCGCACCAGCCCGAGCAGCGTCAGCGTCGACGGCGGGCTCGACCGCGACCGCAGCTGCTCGTCCGTCAGCCCGGCGCACTTCATCGCCAGCGTCCCGCGGTGGAAGTCCAGGTACGCGCGCAGCGTCTCCCGCTCTCCCCCGGTCAGCGGCGGCGCCACCCGCCCGTCGTCCGTGCCCGTCCCGCTCACAGGTCCTCCTCGATCGTCGAAAGTCGGACGGTGCCGATCGGCGCGGCCCGGTCCCCGGCGTCGCCCGCCCTGCCCGTCTCCGTCCGGTGCCGAACGGCCCCCGCACAGCCTCTCAGCCCGCGACGTCGACGCCGAAGCTCCGCGCGAGCTCCTCCAGTCCGTGGTCGAAGCCCTGCCCGACGACCCGGAACCGCCAGGCCCCGCCCCGCCGGTAGACCTCGCCGAGCAGGAGCGTCCGCTCGGTGGTCGCCGCGTCCAGGGTGGCCCGCACGATCGGGCGGGCCCGTGTCCCGCCCGCGAGCGCGATCTCGACCGCCCCGACGTCGCCGAAGGTGGCCGCGCCGTCGATCGCCGCCGCGATGACGATCCGGCGCACCGAGGACGCGAGCGGGCCCACATCGACGGTCACGCCCTGCTCCTGCGGGCCGTCGAACGCGAGCCGGACCGTCCCGTCCGGGCTCTCCGGCGCGCCGTAGAAGACGAAGTCCTCGTCGGAGGCGACCTGCTCCTCCTCGTCGAGGGCGAAGGCGACCACGTCGACCTCGCAGGTGCTCTGCTGGGCCCAGGACGCGTGGACGGTCCAGCGCGTGCCGTCCGCGGCGAGCGGCAGGTCGATCACGCCGCCGCGCGGCAGCACCACCTCGCCGTCCTCGTCCGGCGCGGCGCCGTCCGGCGACCCGCCCGCCGGGAGGCCCGCCGGCGGCGCGCTCCGGACCTCCTCGATCCAGGCCGGTTCGCGGACCGGCAGCCCCAGCCACTCGATCCGCCGCATCCGCCGGTCGGCGTGGGCGCCGGTGAGCGCCAGGACGTCGGTGACGTTGGCCGAGAGGTTCACCGCGGCCGCGGCGCCCAGGTCGACCAGCGCCGTCCGGGCCTCGGCCGACTCCTGGTGCCGGCCGCCCAGCACCAGGATCCGCCGCCCGGTCAATGCCCGCCGCTCCCGCGCCCCGCCGCGCCGCGCCGGCGCCCGCCCACCGGGCCCGGCCTCCGTCGCCGGCGGGACCTGGGCGGCGACCGGGGTCGTGTCCGGGACGGCGTCCGGGGCGGGCTGCGCCGCGGGGTCCGTCACCGCGCCGGCCGCGCAGGCCGGGACCGGCGAGTCCCGCACCGGCGACTCCGCCGCCGTGGGCCCCGGCACGACCGGCGCCGCCGGGCCGCCGCCGTCGGCCGCGTCGTGCGACTGCCCCGGCCGCACCTCCGCCAGCAGTGCCAGGAACGCCGCCTCGTCGACCAGCGGCACGCCCTCCGCCGCAGCGCGCCGGGCCTTCGCCGAAGCCGCGCCGTCCGGCCCCGCGTTGGCGACCAGCACGCTGGTGTGGCGGCTCACCGAGGTCATGACGTTGAGTCCGGCGGCCACCGCCCGTGCCACCAGTTCCTCCCGCGCCGTCACGGTCTCGCCGGTGACGGCGACCTTCATGCCCTGCACCAGCGGCCCGCCCGCCGCCCAACGTCCCGGGTTGCGGTAGCCGCACGGCGTCTTCGGTATCCGCGGGCGGAACTCCGAGGTGCGCCGGGGCGGGCAGGCGACCAGCGGCAGCGGGACCCCCAGCCGGGCCGCCTCCACCAGCGACCCCCGCAGGATCCCCGCCAGCACCCGGGTGTCGTCCAGGGCGTCGTGGGCCCGCCGCTGGACGACGCCGTAGTGCGCGGCGAGCGTGCCGAGCCTCAGGTCGTCCGTGGGGGTCTCGATCCGGCGGTTCAGCGCGAGCGTGCAGAGCCGCCGGGAGACCGGCAGCCAGGACCGGGCCAGCGCGAACTCGTGGCTGAGGAAGTCGTAGTCGAACTGGGCGTTGTGCGCGACCATGACCCGTCCCTCCAACAGCTCCGCGATCCGGCCGGCGACCCGTTCGAAGGTCGGCGCCCCGCGCAGCCGCTCGGCCGTCAGACCGTGGATGTCGACCGGTCCCGGGTCCACCCCGGGGTCGAGCAGCGTCGAGAACTCCCCGGTCTGCCGGCCCTGGGCGTCGACCGTCACCACCGCGACCGACAGCACCCGGTGCTGCCCGGGCCTCAGCCCGGAGGTCTCGACGTCGACGAGCGCCCAGTCGTGCTCGTAGTCGGCGGTGTCCGCGACGGGCGCGGCGGTCTGGCGGAGAGGTGACGTAGCCGAAGTCATGCCGTTAAGCATGCTCATCCTCACGTATCACTCACAACCCGATTGACCTGCTTGTTATCCGCGAAACCACCCCCTTCGGGTAGTTCCGTCACCGGCACGTTTGGGTACGTACTGCGGCGCGCGCCCGCGAGCGGGCGCGGACCCACGCACCTCCACGACACCACTCAGCCCTCACACGGAGACCGAGCCCCCATGAGCAACGACCGCATCCCCGCGTCCGTACGCCAGACCTACGGCCCTGACGACCTTTCCCGAGCCGCGAGCTTCGCGGGCGGTTTCATCAACTTCGGGGACTGGCGCGGCATCGACACCACCGCGCCCACCCCGGAGGACCGCGTCCTCAGTCAGGAGAACCTGTACCGCCGGGTGCTGCGCGCCTTCCCCGCGCCGGCCGAGTCCCTGCGGCTGGCCGAGGTCGGCTGCGGGCGCGGGCTCGGCGCCGCGCTCGCGCTGCGGGAGTTCCGCTTCGCCCGGGTGACGGGCGTCGACATCCACCCCGACCAGGTCGAACGCGCTCGCGCCGTCAACGCCCGCGCCCTGGCAACGTTCCCTGACCGGCTCGGCTACACCCTCGGTTCGGCGGACGAGCTCCCCTTCGCAGACGGCTCCCTGGACGGCGTGTACTCGGTCGAGGCGGCGCAGCACTTCCGCGAGCTGACCGGCTTCGCGCGGGAGACGGCCCGGGTCCTGCGGCCCGGCGGCCGGCTGGTGGTCACCACGTTCTTCAGCGCCGAGGGTCCGGAGGCGGCCGAGCGGCTGAGCATCCTGCTCGGGAGCTTCGCCGACGGCCTGGACGTCGCCCACCCGCTCGACGCCTTCACGGCCGACCTCGCCGACGCCGGGTTCACCCGCATCGCCACCGGATCCATCGGCGAGGACGTCTGGCCGGGGCTGGACCGCTACCTGGAGGGGACGGTCCCGTCCGGCCACTGGACCCGCAACTTCCTGACGACGTGGCGGGACGGCCTGCTCGACTACCACGTCGTCACCGCCGAACGGTCCTGACCGGCGCGCGGGCCGTCACGGGCCCGGCTCGGCCGGCGACCGTTGCGGAGGCCGGGTCCACGCGCCCGCAGGCCGGCCGCCCCGTGAGGGACGGCCGACCGGCGCGTCCGTGGACCCGGAGGGGATCAGCAGGGGACGGGCACCGAGACGGTGGCGGTCGACGGCGGCCAGCCCCACTTGGTGACGGAGAACGTCCCGGTGACGGTCGATCCGCAGGGGGCCGTCCCGGCCACGTAGCCGACCGGCCGGCCGCCGACGGGGATGACCACGTTCGGGGTGTCGGTCCCCAGCGAGGCGCCGCCGACGATCCCGGCCGTGAGGTCGAACGAGACCGTCTGCGGGGTCCAGCTGATGGCGACCGGGGTGGCGTAGCCGGACAGCCAGACCTGGTCCCCGTCGACGGTGGCACAGAGCTGGGTCCGCAGGATGCCTTCGAAACCGTAGACACAGGTCTTGGTCGCCGTCGCGGCGGTGGAGGCCTGCGCGGTGGCCTCGGTGGCGCTCACGGCGCCGAGCGCGGACAGGGCGGCGGCACCGGCAAGGATCGCGGTGAATCGTTTCATCGGAGATCTCTCCTTCACAAGGGCACAGGGTGGGCCGAGGCGCGAAGCAGTGCAATTTCACGCTTCACATGTCAGATGTTTCCATGGGTTCCGGAGATTCACCGGCTGTTCGCCTTGCGTCCGAAGATGATTACCTGATCCGACCTTCACCTGGCTGGATCTCGCGGTTCCGCATACGGCTGCCACGCCACCCTCCCGGCCCCGGGTTCCGCCGCTCGCCCGCACCGGCCACCCCCCTGAACCACCCCCACCCCACCGGTGGACTCTCGACGATCTCCCGGTGGTGCGCCAGACTCTCCCTACGGCTCCCACCGCACCCTCCGCAGCACCACTGATCCTCGGACCACACATCGGAGAACCCCCACGGTGACTACGAGTCGAACCTTGGACATCAGCTTCTCGAACGGAAGATCCGGCAGCGGCCCGGCCACCTGGGGCCAGCAGGCCATCTGGGACGTCGTCAACCGCCTGACCCCCGCCGACCGTCCGCGCTACAACATCACCACGGCCTCACCCGTGGACCCCGGCGTCCCCGTGCAGACCACCCTGGACGCCCTGCGCGACCTGCTCCACCTGCACGACTCCCTGCACACCCGTCTGCACCCGGACGAGAGCGGTACCGGGCTGCGCCAGACCGTCGACCCGGACGGCCTGCTGACCGTGCACACCCGGCACTGCGACGACGACCCCACCGAACTCGCCACCGCCGGCAGCGCACTCCACCGCCGGCTGGCCGCCGACCCGTTCGACAGTGCCACCGACTGGCCGCTCCGGGTCGGTCTGGTGATCGCCGACGGGCTGGTCCGGCACATCACCCTGGTCCTCTCCCACACCGCCGTGGACGGCAGCGGAATGGGCCGGGTGATCCAGGACCTCACCGAGCTGGCCCTGGGTGCCACCCCCGAGTCCGTCCGGGCCGAGCGGTCGCCCCAGCAGCCGCTGGAGGAGGCGGAGTTCCAGCGGTCGGAGCGGGGAAGACGCCGCGACGCCAACGCCCGCGCGCACGTCCTGCGCAAGCTGCGGCTCGGCCCGCCCCGCCTCTTCCCGCCCACCACCGCGGAGTCCGCGCCGTTCCCGAACGCACTGCTCGACTCGCCGGCCCTGTTCCGCGCGGTCGACCTGGTCGCCACCGCCCACCGGGCGAGTTCCTCCTCCGTGCTGCTGGCGGCGGCCTGCACGATGACCGCCGAGCTCTCGGGATCACCGGACGTCGTGATCCAGGTCATCGTCAGCAACCGCTTCCTGCCGGGCCTGACCGACGCGGTGAGCGTGATCGCGAGCGACGGCATGTTCCATCTGCCGAACGCCGCGGGCGACTTCGGCGAGACGGTCCGGCGCACCCAGGCCGCCGCGATCGCCACGTACCGCCACGCCTACTACGAGCGGCGCCTGCTGGACGGCGAGATCGACCGCCTGACGGCGGAGGGCGTCCCGCTGGCCGACCGGTCGTGCATCTTCAACGACACCCGCGACCTCCTGCCGGCCACCCTGGCGACCGCCCCCGTGCCGTCCTCCGAACCGCTCGACCGGGCTCGCGAACGGACCACCCTGACCTGGCCGACCGAGTTCGACCCGCGGCCCGGCCTCAGCTACGCGCTGGACGCCCTGCAGACCGGCGACGCCCTCCAGCTCGCCATGACCGCCGATCCGGCCGTCCTCCCCCGCCCCGCCATGGCGCGCTTCCTCCTCGGCATCGAGAACCTGGTCGTCGGCGAGGCCGAGGCCCTGGCCGGGGCGGCCGAGGCCGTCGCCGTCCCGGCGGGCTGACCCGCCGAACCGGACGGCCCGGCCGTCCGCGCAGCTGCGCGGGCGGCCGGGCCGGAGGTCCCGCCCGGGCGTCAGCCCCGGTGGTCGTGGACCGCGTTGGTCTCCTGGATCTTCTTCCACGACTTCGGCTCCGGCGGCACGTCCGCCGCGCCGGACGCCGGTGCGGTCTCCGACGGGGCGGTCGCCGACGGGGCACCGAACGACGGAGCCGGCGACGCGACGCCCGCCGCGACGCCCGACGAGCCGACCGCCGGCTTCCCGACGGTGAACAGCCAGGTGTTGAACAGCCCCCCGAGCGGCTTGCCGGAGATCCGCTCCGCGTACGCCTGGAACTGCTGGACGGTGGCGTTGCCGTACTTGCGCTCGGTCGGCCAGCCCTTCAGGATCCGGAAGAACGTGTCGTCCCCGACGGTGTTGCGCAGCGCCTGGACGGCCAGCGCCCCCCGGTCGTAGACGGCGGCGGCGAACTGGTGGTCCGCGCCCGGGTCCCCCGGCTTGACGGTCCAGAAGGCGTTGTCGGCCGGGTAGAAGGCGTAGACGTAGTCGGCCAGCTCCTGGGCGGTGCCCTCGTTCTCGTGCTCGGACCAGAGCCACTGCGAGTACCGGGCGAAGCCCTCGTTGAGCCAGATGTCGCTCCAGCGCTGGACGGAGACGCTGTCGCCGTACCACTGGTGCGCCAGCTCGTGGACCACCACGCCGGTGTTGGCGCCGCGCGCGAACTGGGCGGGGCTGTAGAAGATCTGGGTCTGGGTCTCCAGCGCGTACCCGGTGCGCACGTTGGGCACGTAGCCGCCGAGCGAGCCGAAGGGGTAGGGGCCGAAGTACCCGCTCAGCCAGTCGGCGATCTCGCCGGTCCGCTCGACGCTGGCCCGCGCGGCGCCGTCGTTCTCGCCGAGGTCCTTGCTGTAGGCGGTGGTGACGGGGAGTCCGCCCGCCGTGGTGTCGGTGTAGAGGTCGAACCTGCCGATCGCCAGCGTGGCCAGGTAGGTGGCCTGCGGCTTGGGCTGCCGCCAGTTGTATCGGGTCCAGCCGGCCCGCGAGCTCTGGGTCAGCGTGCCGTTGCTGATCGCCTGGGTGCCGTCGGGGACCAGGACGGAGACGTCGAAGCTGGCCTTGTCGGTGGGGTGGTCGTTGCTCGGGTACCACCAGGCCGAACCCTCGGGCTCGTTGGCGACGACGCCGCCGTCGGGGGTGCGGATCCAGGCGGAGTAGCCGCCGCGCTCGACCTCCCCGGGCTTGTCGGCGTACCGGACCACCACGGTGATCCGGCTGCCCCTGGCGATCGTCCGGGCGGGGGTGATCTCCAGTTCCTGGTCACCGGTGGCGGCGAACCTGGCGGGGCGCCCGTTGACCAGCACCTCGTTCACCTTGAGCACGAAGTCCAGGTTGAACCGGGTGAGGTCCTCGGTGGCGGTGGCGAGGAGGGTGGCGGTGCCCTCCAGCTCGTCGGTGACGGGCCGGTACTTGAGGCGGATGTCGTAGTGCGAGACGTCGTAGCCGCCGTTGCCGGCGTTCGGGTAGTAGGAGTCTCCGATGCCGGCCGCGCCTTGGCCGGCCTGGGCGGCGGAGGCGGGGACGGACAGGAGCAGGGCGAGCGCGCCGGCAGCGGCAGAGACGATCAGCCTCTTGCGCACAGGGGTCCTCCACAGGATCGCTGGGACAACGGGTCGCAACGATCCTTGTCCCGGCGGACCTCCTCCCACGCCTTGGAGATGAAATGTTCATGAGAAGAAACAGGCCGACATCACCGTGCCGCGCCCGTGCCACGTCCGGCCGGGTGCGGCCTCCGCCGCGCCCGGACCCTCACGCCCCCAGCGCCACCGGCGCCCGTACCAGCGAGCCGTACTCCGTCCACGACCCGTCGTAGTTCTTGACGTGCGGGTACCCCAGCAGCTCGGTCAGCGCGAACCAGGTGTGGGCCGAACGCTCGCCGATCCGGCAGTAGGCGATCACCTCGCGCTCGGACTCGACGCCCTGCACGCCGTAGAGCGCGCGCAGTTCCTCCGCCGACCGGAAGGTGCCGTCCTCGTTGGCCGCCTGCGACCACGGGATGTTCACCGCACCGGGGATGTGCCCGGGCACCTGCGCCTGTTCCTGCGGCAGGTGCGGCGGCGCCAGCGCCTCGCCGCGGTACTCGGCGGGCGAGCGGACGTCCACCAGCACCGCGTCCGTACCGGGCTTGGCGAACACCTCGGCCTTGGCGAGCACCTCGTCCCGCAGCGCCCGGACCTCGGGGTGCTCGGGTTCGGTCATCCGGTACCCGCTGTGCTGGTAGTCCATGACCTCCCGGGTGAGCGGGCGCGCCTCCAGCTCCCACTTCTTGCGCCCGCCGTCCAGCAGCCGCACCGGCCCGAAGCCGCGCAGCCGCATCAGCCAGTAGGCGTACGCGGCGAACCAGTTGTTCCTGCCGCCGTAGAGCACCACGGTCGTGTCGTCCTCGACCCCGGCGGCGCGCAGCAGGTGCTGGAGGCCGGTGCGGTCGATGTAGTCGCGGCCGACCGGACTGTGCAGGTCGGTGGCCCAGTTCCAGCCGACCGCGCCGGGGATGTGGCCCTGCTCGTACGCCCCGGTGCTCTCGTCCACCTCGACGACGCGGAGCGTGCCGTCGTCCAGGTGACGCGCCAGCCACTCCGTGTCGACCAGCGTCTCGGGGTGTGCGTAGCCGTTGCCGGTCATCGACGCCCTCCTTCACTCGGACGGACCCTTCGAACCTACGTCCGCGCCCGCGCCCCGGCCACCCGCCGGCCCCGCACCCGCCGCTACGCCGGGGTGCCGGCCGGGCGCGCCACGTAGTAGAGGTTGAGCACGTCGCCCTCGACCCGCCGGGTGTCCACCGTGCCGAACCCGGCCTCCGCCAGCATCCGCCGGGCGGTCTGCTCGCCCCAGACCGTGCCCAGCCCGGCGCCGCCCTCGCCGAGCGAGACCGTCATGCAGTAGAAGACCGAGAAGGCGTACAGCGCGGGGCCCAGCGGGTGGTCGAGGTTCTCCTCCAGCCGGCTGCTCGCCGCGATGTCGCCCATCAGGAAGACGCCGTCGGGCCGCAGCGCTCCCGCGACGGCGCTCAGGGTGGGGGCCGGCCGGGCCAGGTCGTGGATCACGTCGAACGCGGTGACCAGGTCGTACGCGCCGCTAAGCCGGGCGGAGTCGGCGAGCACGAAGCGGGCGTTGTCCAGGCCCTGCGCGGCGGCCTCGGCCTCGGCCGCTCCGATGCCCTTCTCGGAGATGTCCACGCCGGTGAACCGGCTCGCCGGGAAGGCCTTCGCCAGGACGTTGACGGCGTGGCCCTGTCCGGTGCCGATGTCGACCGCGTCGATGCCGGCCCGCAGCCGCTCGGTCAGGCCGGGCACCAGGGGCACGACCCCGTCCACCAGTACCCGGTCGTAGACCGCGGCGGTCTCCTCGCCCTGGAGGGCCTGGAACCGCGGGTACGCCGAGTAGGGCAGGCCCCCGCCCTCGCGGAACGCCGTGACGATCCGCTGCTCCACCTCGCCCATCAGCGCGAGGTACTGCATCATGCCCGCCACGTTGTCCGGCCCGGCCGCCCGGGTCAGCGAGGCGGCGTGCTCCGGCGGCAGCCGGTAGCGACCGTGCTCGGGGCCGGGCTCGGGCCCGGGCTCGTACTCCACGAAGCCGCCGACGGCCATGCCGCCGAGCCACTCCCGGACGTAGCGCTCGTCCAGCCCGGCTGCGTCGGCGATCTCCCCGCTGGTCGACGGGGCGAGGCCGGCCATCGTGTCGAAGAGCCCGGTCCGGTGGCCGACGCTGGCCATGATCCCCAGGCAGGCGTCGTTCAGCACCTGCACCACGCGGCCCGCGAACCGCTCCTGCCTCGCCGGGTCCGGCTCCCGTGCGGACATCGTTCCTCCTGCACAACTCGGGACGTGCGCGAACCCTCCCCTCGTCACGCTACGCCGCCCCGGGCTACCGTGCGGGCCAGGGCACCTCCGGCCGCCGCTCGTAGGCGTACCCGGCGGCGTCCCAGCGCGCGCCCTCCTCGGCGAGGCGCCGCTTGAACCCGTCCCAGTCGAGGGCGGCCTTCGGCGACCAGCCCAGCTCGGCCAGCGCGGGCAGCCGGGGCAGCAGCATCAGGTCCAGTTCGTAGGGGGTGTCCAGGGTCTCGGTCCAGAGCGGTGCCTCGATCCCGATCACCGACCCGGCCGGCAGCTTGAGCACGTTGTCCGGATCCCAGGTGTAGGCGTGCCGGGCGTCGATCGTGCCGGCCCAGACCAGCCCGAGCGGGTAGGACTTCTCGTACTTCATGTCCAGGTAGCTGCGGCCGGACGGCGACATGATCACCTTGGCGCCCCGCTCGGCGGCCTGCCCGAGCTCGACGTCGCGCCCGCCGCGGCCGTCCCAGTACTGCAGCACCCCGACCCCGGCCGGCGCGGCCTGGTTCCAGCCCACCGGCGTCTTGCCCGCGGCCAGCACCTGGGCGTTCACCTGCTGCACGAACCCCGCGTACTCCGCCGAGGAGATCGTCTTCACCTCGTCGCCGCCGATGTGCAGGTACGGGCCGGGGGTGAGCCGGGCCACCTCGGCGATCACCTCCCGGGTGAACGCGAAGACGGCGTCGCCGGTCGGGCAGAGCGTCGAGAAGCCGACCTCGATCCCGGTGTACGGCCAGGGCCGGGCGCTGCGGGTGCAGTCGAGCTCCGGGTAGGAGGCGAGGACGGCGTTGCTGTGGCCGGGCAGGTCGATCTCGGGGACGACGGTCAGGTAGCGCTCCTGCGCGTACCGGACGATCTCCTGGTAGTCGGCCGCCGTGTAGAAGCCGCCGGGGGTGCCGTCCACCTCGCTCACCGCACCGACCCGGGTGAGTTCGGGCCGGGACGGGATCTCGATCCGCCAGCCCTGGTCGTCGGTCAGGTGCAGGTGCAGGTGGTTGACCTTGTACAGGGCCAGCCGGTCGATGAACCCCTTGACCTCGGCGGGGGTGAAGAAGTGCCGCGCCACGTCGAGCATCGCGCCCCGGTAGGCGTAGCGGGGGCGGTCCTCGACGGTGACCGGCGCGACCGTCCACTCGGTGCCGTCCGCCGCCTTCGCCGGGCCCTCGATCTGCGGCGGAAGCAGCTGCCGCAGTGTCTGGGTGCCCCGGTAGAGGCCCTCGGGGGTGCGGGCGGAGATCCGGACGCCGGTGGCGTCGGAGGTCAGCCGGTAGCCCTCGGCGCCGGTCTCGGCGGGGAGGGCGGGGTCGAGCAGCAGGCCGATGCCGTCGGCCGCCGCGTCGCCGTCGGCCACCACCTCGACCGGCAGGCCGGTCGGGCGGCGCAGCGCCTCGGCGAGCTGCCCGGCGATCCGCCGCACCTCCTGCGCCTGCTGCGCCGGGGCGTCCGGACCGGTGGCGGTCCGGACGGCGGTGCGGGCGGTGAGCCGGTAACCGGGCCCGGAGCCGGTGGTGGCGGAGAGCGGCGCCGGGACGATCCGGTCGGCGGTGCGCGGCCCGGCCGGGGCGGCGGCCGGGCCGGCGCCTCCGCCGGGCCCGGCGTCCCCGCCGCCGGCCGCCCGCTGCACGCCGAAGCCGACGGCCGCGAGGAGCAGCACGGCTGCGAGGACGAACACTCCGCGGGCCCGGGCGGAGAGCCCGGCTGTTCGAATCGGCACGGTCGCTCCCGGTGTCGTCGCGCAATCGACCGGCCCGCGTTCACGGCCGGTTCACCGGAATGGTCTCAACCAATTCCCCGCTTGTCCCGCGCTTCGTACGAATTCGCCGTGCGGAGGCGCGGCGGCCCGGACGGCTCCGCTACGAGAACAGCACCGAGCGGACGTGGAGGCGCCGCCCGGCCGAGCCACCCGGCTTCAGCGTGTAGTAGACGTCGCCCCTGCACCCGAATTCCAGGAAGACGACGGCGGTCCCGCCGGTCCGGTTGACGGGAGCGAAGGCCGGGTCGGCCCCGGTGGCCCCCGGGACGTCGATGCACGTCTCGCTCGCCGGATCGACGAGCTCGCCACGCTGCCCGGACCCGCCGTCCAGATAGGTGTAGCGGAAGACTCCGTCGGCGGCGTTGGCGGAGACCGGGACGGCGAGGACGAGAGCGACGGCGCTGGTGGCGGCGAGCACGGCGTTGCGGAGACGCATGGCGGGTGGCCCTTTCAGGGCGGTACCGGGTGGTACCTGGGTAATTGATGCGAGTTCACCCTAGAGGCCCAAAAATCGGTGAAACGATTCTGCTAATCCATCCTTTCGGGTGGTTTAGCACCATTTCCCGCTACCTTCCGTCACCGCACGGCCGTCGTCGGCGCCGCCGCCGCCCCGTTTCACCCCGGCGGCGCGGTGAAGCGGTACCCGGAGTCGATCAGCACCGGCAGGTACGTCTTCAGCGCCGCCACCGTCTGCGAACGGTCCCCGCCACCGTCGTGGTTGAGCACGATCGCCCCGGGCCGGACGTCCTTGAGAATCCGGTCGGTGATCACGCCAGTCCCCGGGCGGGCCCAGTCCCGGGGGTCCACCGACCAGGCCATCGGTCGCATCCCCAGGTCGGCGCTCACCTTGAGCGACGTCGAGGACCAGTCCCCACCGGGGGCGCGGAACCAGGTCGGCACCTTCCCGGTGGACCGGTGCAGCAGGTCCGAGGTGCGTTCCAGCTCCTCTCGGACCTTCGACTCGGAGAGGCTCCGCAGGTCGGGGTGGGACCAGGTGTGATTGGCGATGTGGTGGCCCCGGGCGGCGATCTCCCGGACCAGCCCGGGGTGTTCGACCGCGTTCTCCCCGATCAGGAAGAAGGTGGCCCGGATCCCGTACTGCTCCAGCAGCGCCAGGACGGTCGGGGTGTGCCGGGGGTCGGGACCGTCGTCGATGGTCAGCGCGACCACCCGGCGCTCGGCGTCCAGCTCGTACACGGGCCGGGTCTCGGCCGCCGTCAGCGCCCGCGCCACCGGCGGGGGCACCGACGGGACGGCGGTCGGGGAGGGCGCCGCGGACGGCGACGGGGAGGGGGAGGGTTCCGCCGGGGGCGACGGGTCGGCGGAGCCGGGTACCGCGCCCGGGCCGGGCGGGCCGGCGGCCTCGGCGCCCTCCGCCGCACCCCCTCCCCCGCCCTCGGCCGGACCCCGGCAGCCGGCGATCCCGAGCAGCGACATCCCGGCCGCGACCAGCAGCAATCTTCGCGAAGTAATCTGACGATCAGACAGCATGTCGAATGTCTCCCCCGTTCACCGCCCCGCCTCCCGGCGGCAACTCCGACGAGCTCGATCACCACCCTGACGGACCAAACCGCAGCTCATCCCCCCTCCCCCCGACCGGAGCCGGGCCGGGCCCGCTAGTCTGACCTCTCCCAGTGTGATGATCTGTCTTCAGAGGACGTGGCCATGACGACAAGTCAGGACTTCGCCGACCAGCCCGACAACGACGCCGCCGAGCTCAGCCAGTGGGAGAAGTACGGGGTCGACACCAGCGCCCCGCACTCCGCCCGCGTCTACGACTACTGGCTGGGCGGGAAGACCAACTTCCCGCCGGACCGCGCCATGGGTCAGGCCATCGAGCAGGCCGTGCCCAGCGTCAAGGCGATGGCCAAGGAGAACCGCGCCTTCCAGGGCCGCGCCGTCCGCCACCTGGCCGAGCAGCAGGGCATCCGCCAGTTCCTCGACCTCGGCACCGGCATCCCGACGTCGCCGAACACCCACGAGATCGCCGAGGCGGCCAGCCCCGGCACCCGGGTGGTGTACGTGGACAACGACCCGATCGTGCTGGCCCACGCCCGCGCGCTGATGGTCTCCACCCCGGCCAGCCGCACCACCTACATCCACGCCGACCTCGGCAAGCCCGCCGAACTGCTGTCCGACCCGGCGCTCACCTCCACGCTGGACCTCTCCCAGCCGGTCGGCCTGCTGATGATCGCCGTCCTGATGCTGATCGCCGACGAGGACGACCCGTGGGGCAAGGTCGCCGCGCTGCGGGACGCCCTGCCGGCCGGCAGCTTCCTCGCGCTCACCCACCCCACCCAGGACTTCGACCCGGTGGCCGTCGGCAAGGTCGCCGACGCCGCGCGGGCCGGCGGCATGACCCTCGTCCCGCGCACCAAGGAGGAGGTCTCCCGGTTCTTCGACGGCTGGGAGCTGATCGAGCCGGGCGTCTCCCCGGTCATGGCCTGGCACCCGGACGGCGAGCAGCCGGCCGACCCGTACGCCGCGTACTACTGGGGCGGCGTCGCCCGCAAGCTCTGAACGCCCACGACGGGCCCGGCCCCCGCACGCCGGGGGCCGGCCGGCGCACCGACCGCGGCGCAGGGGCGGGGCCGGGTCGGGGCCACGGACGGGGGCAGGGGCGGGGGCACGGACGGGACGGGCGCGGGACCGGCGGGCTACTTGAGCAGCCGGGAGAGCCGCCGGTCCGCCAGCGGCCGGCCCCCGGTCTGGCAGGTCGGGCAGTACTGGAACGACGAGTCGGCGAGCGACACCTCCCGCACGGTGTCCCCGCAGACCGGGCACGGCTGCCCGGTCCGGCCGTGCACCCGCAGGCCGAGCTTCTTCTCCGCCTTCAGCTCCCCCGCCGCCAGCCCCCGGGAGCGCTCCACCGCGTCGCGCAGCGTCGACCCGAGCGCCTCGTACAGATGCGCCGTCTCCTCCTCGGACAGGCTCGACGCCAGCTTGTACGGGGACATCCGGGCCGCGTGCAGCACCTCGTCCGAGTAGGCGTTGCCGACGCCGGCCAGCACGCCCTGGTCCCGCAGCACGCCCTTGATCCGGCGCTTCTCGCCGTGCAGCAGTTCGGCGAAGCGCTCCGGGGTGAATCCGGGGTCGAGCGGGTCCGGGCCGAGCCGGGCCACCCCCGGGACCTCCGCGGGGTCCCGCACCACGTACACCGCGAGGCCCTTCCTGGTGCCCGCCTCGGTGAGGTCGAACCCGTCCCCGTCCGGCCCGTCGAGCCGCACCCGCACGGCGAGCGGGTTCCGCCCGCCCGGCCGCGGCGGCTCCGCGGGCAGGCTCTCCTTCCAGCGCAGCCAGCCCGCGCGGGCCAGGTGGACCACCAGGTGCAGGTCCCCGGCGGCGATGTCCAGGAACTTCCCGTGCCGGACGACCGGCCCCACCGTGCGCCCCTCCAGCGCCGTGACCGGCGGGTCGTACGTCTTCAGCGCACTGATCGCCACCGGCTGGACCCGGGCGATCACGCGCCCGGTCAGCCGCTCGGACAGGTAGGCGGTGAGGGCCTCGACCTCGGGCAGCTCCGGCATGCGCCCAGTCTCGCGCAGCCGCCCGCGCTCCGCCCCCGCTGCGACCCCGCACAGCACCACCGCGCACCGCGGCCCCGGCGGCTCTCTTTGCCGACCGGCCACCCCCGGCGCAGGCTGGGAGGTGGACCGCGCACCACCGAGGGAGGCCGCCCCGCCATGTGCACGCTGGAGGAACAGATCGACATCGACGCCCCGGTGCTCGCCGCCTGGGAGCAGCTGCACCGCGTCCACGACTACCCGCGCTTCGTCGACGGCGTCCGCAGCGCCCACCCGCACGGCCGCAACCTCGCCCACCTCGGGGTCGAGGTCTCCGGCAGCGAGCACGACGTCGAGACCGAGATCACCGACCGGGGCCGGGGCCGGGTGATGGCCTGGCGGACCCTGGACGGCCTCGACCTGCACGGCGCCTTCGCCCTGCTGGCGCTCGACCGGGAGCACACCCGGCTCCAGGTCCGGGTGGAGTACGACCCGGAGGCGGTGCACGAGGCGTTCGGCGGGCCGCGCGGTTTCGCCCAGGCCGGGGCGATCGAGCGGACCGTCCGGGCCGACCTGGAGCTGTTCCGGGAGCTGGTCGAGGCCCGGATGGCGGCTGCCGCCCGGCCCGCCGACCCGGTCGTCGCGGCGCCCGGCACCGAGGACGTAAACGGCCCATAAGTGCAGCTCAGGGCCGTGGTGAGGATCTTCACAGGGGGCGCCCGGAACAGTCGTCCGGGTTTCAACCTGTGGCAGACTCGGATCCTATGCAGACCCACACCGGCCCGGTCGGCCCGGCTTCCAGGACGCTCCGCGCGGCGGTCTTCGCCGCGCTGCTCGTGCTGCTCGCCGGGCTCGGCCAGGTGCTGGTCACCGGCCGCCCGCTGCCGCTCGGCACGCTGGCCGTGGCCGGGGCCGCCGTCTTCGCGGTGGCGTTCGCGCTGGCCGGCCGCGAGCGCGGCTACCGGGCCGTCGCGGCGGTCTTCCTGCCGTTGCAGCTCGGCCTGAGCGCCCTGTTCGACCTCGCCCAGTCCACCTGCCCCTCGCTGCCGCCGGGCGCCGCCCGCAGCCTCGAACCGCTGCTCTGCGGCGGTGGCTCGCTCGGCGGGTTCCTGGTCGGTCACGGCCTCTCCCGACCGACCAGCCTGCTGCTGCTCCTGCTGCTGCACTCGGCGATCGCGCTGGCCGCCGCCTTCTGGCTGCGCCGTGCCGACGCCGCGCTGACCGGCCTGGCCGGGTCGGTCCGGATGCTCGGGGACTTCGCCCGGCGCTTCCTCTCCGCCGCCGGCCGCTGGGTGCTGCTGCTCGTCGCGCCGCGCCCGGCGCGCCCGGTCGTCCGGATGCCGTTCCCGCGCGCCAGCCGGGTCCGGGTACCGGCCGAGTCCGTCGTGCTCCGGCCCGCCGTCCGGCGCGGCCCCCCGGTGTCCGCGCCGGCCCGCTGAGCGACCCCGTCTCCCCGGTGGTCCTCCGCCGGTCGTCCCGCCGCGCCCGCACGCACGCCACGAGCACCAGGACGACGTCACCATGAGCACCGCCCCGAAGAACCCGAAGAACCCCAAGAACACCAAGGGCGCCACCGGCCCCAAGGCGTCCGCCAGGGCCGCCGCCCGCCGGGCGGCCACCGAGCGGATGCGCGAGGAGCGCGAGCGCACCGAGCGGTCCGCCCGGATCCGCCGCCGCACCGTGGTCGGCGTCGCCTCCGCCGCCGTGCTCGCCCTCGCGGCGGGCGTGGCCTTCGCCGTCGGCGGCTCCTCCGGCTCCGGCGACACCGCGGCCACGGGGCCGCTGGTCACCCCGGCCAACGCGGGCGCCGACGGCACCGTGATCACCTACGGCAAGGCCGACGCCCCGCACACCCTGGAGGTGTACGAGGACTTCCGCTGCCCCTTCTGCGAGCAGCTGGAGACCACCACCGGCGCGACCATGCAGCAGCTCGCCGACGCCGGCACGTACAAGATCGAGTACCGCCTGGCGACCTTCCTCGACCAGGGCCTCGGCGGCAAGGGCTCGCGGACCGCGCTGGCCGCCGCCGGGGCGGCGCTGAACGAGGGCGTGGACAAGTTCAAGCAGTTCCACGACGTGCTCTACGCCAACCAGCCGGACGAGCGGGACGACGCCTTCGCCGACGTCAACCACCTGCTCGACCTGGCCGGCCAGGTGCCGGGCCTGAAGACCGACGGCTTCGTCAAGGCGGTCCAGGACGGCACGTACGTGCCCTGGGCCGAGCAGGTCAACAAGGCCTTCGACAAGAGCGGCGTCACCGGCACCCCGACCGTCCGGCTGGACGGCAAGAAGCTCGACGTCTTCTCGGGCGGCGCCCCCGCCACCCCGGAGCGCTTCACCGCCATGGTCAAGCAGGTGACCGGGTGACCGCCGCCGCCCCCGCGACCGGTTCCGGCGCACCCGGGACCGGCGCACCCGCCCGCCGCGCCGGCCTCGGCGCGAGCCGGCCGTTCGCCCTGCTGCTGGTGATCGGCGGAGCGCTCGGGCTGTTCGCCTCCGCCGTCCTCACGCTGGACAAGATCCGGCTGCTGGAGGATCCGTCCTACGTCCCCAACTGCAACATCAACCCGATCATCAGCTGCGGCTCGATCATGCGCAGCGACCAGGCCGAGGCCTTCGGCTTCCCGAACTCGCTGCTCGGCCTGGCCGGCTTCGCCGTCGTCCTGACGATCGGCGCCGGGCTGCTGGCCGGGGCCTCCTACCGGCGCTGGTTCTGGCTGGGTCTGCAGGCCGGGACGGTCTTCGGCATCGGCTTCGTGAGCTGGCTGACGTACCAGGCGCTGTACCGGATCGGCGCGCTCTGCCCGTACTGCATGGTGGTCTGGGCGGCGATGATCCCGCTGTTCTGGTACACCACCCTGCACAACCTGCGCTCCGGCGTCCTCCCGGTGCCGCGCGCCCTGCGCCCGGCGGTCCGCGAGGCGGCCCGCTACCACTGGGTGGTCCCGGTGCTCTGGTACGCGGTGATCGCCCTGCTGGTCCTCAACCGCTTCTGGTACTACTGGCGCACGCTGATCTGAGCGGCGGGCCGGTCACCGCGGACGGAACCGGTCACCGCCCCTCCGGGGACGGTGACCGGTTCGCACCCGCCCGGCCCGAGCGGCCCGCGGCAGGTACGGGACCGACTGCTCGCGCCGTCCGGGTTCATGGGGGCGGGCGGACCGGACTGGTCGGGGGCCGCGGCCAGAACATAGGCAGAGTCCCCCGTTGTCCGGCCGCGCGAGGATCGGGAAGATCACGGTGGGGGCGGCGGCCCGCCCCCCGGCAGGGCGCCGGCCGGACCGGCCCGATGCGAGCGGTCCCGGGCGACGCCCCCGCCACGCCGGACCACCGCGACCGACACCCGTTGGAGGAGTCCTTGGACGAGCAGCGGCGGACCACAGTGCGGTTCTCGGTCCTCGGCCCCCTCCAGGTCGAGGTCGCCGGCCGGCCGGTGCCGCTCGGACCGCCCAAACAGCGGCTGGTCCTGGCCATGCTGCTCTGCTGCCCCAACCGCCCCGTCTCGCTGGAGCTGCTGACGGAGGCCGTCTGGCAGGACGAGCCGCCGCGGACGGCCCGCAAGAACCTCCACGTCTACGTGTCCGCCCTGCGCCGGCTGCTCGGCGACGAGGCCGGCGAGGGCGGCGACGGCGACCGGGCCCGGATCGTCCACGACTACGGCGGCTACTGCCTGCGGACGGAGCGGTCGGAGTACGACGTCTCGCGGTTCCAGGACCTCGCCCAGGCCGGCCGGACCGCCGCGGTCGCCGGCGAACTCGACGCGGCGGCGGGCCTGTTCCGCCAGGCACTGGACCTCTGGCAGGGCGACCCGTTCGCCGGCCTGCGCTGCTCCCCCATGGTCCGGGCCGAGGCCGCCCGGCTGGAGGAGCGCTGCCTCGGCGGCTACGAGGACTGGGCCGAGACGGAGCTGGAACGCGGCGGCGCCATCGCCGCGGTCGCGGAGGGCGTCGGCGAGCTGATCGAACGGCACCCGCTGCGCGAACGGCTGCAGGCGGCCCGGATGAACACCCTGCACGTGCTGGGCCGCCAGGCCGAGGCCCTGGCCGCCTACGACCGGTACCGGCAGCTGCTGGCCCGCGAGCTGGGCCTGTCGCCGAGCCCGGCCCTGGAGCGGCAATACCGCCGCATCCTGGCCGCCCGGCGCGGCGGCGGACGGCCTGGTCCGGCCGGCGGACCCGCCCGGACCGTCCTGCCGCCCGACACCGCGGACTTCACCGGCCGCACGGAGCAGGTGCGCGAGCTGCGGGAACTGCTCGTCGACGGCGGCCGGGTGGCGGCCCTGGTGGGCCCCGCCGGGATCGGGAAGACCACGCTCGCCGTCCGCATCGCGCACCTGTTGCAGGCCGACTTCCCGGAAGGCCGGATGCTGGTGCGGTCCCGCACCGAGGACGGGTCGCCCCGGTCCTGGCAGGAGGTGCTGGGCGACGTCGCACGGCTGGCCGGCATGGCCGAGCAGCCCGCCGACGACCCCTGCCGGACGGTCGCCCGGTGGCACGCCTGGCTGGCCGACCGCAGGGTGCTGCTGATCCTCGACGACGTTCCGGACGAGACGGTCGCCCGGGCGCTGCTGCCCGCCGACGGCGTGAGCGCCGCCGTGGTCACCTCGCGCGTCCACCTGGCCGGCCTCGCACCGGTGCACCGGGTCGAACCGCCCCCCTACTCGCCGGACGAGGCGCTGGAGCTGCTCGGCCGGATCATCGGCCCGGACCGTCTGCGCAGCGACCTCGCGGCCGCGGAGGAGATCGTCGACGCGACCGGGATGCTGCCCCTCGCGGTGCGCGCCGGCGGGCTGAAGCTCGCCGTCCTGCGGCACCTCCCGCTGCGCGAGTACGCCGCCCGGCTGGCCGACCCGGACGCGGTGCTCGACGAGCTCGCCGCCGGCGACGTCGCCGTCCGCCCGCACCTCGCGCGCTGCTGGCGCGAGCTGACGCCCTCGGGCCGGGCGGCGCTGCTGCGCCTCGCGCGGCTCCCGCTGGCCCGCCCGTTCACCCTCGCCGAGGCCGCCGCCGCGCTCCACTGCGACGAGAGCGCCGCACTGCGGGAGCTGGAGGCCCTGATCAGCGCCGGCATGGTGACCTCGCCGGTCGACGAGGTCACCGCGCACCGGGCGGTCTACGCCGTGCCGCGGCTGATCCACCTGTACGCACGGGAGGGCGCGGCCCCGCCGCCGGACCGCCCGCAGGCGCACCGTCCCGGACACTGCGGTCAGCGGGTCGCCCGCTGACCGCGGTCCTCAGGACCCGGCGAGCCGGCGGTAGCGGCTGCCGTGGAAGACCAGGGGCGGGGTCTGCGGCTCGACGCCCATGACGTGCACCCGCAGCAGGACGATCCGGTGGTCCCCGGCGGTGATCTCGCGCTCGACCGAGCAGTCGTACCAGGCGCACGCGCCGTCCAGCAGGACCGCGCCCTCCCCGGTCCGGTACCAGTCGAGCCCGGCGAAGCGTTCGACGCCGCGCGCGGACAGCTGCCGGCAGACACCTTCCTGATCGCCGCTCAGCACGCTCACACCGAGCCGGGCGGTCCGCCGCAGCCGCGGCCAGGTGGTCGAGGCGAGCCCGGCGCAGACGGAGACCAGCGGCGGGTCGAGCGACACCGGGACGAAGGACGACGCGGTCATCCCGACCGGCTCGCCGTCGACCAGCGCCGCCAGCGCGGTCACGCCGGTAGGGAAGGCGCCGTAGACCCGGCGCAGCGCGAGCGGGTCGGTGGTCCGGAGCACCGGGGTCCCGACGCCCGCGCCGGCTCCGACACCGGTGTCGGCGTTCACGGTCCCACCGGCGCCGCGTCCGGTCCGCCGCGGCGGCGGCGCCGGGCCCCGGCGAAGGCCGCGGCCGTGGCGGTGTAGTCGGACGCGGCGCGCGCGGTGTCCATGATGAACGTCCGGCACCCGGCGTCGAGGTAGCGGGCGATCTCGGCCTCGACCTTCTCGTGGCTGCCCACGAGGTAGGGGCAGAAGGTCGCGTAGGTGCGGAACGGGCCCATCCAGTAGGGGCTGTCCGGCCCGCCGGGGAACTCGTCGGCGGCGGACAGCCGGGCCACCCACTCCGAGTCGGAGACGCCGCGCGCCAGCATCTGCGCGAGCCGGCCGGCCCGGCTCGCCGGGAAGCGCTCGTGGGCCACGGTCCACGCCTCCCGGTCGGTGTCGCGGGCGATGATCCCGATCCGGACGCCCCCGCCGTCGAGGCCGCCGAGATCCCCCTCGGTGCCCGGGCCGGGCGGCACGGGGTAGCGGACGGGGACGGCGCCGAGTGTCCCGGCCGCCCGGCGGCCGGCCTCGGAGGAGCCGGACATGTACAGCTCCGGCGCCAGCCCGGCGGGCAGCGCGGGGGCCAGCGGCAGGTTGCGGGCCCGGTAGTAGCGGCCCTCGAAGGTCACCGGGCCCGCACCGGCCAGCAGCAGGCCGACCAGCTGCGCGTACTCGGTCAGCCGCAGGTAGCGGTCGTCGTGCGGGGTCGCGTCGCCCAGCGCGGTGAGGTCGCCGACGACGCCTCCGGCCACCAGGTTGAGGGCGATCCGGCGCCCGTAGAGCATGCCGTAGCTCGCGATCCGCTGGGCGACCGCGTACGGGTGGGCGTACACGGGCTGCACGGCGACCAGCGGGGCGAAGTCGGCGGTGGCGGCGAGCACCTCCTGGGCGACGACCCAGGGGTCGACCGTGTTGTTGTCGGAGTAGACGAGCGCCCCCCGGAAGCCGGCCTCCTCCGCCAGCCGGGCGGCCTGCCGGACCACCCCGAGGTAGCCGTGCCGGTCCGCGGGCGGCGGAACGGTCGTGAACAGCCGGAGGTCCGGCACTTCCTCGGCCACGGCAACACCTCTCGTCGTCGGCCCGGCGGGTCACGGAACATCACCTCCACAGTGGGATGCGCTCCCGGCCGCGTCCAGGTAAGCGGCAGGCAACTTTGCTGCCTGCGGACCGGGGCCCCGGCTGCCGCCCTCTTGCCTGTTCCCGGTCGACGCGGCGCTCCTAGGCTGACCCGGCGTCAGCCTCGGGCGCAGGTCGGGCGCCACACGAACGAACGGAGTCCTCCGTGAACGAGCCGGTTCCCCTCTCGTACGGCCAGCTGTCGGTCTGGCGCGACGTCAGGCACCTGGCGCGCGGCCGGTGGCACGAGGCCAACGTCCGGACGGTGTGGATCCCGCCCGAGGACGGGGCCGGGGTCACCGTCGCCGAGGTGCGGGACGCCGTCCTCGCGCTCGCCGCGCGCCACGAGTCGCTGCGGACCGTCTACGACGTGTCGGACCCGTTCGCGCCGTCCCAGCGGGTGCTGCCGACCGCCGACGGAGTCGACGCCGGCGTGGTCGAGTGCACCGCCGAGACCTTCGACGGGATGACCGCCGCGCTGGCCGCCGAGCCCTTCGACCTGGGCGCCGCGCCCGCGTGGCGGTTCCGCGTCGCGACCGAGCACGGCCGGCCCCGCGCGGTCGTGGTGATCAAGCACCACATCGTCGCGGACGGCTGGAGCCTCGGCATCCTGGAGTCCGGGTTCCGCACCGCCCTGGAGCGGGGCAAGCCGTCGGACGGCGCCCCGCCGCCCACGCCCCGGGAGCTGGCGGTGTGGCAGCACGCGGCCGGCCGCGGGGCGCGCCGGGCCGCGCTGACCGGCTACTGGGAGCGGGTCTTCGGCCTCTCCGCCGCACAGCTCGGCCCCGCGGGCCCCGGCGCCGCCCAGGACACCGCTCAGGACGAGGCCGTCCAGGACGAGGCCGTCCAGTACACCGTCCGCTCCCGGGCGGCCCACGCCGCCGCGCGCCGGCTCGCCGAGGAGCTCTCCGTGCCGCTGTCCAGCGTCGTGCTGGCCGCCTTCGCCCGGACCGCGGCGGTCGCGGCCGGACCGGGCGCCCTGGTCGGCCAGCTGATGTCCTCCAACCGCTTCGTCCCTCCGTGGAACGGCGTGGTCAGCTCGATGAACCAGTGGGCGGCGGCCCCGTTCGACTCCGGCCCGGAGGAGTTCGGGCCGTACGCCCGCCACGTCCACACCCGGAGCCTGACCGCCTTCCGGTACGGGATGTACGACGTGGACGAGGTCGACGCGCTGCGCGACACCGTCCGCCGCGACCGGGACCCCTACCGGGCGACCTTCGCCTTCAACTTCCTGCCGGGCGAGGCGCCGCCGCCGTGCGCCGAGGACGAGACCGGACCGGTCCGGGAGGACCCCTTCTCCCGGATCGGGCACCCCTGCTACCTGCGTGTCACCAACGAGGGCGAGCAGGCGCTCGAACTGCGCCTGCGGACCATGGGCCTCGGCGACGCCCTGACCCTCGACCTCCTCCGGGGAACCGTCGCCAGGCTGGCGGACTCCGCCTCCTGAACCGGTCACCGCTCACCCGAACCGGTCCTCACACCCGGGTTCCCTGCCCGCCGTCCCTGGAGCCGCCCGTGCCCGCCGCCCCGTCCTCAGCCCCGTCCGCCGCCCCGGCCGCCGCCCACGTCGTCGTGCTCCACCGGTGGACCGACTCCTACGCCGACTACGCCGCCTACCTGGACCACACCGCGTACCGGGTCAGCTACGTGACCACCCCGGGCGGCCGGACCGGGATCCCCGCCTCGGCCTCCGCCGCCGTGGCCGTCGTCCCGAGCACCGAGGACCGCGCCGCGGTGCGGGCCGCCGTCGACCGGCTGACCGCCGAACACGGCGCGCCCGCGCGGATCGTGGCGCTGCACGAGGTGGACCTCGACGTCGCCGCCGAGCTCCGTGAGGAGCTGGGCGTGCCCGGCGAGACGCCCGCCCGGCTGCGGCCGTTCCGCGACAAGCTGGCGATGGCCCGAAGGCTCGCCGCGCAGGGCGTCCCGGTCCCGGCCACCGGGCCCGCCCCGGACCGGGCGGCGGTCGCCGGCTTCGCCGACCGGCACGGCTGGCCGGTGATCCTCAAACCGGTCCGCGGGACGGCGAGTTCGCACGTCTCGCGGCTCGACGGCCCGGAGGACCTGGCGGCGTACGCCTTCCCGCCGGACGTCGCCGTCCTGGTGCAGTCGTACGTGCCGCACGAGATCCTGCACGTCGACGGGGTCGCCGCCGACGGCGACCTGCGGGTCTGGCGCGCCTCGCGCTACCTCAACACCTGCCTGGACTTCACCCGGGGGGACGCGCTCGGCTCGGCCGAGATCGACGACCCGGCGCTGCTCAAGGCCGTCGGCGAGTTCACCCGGCGCGCCGTGCTGGCGATGTCGGCCGAGCCGTGGGTGTTCCACCTCGAACTGTTCGCCTCCGCGGACGGCTCCGAACCGGAGTTCCACGTCCTGGAGGTGGGCGCGCGGCCCGGCGGGGCGGAGGTCCCGTTCGTCTGGCGCGAGGTGCACGGCGTCGACCTGATGGCCGCCGCCGTCGACATCCAGCTCGGCCGGCCGCTGCCCGCGTTCCCGTTCCCGGCGGACCGGGCCGAGGACGGGCACGAGGGTGACCACGAGGGCGACGACGAGGGCGAGTACGGCGGCTGGCTGCTCGTACCGACCCCCGCCGCGCGCCCGTGCCGGGTCCTCGCGGCGACGCCGCAGACCGGCCTGGAGGACGGGCCGTACGCCGAGCGGCTCCCGGCCCCGGGACGCCACCTGGCCGACCTCCCCGGGTACGAGCACTCCGGCGCGCGGTTCCGCTTCCGCGGCCGCACCACCGCCGACGTGGAGCGCGCGATCAGGCGCACGGTCGACCGGCTCGACTACCGCTGCGAGCCGGTCGACCCGGCCCGCCCGCCCCACGTGGTCCTGGTCGGCACCGGTGGCCGCGTCTACCGGGAGTACGCGCTCCGGGACGCGGCGGCGCACGGCCGGGTGTCCACGGTGAACGACGCGCCCGCCGACTGGGAACTGCCGTACCTGGCCGGCCACCTGGTGGCGGACACCGGGGACGCCGACGCGCTCACCCGGGCCGTCGCCGAGGCCCTGGCCGGGGACACCGGACCGGTCGGCCTGCTCACCTGGAGCGAGGTGCAGCTGGAGCGGACCGCCGAGGCGGCCGAGCGGCTCGGGCTGCCCCACATGTCCCCGGAGGCGGTCCGCAACTGCCGCGACAAGCTCCGGACCCGGCGCCTGCTGGAGCAGGCCGGGCTGCCGTCCGCGCGCTACGCGGTCGCGCACGGCCTGGACGAGGCGCTCGCGGCGGCGGAGTCGATCGGGTACCCGGTGGTGGTCAAGCCCCGGGCCCTGGCGGGCAGCAGCGGCGTGGTCCTGGCGGCCTCGCCCACCGCGCTCACCGAGCTGCACCGGCACGCCGACCGGGCCGCGTTCACCGGCCTCGACCCGCTCGACGGCCTGCTGATCGAGGAGTACCTGGACGGTCCGGAGATCAGCCTGGACTGCGTGGTGGTCGCGGGCGAGGTGCACGCCGTCAACCTGGCGCGGAAGCGGATCGGCTACCCCCCGTTCTTCGAGGAGGTCGGGCACCTGGTCGCACCGTGGTACCACGAGCCGTGGGCCGGGGAGACGACCGACCTGGTCGCCCGGATCCACGCGGCGCTCGGGGTGACCACCGGTGTGACCCACGCCGAGCTGCGGCTCACCGCCCGCGGCCCGCGCCTGGTGGAGCTCAACGGGCGGCTCGGCGGCGACTTCATCCCGCTGCTCGGCCGGCTCGCCACCGGCGTGGACCTGACCGCCGCCGCCCTGGACACGGCCCTCGGCCTGGTCCCCGACCTGCGGCCGGTCCGCGACGACTGCGCCGAGGTGCGGTTCCTCTACCCCGCGCAGGACGGCACGGTCGCCCGCCTGGACGTCTCCGGCGCCCGCGAAGTACCGGGCGTGGAAAGGGTGGTGGCCCTGGCCGAGCCGGGTCAGCGACTGCTGCTCCCGCCCCGCGGCGTGGTGCCGCGGCTGGCCGCGGTCGTCGCCACCGGACCCGACGCCGCCACCTGCGACCGGGTCCTGAACGAGGCGTTCAGCCGGATCGAAGCAACCATCACCCCCGCCGAGGAGGCGTGAACACGCACATGGACTCTCCCGAAGTCACCCACGTCGTGGTCGGATTCAGCGTCGGCCTGCTGAACCAGCTGGAGCGGGTCCTGCCCCCCGGCTCGGTCCTGGTCGTCGAGGAGCCGACGATCTGCGAGGCCCGCGACGTCGCCGGGCAGCTCCCGAGGTTCCGCTGCGCGGCCGGGTTCGTCGCGGCCCCCGTCCAGAACGGCACCGTCCGGCTCGCGGACCACGTCGACCGGCCGGACGCCGTCCGCGCCGTACTGCCCGCCCTGGAGTACACGGTCGTCCCGGCCGCCGAACTCGCCGAGGCGTGGGGGCTGCCGAACGGCGGGCCCGACGCCGTCCGGCTCTTCCGCGACAAGTCGCTGCTGCGGGAGGCCACGCAGCCGGCCGGCATCGCCCAGCCGGACTGGCAGCGGATCGACGGCCCGGAGGAGGTCGCCCGCTTCCGCGACGCGCACCGCGGGGAGTGCGTCCTGAAGCCGACCCACCTCCAGGGCAGCCTCGGCGTCCAGCTCCTCGGCCCCGGGGACGACCTCGACGAGGCCTGGAAGCGGACGGCGTCCGCCGACCAGCCGCACCTGCGCACCGCACACGCCGGCGCGTCCGGCTACGTGGTCGAGGAGTGGCTGCACGGCGGCGAGTTCAGCGTCGAGGCGCTGGTGCTGGACGGCCGCGTGGTCTTCCTCAACACCACCGAGACGGAGCTCTACCCCGGCCCGCACCCGGTCGAGCGCGGTCACGTCGTGCCGGCCCCGGCCGGTGCGGCGGCGGAGCCGGCCATGCGCACGCTGGTCACCGCGACCGGGTTCCGCACCGGCATCCTGCACGCCGAGTGGATCCTCCGGGACGGAGTGCCCCACCTCCTCGAATGCGCCGCCCGCCTCCCGGGGGACTACATCCCGTTCCTGATCGGCCTCGCCTACGGCAGCGACCTGTTCCGCGGCTACCTCGACGTGCTGGAGGGGAAGGAGCCGGAGATGGCCGCGGCCCCGGTCCGCGGGGCGGCGGTCCGGTTCGTGGACGCGGCCCCTGGCGTGGTGCGCGAGGTGCGCGGTCTCGACGCCGCCCAGTCCTCCCCCGGCGTCGAGTACGTCTGGGTGTCCGTCGAGCCGGGCGGGACGGTGCCGCCGCTCACCGCCTCGGGCGCGCGGGTCGGCGAGATCGTCGCCCACGGCGCCGACCGGGAGGAGGCCGTGGCCAACGCCCTGGCCGCCGCGACGGCGATCGAGATCGTCGTCGACCCGCTCCTGTAGGGCCCGCCCCCGACGCGGCCCGGCTCCGGCCGGGCCGCGTCGGCGTTTCCGGAACCGCCCGGCGCGGTGGCCCGGGGACGGCGGGCGGGGACGGGCCGGGGCCGGCACCGACGTGATGTCGGTGCCGGCCCCGCGGCCGTGCCGTCCCCCGCGGCGTCAGAGATCCGCAGCGCGGAGCCCGGTGACCGCCTCCCACAGCATCCGGGGCGTCCGGAACATGTCGACGACCTGGAAGTCGTCGGGGAAGACGATGTCGTAGAGCTGCTCGATGGCGACCATCAGGCCGACGGTGGCCATCGAGTTCAGACCGATGTCGGCGAGCGGCACGTCCGGTTCGAGCGCGCCCTCGTACGACGCGCCGGCCAGTACCTCGCGCAGGAGGTCGGCGAAGCCGTCGTCCCAGGGCAGTTCGTCCGGCCCGTCGGCGGGCGGCGCGGCGGACGGCTCGGGCAGACGGTCCGGGTCGACCGTGCCGGACCCGGTGAGCGGCCACTCGTCGACCACGACCAGCGCGTCCGGGATGAGGTGGCGCGGCAGCCTGCGTTCGGCGAGCGCCCGGCGCACCTCGTCCGGCGCGAACTCCTCGGTCACGGTGCGCACGTACCCGATCAGCCGCGGTCCGGCAGGCCCGGGCGCCTTCGCCGGCTCCGGGTCCTGGCGGGCCGGGTCCTGACGGACCACCACCCGGCAGTCCCGCACCGAGGGGTGCAGTCCGAGCAGTTCCGCGGTCCGGTGCGGGCCGCCGACCGGGCCGAGCGGCTCCAGCCGCCCGCTGCGGCCGAGCCGGGCCAGCCGGCCCGTGCGGTGCGGTCGCCCGCCGTCGGTGTCCGCGTCCGGGTCGTCGACGCAGAGCTCCCCCACCACGCCGACCGGCACCCGGCGCTGCCGGTCGTCGGCGACCCGCAGGGCCAGGCCCGGCACCGGCCTGCCGTCGAAGGCCACCGGGCCGAGCAGCCCGTCGGCGTCCAGGACCTCGATCACCCGGGCCCGGGAGCGCAGACCGGCCGCCGGGGCGGGGCCGGCGTGGACGTCGCCGCCGAGGAGGACGGTGACCGGCCGCGGGGCCGGGTCGAGCACGCGTTCCGCGACCAGCGGGGTCGTCCACAGGTGCGTCACCCGCCCGCCCGCGATCAGCTCCCGCATCTCGGGGACGGCGTCGGGCAGCGGGGCGGAGGTGAGGACGGCGCAGGCCCCGGAGGTGAGCGCGGCGAGCACCTCGACCAGCCCGGCGGCGGTCACCGGCGGTGCGGCGCAGAGCCAGGACGAGCCCCGGCCGCTGCCCGCCCCGCGCGCGTCGAGTTCGGCGTGGACCCGCTGCAGGGCGCGGGCCAGGGAGCGGTGCGTCACGGCCGTTCCGGGGGCGCCGGGCAGGACGCAGGCGGTGTCCCCGGGGATCACCGCGGGCTGCGCGAGGACGGGCAGGACGGGCAGGGCGGGGCCGCCTGAGTCGTCCGGGGCGAGGCCGAAGGAGGCGCCCAGACGCCAGACGGCGAGCACCGCGGCGACCGTGTCGGGCCCCCGCTCGGGCGCGACCGCGACCAGCGAGCCCGGACCGACGCCGCGCTCGCGCAGGCCCCGGGCGATCTCCTCGGCCCTGGCGTCGAGCTGCCGGTAGCCGGTCACCCGGTCGCCGTAGCGGAGCGCGGGGTCGTCCGGGTGCGCCGCCAGCACCCGGGCGAAGGCCCCGGTGACGCTCGCCGCACGCTCGTCCGTTCGCTCGTCCGTTCGCTCGTCCGTCCGCTTCGCCGTGCGCCCGGTGTGCTCCGTACGGTCCAGGACCCGCAGGCTCTCCCGCTCGCGCGCCGGCAGGCAGTCGGCGCGGGCGTCCCCCTCCGGTCCGAGGGACATCCGCTCCAGCACCGTCCGGTAGAGGGCGGTGAGCCGGACGGCGGCGGCCCGGCTCAACCGGTGGCTGGTCGTGTTGAGCTTGAGGATCCCCGAGATGGTGAAGACGTGCAGCGCGAACTCGTTGTCGTTGTCGTTGTACGTCGCGTCCTCGTCGAGCAGGCTCCTGTCGACCTGGCGGAAGTCCAGGTAGTTGAAGAACACGTCCAGCAGCCGGCCGCCGGGGCCGAACTCCTGCTGGATGACCTGCATCGGGAAGACCCGGTGCGGCCAGAGCCCGGTCAGTCCGTCGTAGACCGCCTTGACCAGCCCGCCCCAGGTGAGCGCCCCGGTGGGCATGGCGAACGGCAGCGTGTTGAGGTACATGCCGAGGACCCGGTCGGCGCCCAGGACCTCGGGCCGCGCGTCGCAGACCAGTCCGGTGTAGAAGTCCTCGGTGGCCACGACCGCGCTCATGACCTTCATGTGCGCGGCCAGCAGCACGGCCTTCATCGACGTGCCGGTCTCGCTCGCCAGCCGGCGCAGGTCGTCCTCCAGGTCGCGGAAGTCCAGCATGTGCTGGTACCGCTCGCGGGCGAGCGCCCGGTCGCCCTGCCAGGCGGTCGGCAGGGCGGTGCCGGTCCGGCCCTCGACCACGCCGCGCCAGAAGGCGCGGTGCTCCTCGGACTCGCGCGCCGCCGCCTCGGCGGCGACGTAGTCCGCGTACCGGAAGGCCACCGGCTCGGGCTCGGCGGGGGTGCGGCCCGCGCGCAGCTCGTAGTAGCCGGTGAGGATCTCCATCAGCATCGTGTGGAAGCTGAAGCCCTCCAGAATGGGGTGGCACTCCGTGATGGTGATCCACCACTCCTTGGCGTCCTCGGCGCGGTGGCCGTGGACGCGGATCAGCGGCGCGGCGGCGATGTCCATCGGGTTGCGGCGCTCGCCGGCCGCGTACTCCTCCAGCGCCGGCCGCCAGCCGCCCGGTCCGAGGACGCCGTGGTCGGTGACGCCGACGTCGATCAGGGCGGCGCGGTGCACCAGTTGGAGGGGCACCGAGTACCGGTTCAGGTCGAAGCCGGTCCGCAGGACCTCGTGCCGGTCGACGACCAGCTGGGTGGCCCGCCGGAGCGCGGCGTGGTCCAGCGGCTCCTCGTCGCGGACCAGGTAGGAGGTGGTGTCCTGGTAGGTGTTGACGTCGGGCCGGGCCCGCAGCTCGATGAGCATGCCGAGCTGGGTCGCCGTCAGCGGGTAGGCGTCCACGGCGTCGGGCGGCAGGGCCGCGCGGTCCTCCGGGGACAGCTGGGCGAAGGGGGCGACCCGGACGGGGAGGTCGGGCCCGGTGCCGGAGGTCTGCTCCGCGCACCACTCGGCCAGTTCCTCGATGCTCTGGTAGGCGAAGATGTCGGTGGCCGACACCTCCAGGCCCTCCGCGCGCAGCCGGCCGGACAGCGCCACGGCGCGCAGCGAGTCGCCGCCGACGTCGAAGAAGTTGTCCTGCGGGCCGACGGCGTCCAGTTCCAGGACCTCGGCCCAGATCCGGTGCAGCGTCGCGGCCAGGGCGGCCGTGGCGCGGGTCCCGCCCGGGGCCGGCCCCGGACCGTCCGGTTCCGTGCCCGGTGCGGTGGCGGTGCCCGGTCCGGCGGCCCGGTCCGGGGCGGCCGGCCTGCCGGCGGGGAGCGGCGCGAGGGGCTCGCGCACCAGCGCGTCGAGCAGCGGTTCCCAGGCCGCGGCCCAGCCCTGCACGGTGGCCTCGTCGAGCACCGCCGCGGCGTACTCCAGCCGGACGACGAACCGCCCGTCGTCGGTGGCGGCGACGTGCATGTTGAGGTCGAACTTGGCGTCGGGCGCGACGCCGGAGCCGGTCCGCTCGACCGTCAGGCCGGGCAGCCGGAAGCCGCCGTCCTCCCCGGCCGCCTCCATGTCGAAGGCGGCCTGGAACAGCGGGTTCTCGTCGAGGCCGCGAGCCGGGTTCACCTCGTCGACGACCCGCTTGAACGGGACGAACCGGTGGTCGAAGGCGTCCAGGACGCCCGCCCTGATCCGGGCGACCAGGTCGGTGAAGGTCTGCCCGGCGGTGTGCCGCGACCGGACCACGACGGTGTTGACGGTGTAGCCGAGGAGCCCGTCCAGATCGGGCGTCCGGGTCGAGACCGGGAGCCCCACCACCACGTCGTCGCTGCCGGTCAGCCGGGCGAGCATCACGTGGTACGCCGCCAGCAGCACCATGAAGGGGGTGGCCCGGTTGGCTGCGGCGAGCGCGCGGACGCGGTCGGCGGTCTCCGGGGCGACCGTCAGGTCGACGAGGCCGCCGCGGCGGTCGGCGCGGGCCAGCCGCGGCCGGTCCAGCGGCAGCGGCACGTCCCGGACGTCCCCGAGCGCGTCCCGCCAGTAGTCCAGGTGCCTGCGGAGCGCCGCGTCCGTCGTGCGGCCCTGTTCCCACACCGCGAAGTCGGCGTACTGGACGGGCGGTTCGTCGAGGCCCGACGGCGTGCCGGCGCTCTCCTCCCCGTAGAGCGCGGCCAGCTCCGCCACGATCACCTGGTAGGAGTCCTCGTCGGCCGCGATGTGATGGATGCTGACGACCATCAGGTGGAGTTCCGGGCCGGCCCCGATCACGGTGACCCGGACCGGCTGGTGCCTGGCCAGGTCGAAGGGCCGGCGCCGTTCCCACTCGGCGATCTGCCCGGCGCGCTCCTCACGGGTCGCGGCCGGCTCGTCCGCCAGGTCGACCACGCGCAGGGCGAACGGCCCGGGTGGGTCGACGAGTTGGCAGGGCTCGTCGTCGATCTGCTGGTAGCGGGTCCGGAGGATCTCGTGGCGGGTCACCAGCCGTTCCCAGGAGCGGCGCAGCGCCTCGGTGTCCAGCGGCCCGGAGAGCCGGAGCGTCCAGGTCATCAGGTAGGCCCGGCCGGTGGGGGCGAACTGGTGCAGCAGCCACATCTGCTGCTGGCCGGAGGAGAGCGGCAGCGGACGGCTCCGGTCCGCCGGTTCGATGGTCCGCCTTCCCCGGGACGGTGCGGCCGCCATCAGGTGTCCTTCCCTGTCGAGTCGCCCTGCCGGTCGGGGGTGCCGTCGGACTCCCGGAGGAGTTCCTCGACCTCCCGGGCGAGGTCGGTGGCCGTGGGCCGGTCGAAGAAGGCGCGCATCGACACCTCCACGCCGAAGGCGGTCTGGATGTTCCACAGCAGGCGGGCCGCGAGCAGCGAGTTGCCGCCGTGCGTCATGAAGTCGTCGTCGGGGCCGGCGTCGGGCAGTTCCAGCAGCTCGCGGACGAAGCCCAGGATCGTCTCCAGCCCGGCGGCGGCCGTCCCGTCCGCGGCCGTCCCGTCGGCCTCCGCCACGTCCGGCACCTCCGCCGTCTCCGTCAACTCCGGCACCTCCGTCACCTCCGGTTCGTCCAGGCCGGCCGCGCCGACCGTCAGGGCCGGGTCGGCGGCGAACCGCTCGGCCAGGTCGCGCAGGCGCCCGGCGAGGCCGGTCGCCACCGCCTCGTCGTAGAGCGCGGAGGAGTACTCCAGGGCTCCCCCGTAACTGCCGTCGGGGTACGGCCAGAGCGTGAGCGCCAGGTCGGTGCGGGACACCGTCCAGGCCCGGCCGAGCAGTTCGAGGTCGCGCTCGCGCGGGACCTGACCGATCCCGTCGTCGCCGGTCAGGGCGAACAGGTTCTGGAACAGCGGGGTCCGGGAGAGGTCGCGGGCCGGGGCGACCGCCTCGGCGACGGCCTCGAAGGGCGCCGCGTGCCGGGCGAAGGACTCCCGGCAGGTCTGCTCGACCACGGCCACCGCCTCCTCGAAGGGCAGGTCCGGGGTGAGCCGGGGCCGCAGGACCACGGTGTTGAGGAACAGGCCGACCAGGTCGTGCAGCTCCGGGCGGATCCGCCCGGCGTGCGGGGAGCCGGTCCCGAAGTCCCACTGGCCCGCGGCCCGCGCGAGCGCGACCGTCCAGAGCGTCAGGAAGACCACGTACGGGGTCGCGCCGGTCCGGCGGCCGAGCGCGAGAAGCGCCTCGACGGACGGCGCGGGCAGGTCGACGACGACCCCGGTGCCGTCGATGCCGCGCCGGTCGGCGCGTTCGCGGGCGGTGGGCAGCTCCAGCGCGGGCAGGTCGGCCAGCGTTTCGCGCCAGTAGGCGAGTTGCTCCTCCAGCAGGTCGTCGGTCAGCTGGGCCCGGAGCCAGGCGGCGGCGTCGACGTAGCGCAGCGCGGGCTCCGGCAGGACCGGCTCACGGCCCTCCCCGAGCGCGGAGACCGTCGCACGCAGCTCCTGTTCGAGCAGCCGGGAGGACCAGCCGTCGCCGACGATGTGGTGGCAGACCAGCAGCAGCAGTTGCTCCGGCCCGCCGTCCCGCAGCAGCGCGGCCCGCAGCAGCGGCGCGGACGCCAGGTCGAAGCCCTCGCCGAGCTGTTCGGCGACGAGACCGTCGACCCGGTCGGGGGTGGTCTCGACGGTGCGCAGCTTGACCGGGGCCGCGTCCGCCGGCTCGACGACGGCGGCCAGGCCCCGGCCGTCCATCACGTAGCGGGTGCGCAGCACCTCGTGCCGCTCCACCAGCCGGGCCAGCGCGTCCTCGACCAGGTCGGCGGGCACCTCGGCGGGCAGCCAGAGCAGGATCGGGAGGAGGTACTCGCGGCTCCGGGGGGACATCCGGTCGAGGACCCAGAACCGTTCCTGCGCGTGGGTGAGCGGCAGCCGGGCGCCGGGCGGCAGCGCCTCGATCGGCTGCGCCGCGGAGGCCCGGGACAGCAGTTCGGCCTGCTGCCGCACGGTCGACGCGTAGTGCAGGTCACGCAGCGGGACGTCCAGACCGGAGGCCCTGGTGAGTCCGGCGGCGAGCCGGGTCAGCATCAGCGAGTGGCCGCCCAGGCGGAAGAAGTCGTCGTCGGGCCCGATCCCGTCGGTGTCGAGCAGTTGCCGCCAGGCCGCCAGCACGATCCGCTCCTCGGCGGTCTGCGGGGCCGGGGCGGCGGGGCCCGGCGCCGACGACCAGTCGGGCTCGGGCAGCCGGGCCCGGTCGGTCTTGCCGCTGGTGGTCCGGGGGAAGGCGTCGGTCTCGGTGACCAGGGCGGGGACGAGGGCCGGGGGCAGCCGGTCGCGCAGGTGGGCGACGAGGTCCTCGGCGGCGCCGGTCCGCGAGGTGACCACCCAGGCCACCAGGCGCCGGGTGCCGTCGGGCCCGTCGACCGCCCGGACGGCGGCCTCGACCACCTCGGGGTGGGTCTCCAGGGCCGCCTCGACCTCGCCGGGTTCGATCCGGACGCCGTTGACCTTCAGCTGGTCGTCGATGCGGCCGGCGAACTCCAGGGCGCCGTCCGGGCGGCGGCGGACGAGGTCGCCGGTGCGGAACATCCGGGCGCCGGGCGGCCCGGCGGGGTCCGGCAGGAAGCGTGTCGCGGTGCGGGCCGGGTCCCCGTGGTAGCCGCGGGCGACGCCGGGGCCGCACAGGTAGAGCTCGTACAGCGGATCACCGTCCCCGGCGGCGGTGTCCCCGGCGGGGGCGTCCCCGCCGTTCTCGCCGTCCCCGGGCGGGAGGAGGAGCACGCGGGCGTTGTCGATGGGCTCGCCGATCGGAACGGCCCCGGTGAGCTGCGCGCGGTCGAAGCGCTGTGCCAGGGCGTCGATGGAGCACTCGGTGGGCCCGTAGGTGTTCCAGATCTCCACGTCGACCCGGTCGAGCACGCGCCGGCAGAGTTCGGCGTGCAGCGGCTCGCCCGCCGAGCAGACGGTCCGCAGGGTCGTGCAGGAGTCCAGGCCGGGCTCGGCGGCCAGCAGGCGCAGCATGGTGGGGACGACCTGTACCACGGTGGCCCGCTGTTCGCGGATCGAGGCGACGAGTTCGGCGGGGTCGCGGCCCGCGTCGGGGCGGCCGAAGGTCACCGGGGCGCCGCAGACCAGCGGGCCGAAGATCTCCCAGCCGGCCGCGTCGAAGGTGAGCGGGGTCTTCTGCAGGACCCGGTCGTCGGCGCCGAGGCCCAGGGCGCGGACGCCCCAGCACACGCGGTTGGCGATGCCCGCGTGGTCCACGACGACGCCCTTGGGGGCGCCGGTGGAGCCGGAGGTGAAGATCACGTAGGCGGCCCGGTGCCCGGTGGCGGGCAGGGGCGGGGTGTCCGGGTCCCCGGCGTCGAGCAGGTCGTCGACCAGGTGGGCGGCGGTCGACGGGGCGAGTTCCGCGCCCCGTCCGGACCAGGTCCGGTCCACGACGGTGAGGTGCGCACCCGCCGCCTCGACGACCCGGCGCAGCCGCCCGGGCGGGGCGAAGGGGTCGAGCGGCAGGTAGCAGGCACCGGCCAGCCAGACGCCGAGCAGTGCCTCGACCAGCTGCGGCCCGGGGGCCATCAGGACGGCGACGACGGACTCGGGTCCGGCGCCGAGCCCGGCGAGGGCGCCGGCGACCCGCCGGGCCGAGCGCTCCAGCGCGCCGTAGGAGAGCCCGTCGGTCCCGGCGACGACCGCGGGGGCGTCGGGGTGTTCCCTGGCGCGGGCCAGGAAGAGCTCCGGCAGCAGGCGGTTCATCGGCTACCTCGCCTCGCTCTGCGCGGTGGGCCGGCCGCCGCGGGCACCGAGCGGACGCAGGTCCGTCCAGACCGCGGTGATGTGCGCCAGGCACTGCCGCCGGTCGCCGGTGAAGCCGGCGGCCCGCCAGCCCTCCGGCGGTCGGCGGTCCGCGTCCCAGATCGAGTACTGCTCCTCCTGGTTGACCACTACTTGGTACGTCCTGTCCGCAGCCGTGTCGCTCACCGGATCCTGCTTTCCTGAGTGCTTCGGGTACGTGGGGTGGCGGGTCGCGGGCCGGCGGGGGCGGCGCGACGCCGCGCGGGTCAGAGGCCTGCCTGGAGCGCGCGGGTGTCGACCTTGCCGTTCGCGGTCAGCGGGATCTCCGGGACGATCCGGACCTCGGCGGGGACCATGTACGCGGGCAGGTCCCCGGCCAGGTCGGCCCGCACCCGGGCGACGTCGACGGCGGCGCCCGCCTCGGGCACCAGGAACGCCGCGAGCCGCTGGGCCCCCGACGGCCCGGGGACGGCGATCACCACGGCCTCGACGATCTCCGGGCGCCGTTGCAGCACGGCCCGGATCTCGCCGGGCTCCACCCGGTAGCCGCGGATCTTCACCTGGTGGTCGGTGCGGCCGAGGAACTCCAGCTCGCCCCGGCGCCAGCGGCCGCGGTCGCCGGTGCGGTACAGGCGCGATCCCGGTGGCCCGTAGGGGTCGGGCAGGAAGCGCTCGGCGGTGAGTGCGGGCGCTCCGAGGTACCCGCGGGCCACCCCCGCCCCGCCGACGTACACCTCGCCGGGAACGCCCTCGGGGACGGGTTCGAGCCGGTCGTCGAGGACGTACATCGTGGTGTTGGGGATGGGCCGGCCGAGCGGCACGAGCCCGTCGTCCGGGAGTTCCGTGGTCACCTGCCCGGAGTTGCCGACGGTGATCTCGGTCGGGCCGTACTCGGTGGCCACCGGGGTGCCGCCGGGGCCGGCCAGGTCGTGCCAGCGGCGGGCCAGGTCGGTCGGGAAGGCGTCTCCGGCGGCGATCACCAGCCCGGCCAGACCGTGCGCCTCCTCGGGTTCGAGGTCCGTGCTGAGCAGGTTCAGGTGGCCCGGCGTCATCTTGATGAAGCTGTAGGGCGCACCGTCGACCAGGAGCGCGCCGAGGTCGGCGGGGTCGAGCGGGTCGGGCAGCAGGTCGACCCGCTGTCCGACGACCAGCGGCGTGTACAGGCTCGGCACGCCCAGGTCGAAGCCGATCGAGCTGAAGTGCGGGGACCCGCCGGTGCCCCGGGCGGCGTACTCCAGGGCCGTCCAGAGCACGTAGTTGGCGAGTCCGGCGTGGTGCACCATGACGCCCTTGGGCGCGCCGGTCGACCCGGAGGTGTAGATGACGTACGCCAGGTGGGCCGGTCCGGAGGGGATGTCGACGGGGTCCGGGGACAGCGCGTCGATCTCCGTGCGCTCCCGGTCGAGCAGGACGAACGCCTCGTCACCCAGGCCCTCGGAACCCAGGCCCTCGGGACCGGAGCCTTCGGGACCGGAACCCTCGGCCGCCGGGCCCTCGGCGGCGGGGCGGTCGAACAGCGGGCGGTGCTCGGAGCGGGTCACCACCAGCGGGCACCCGGCGGCGGCGACCATGCCGCGCAGCCGCTGGGCGGGCAGGTCGGGGTCGAGCGGGAGGTACGGCGCGCCGCTCTTCCAGACGCCGAGGAGCGTCGGCAGCAGGTCCTCCCCGTGCCGCAGGCAGACGCCGACGAGCGTCTCGGGCCGCGCGCCTCGGGCGAGCAGGTGCCGGGCGATCCGGGTGGACCGCAGGTCGAGTTCGCGGTAGCTGAGCGTCCGTCCGTCGGCGCGGACGGCGGGCGCGTCGGGCGTCCGGGCCGCCTGGCGCCGGAAGAGTTCGAGGACGCCGACGGGTTCGCGCGGAACGCTCCGGCCGAGCGCCCAGCGGCGCAGCACGGCGTGCCGTTCGCCGTCCGGCAGGACGGCGGCCACCGCGTCACCCTCCGGCGCCCCCGCCATCGCCTCCAGGACGCGGCGGTACATGACGGCCAGCCGGTCCAGTTCGGCTGCGGCCAGGTAGCCGTCGGCGTGCAGCACCAGGGTCCGGCCGTCGACGCCGACCCGCAGGCCGTGGCGGCGGGCCGGGTCGGCCGGGTCGTCCGGCTTGCCGAGGTCGGCGGCGTCGGCCGCGAACAGCACGTGGTCGGCGGGACCGGCCGCCCCGCCCTCCGGTCCGGCGGCGGGCCGCACCGCGCGCAGGGCCGTCCCGACCAGCCCGACCAGCTCCCGCCAGGTCCGCGCGGCACCGGGCCGCACGGTGAGGCTGTGCGGGCCGGGACCGTCCCCGGCCGGGAGCACGTCGGTGCTGAACTCGGCCTCCTCGACCAGGGTGTTCAGGACCTTGACGTGGGCCGCGGCGGGTACCGCGACCGGGTCGGCCCCGGCCGTGGCGGCGAGCGCGTCCAGGGCGGCGGCCAGGTCGTCGTAGCGGACCTCGGCCCGGTGGGCCGTCGCCCCGTCCCGGTCGGTGCGCCACGCACTGGGCAGTCTGACGTCTCCGGCGCTCACGCCTCGCCCTCCAGGTCCAGCAGCCGTCGTGCGATCCGCCCGATCAGGGGGCCCGCGTCGTTGAGGATGTAGTGACCCGCGTCCAGCAGGTGCAGCGTGAACTCGCGGCTCGTCTCGGTGCTCCAGGCGGCCATCGACGAGGCGCTCACGAACTCGTCGCGGCGACCGCCGACGACGGTGACGGGCAGGTCGAGCGGCGGGCCCGGGGTGTACTCCAGGGTCTCGACGATCTGGTAGTCGGCCCGGAGGATCCGCTCGAACATGGCCATCAGGTCCTGGTCGCCCAGGACCTGTTCGGCCATGCCGCCGTACTTGACGACCCGCGCCAGCAGTTCGGCGCGGGGCAGCCGGTGCAGCGGCGGGTCCTCGACCGTCCGCACCCGCGGTCCCTCCGCGGAGGAGACCACCAACTCGACCGGGGCCGGTGCGCCGACGGCGGCGAGCCGGCGCACCAGCTCGGTGGCCGGCACACTGCCGGAGCAGTGGCCGACCACCGCGTACGGCAGGTCGAGCAGCGGGGTCAGGTGCGGCAGGAGGTCGTCGATCAGGGCGTGCCCGTCGGTGAGCAGGGCCTCCCGCATCCGGTTCTCGCGCCCGGGCGGCCGGACCGCGCAGAGGTCGACCTCCGGCGGCAGGTGGTCGAGCCAGGGTTTGAACGCGGCGGCGCCGGCGCCGACGTGCGGGAAGCAGAAGATCCGCAGCGCGGGGCGCTCCGGGGGCCTGAGCCGGGCGATCACCCGGTTCGCCGCTGCACTCGTGGTACCGCCGTTCATACGTCGAGCGCCTTCCTCATCGTCTCGGCCACCTGCGGGTCGTGGATGACGGCCAGGGGGGATTCGAGCCCGTGGTCGAGCCGGTGGACGTCCGGCGGCCGGGCCGCGCCCGCCCACGCCCGCTCCGCCGGATGCGGGTCCGGGCCGTCCAGGAACAGCAGCGCCCGCCCGTCGTACGGCTCGTACGCGTGGGCCCGGACGGCCGACGCGAGCCGGGCCCAGGCCAGTTGGAGCCGGGGGAGGTCGCCGGGCCCCACCGTCCCGTCGTACCACTCCTCCTCGGCGATCCGGTCGTGGATCTCGGCGAGGCTCTCGCCCCCGGTGAGCCCGAACCGTCCGGCGAGCAGGGCCAACCGCCGGCCGAGCAGGTCGTCGGGTCCGGCGTCCGGCTCGCCCGGCGCCGGCCCGGCGGGCGGCGCGACCAGGGCCAGCAGCGCCACCTCGGCGCCCGAACCGCGCAGCCTGCGGGCCAGTTCGAGGGCGACCACCGCGCCGAGGCCGAAGCCGGCCAGCCGGTAGGGCCCGTCGGGCCGGCGCCCGCGCAGGTCCGCGAGCAGCCGCTCGGCGACCTCCCCGACGCTCCCGAACGGCGGGATCGGGCCGCGGGCGCCCGGGAGGGCGTACCCGTGGGCGGCCCGGCCACCGGTCCACCGGGCGACCGCCGCGCGCTCGGCCCGGACGTGACGGTCGGAATGCACCACGAACAGCGGCGCGGCCGGGTCGCCCTCGGTTATCGGCTCCGGCCGGACGTCCGCCGCGGTCCAGCTCGGCGCGGACACCGCGGCGGCGGCCCCGGGGTCGAGGGCGAGGGCGCGCGGCGGGCCGGTCGGTGTGCCGCCCGCGCCGGGGCCGCCGAGGGTCAGGTGCTCGGCCAGCCGGGCCGGCGTCGGGTGGCGCAGCGCCGCCGAACTCCGGACCCGGAGGCCGCGTTCCCGGGCGGCGGCCACGATCGTGGTGATCGCGAGCGAGTCGCCGCCCAGGTCGAAGAAGTCGTCGTACGGCGAGACCCGGTGCCCGAAGTGCGCGCTCCAGAGCTCGCACAGCAGGCGCTCGACGGCACGGCAGCCGAGCGGGTCCGCGGTGTCCGCGCGGCCGGCACGGCGGCCGTCCGCCGGTGGGGGCGGAGGTATTCGGGTCCGAAAGTTCGGCTGCACGGCAAGGCTCCGTCTCCTGGATCGGGCTTGTCGGAAAGCTTGGTTTCCGCGCCCGCCCCAGGACAGGCATCCGGCAGGCAAGTTACCCGCCCCCAATTGCCGGTTGGCTGCCTGGAGACCGTGCGACGTGGCGGGAAAGAATCGCCGTCGGGTCGCCGCACGGCGATTGTGTATTCCGCGGCGACTCTCATCCGAGAGGACAGGCCCCGGTCGCCTCAAGGGTATTCCGACGAGGAGAACCAGCGTGACCTCAACCATGGCGAGCACCAATACCGACCACCGCGGAGACACCTCCGTACTCGAACTCACCGGCGGCGAGCGGGCCGAGCTGGAGTCGCTGGCCCAGCAGCTGGCGCGCACCGGCCCGGGGCTGGTGGACGATCCCGGCTGGCAGGCCACGGCCCGCGAGGAGAGCTGCCGGCTGCCCGGCCGGCTGAGCCGGGCGGTCCGGGCGTTCCGGCACGACGCCGGGGACGCCGGCACCCTGACGATCAGCAACCTCCCGATGCCGGCGGAGCCGCTGCCGCCCACCCCGACCGTGCCCGACTCCGTGGAGCGCCGGACCACCGTCCCGGCCGCCCTGGCCGTCCTGCTCGGCAGCGAGCTCGGGACGGTGATCGCCTACCGGGACGAGAAGTTCGGCGCGCTGGTCCAGAACGTCGTCCCGGTGCCGGCGCTCGCGGGCTCCCAGAGCAACGGCGGATCGGTACAGCTGGAGTTCCACACGGAGAACGCCTTCCACCCCCACCGTCCCGACTACGTCGGGCTGTTGTGCCTGCGCCCGGCGCACGAGGACCAGGTCGGCACCCAGGTCGCCTCGATCCGGCGCGCCCTCCCGCTGCTGGACGAGGAGGCGCTGACCGTCCTGCGGGAGGCGCGCTTCATGACCGAGGCACCGCCGTCCTTCCACGCGGTGGGGCTCTCCAGCCCGCACCCGGTGCTCGGCGGCGCGCCCGAGGACCCGGACATCTGCGTCGACTTCCACGCCACCCGGGCCCTGGACGAGCGCGCCGAGAAGTCCCTGGCGCAGCTGCGCGAGGCGCTGGTCGAGGTGCGGTCCGACGTGGTGCTCCGCCCCGGTGACATGATCTTCGTCGACAACCGGCTGGTCGTCCACGGGCGGGTCGCGTTCTCACCCCGCTACGACGGCAACGACCGGTGGCTGCACCGCGTCTTCGTCCACCTGGACCACCGTCGCAGCCGCCGGCACCGCCCCGACAACGGGGCCGTGCTGACCTGACGGTTCCGCCGGGGCCGGGGTCCCCCGCCGGCGCCGGGGCGGGGTCCCGGCCCGCCCCGGTCCCGGCGGGCCCGCCCCGACCACGGCGAATAGCCGTTCCATACCGGCCCCATACCGCCTCCGAATCAGGCGTCCCTAGGTTCGGTACCGCCGGAGGACCACCGGTACCGCCCACCCGGGCGCACCCCGGCCGGACCCCCGGCCGGACCGCGGGCGGCACCGGGCGGTGCGGCGCCCCACCGGTCGCCCCGACGGCCTCCGGGGCGCCGCACCGCCGCGTCCTCGCGACCCGTCGCAGCGGGGACCGCGGACCGGGCACCGCGTCCGGACCCCGTCCCCCGGCTCCGCCAGGCTCCCCACCTGTTCGACCCTCCTCAACCGGCTCCTCCGCCAGCCACGCGACCGTCGACAGACAGGAAGAGTGCTCACCCCATGGCCGTCCTGCGCATCCCCCTGAAACGAAGGCCCAGGCTCTCGCCGACCATCCACGGGATCTTCAACCTCCTGCGCCTGCTGCCCCGGGTCAACCGGGCCAAGGCCGTCCTGGGGGCGTTCGGCGTGCTGGTGTCCGCGGTGCTTCCGGTGGCGGTCGCCGTGGTGACCGGTCTGCTCATCGGCTCGATCGGCGCGACCCTCGACGCGGGGCTCTCCTCCCCCGCCGGGCACCACACGATCGTCCTGCTGGCCGTCTCCGGGGGGCTGGTGCTGGTCCAGCAGACCCTCGCGCCGCTGCTGACCGCGCTCGGCGAGACCCTCGGCCGCGAGGTCGACCGGGAACTCCAGCAGCGGGTCATGGCGGCCGTCGGCCGGCCGGAGGGGACGGCCCACCTGACCGACCCGCACGTCCTGGACACCCTGCGGGTCGTCCGGGGCCTCGGGATGGCCGAGACCGACCGGCCGAGCCAGGCGGTGGCCGCCCTCGCGGTGGTGCTGCCGGCGTGGCTGCGCGCCGTGACCGCGGCGATCACCCTGCTGGCCTTCCAGTGGTGGGTGGGTCTGATGTGGCTGGCGGCCTGGCCGCTGGTCGTGCACTTCATGCAGCGCGAGTACTTCCGGGTCGGCCGCGTCGGCTTCGGCCGCAGCGCCCTGCTGCGCCAGGCCGAGTACCTGCGGGACCTGGTGCTCACCCGGCCCGCCGCCAAGGAGGTCCGGCTGTGGGGCCTGCTGGACTGGCTCCTCGAACGCTTCGCCCGGTCCTGGCAGGAGGCGACCGAGCCGGTCTGGCGGGAACGCAAGCCGCGGCCGCGCGTGGTGCTCGGCGCCACCGGGACGATCGCGCTCGTCAACCTGGTCTCGTACGGCGTGCTGGCCTGGGCGGCCGTGCACCACGACATCGGCCTCGGCAGCGTCGCCGTCTTCACCCAGGCGCTGGCGCTGGCCAACAACTACACGGCGTTCGACGACAACAACGCCTACCTCTCGTTCGCCGGCGCCGCCGTCCCCCAGGTCCTGGGTCTGGACGAGCGGCTCTCCGCTTCCTCCGGCGCGGCGCAGCCGCGGCACGCCGAGCTCCCCGCCGCCTTCCCCGCCGACCGGATCAGCTTCTCCGGGGTCCGGTTCCGCTACCCCGGGACGGACCGGGAGGCGCTGCGCGGCGTCGACCTCGACATCGCCGCCGGCCGTTCGCTGGCCATCGTGGGCGACAACGGCGCCGGGAAGAGCTCGCTGGTCAAGCTGCTCTGCGGCCTGCACACGCCGACCGGGGGCACCATCCGGGTCGACGGCCACGATCTGGCGGAACTCGACACGGCGCTCTGGCGCAGCCGGATCGGCGTGCTGTTCCAGGACTACGCCCGCTACCACCTGACGGCGGCGGAGAACATCGGCATGGGCGCGCCGCGGTTCGCCGGCGACCGGGACCGGCTGCGCGAGGCGGCGGACCGCGCGGGCGCGCTCGCCCTGATCGAGGGGCTCCCGAACGGCTGGGACACCGTGCTGTCGCCCGAGTACACCGGCGGCACCGACCTCTCCGGCGGGCAGTGGCAGCGGATCGCCCTGGCCCGGGCCATGTTCGCGGTGGACGCCGGTGCCCGCGTGCTGATCCTGGACGAGCCGACCGCGGCGCTGGACGTCCGGGCCGAGGCGGAGATCTACGAGCGGTTCCTCGAACTCACCGCCGGACTGACCACGATCCTGATCTCGCACCGCTTCTCCACCGTCCGGTGCGCGGAGCGGATCATCGTCCTCGACGACGGCGTCGTCGCCGAGGACGGCACCCATGACGAACTCCTGGCCCGGCGCGGGCGCTACGCGGCGATGTTCGACATCCAGGCGGCCCGCTTCGCCGACCCGGAACAGGGCGGGGAAGCCGGCATCGAGCTCCGGACCGCAGCGGAGGCGGGACATGCGTAAGTCATTCCAGGCGTTCCGGGAGCTGATGCGGATCGGCTTCGGCGCGGCCCCGTGGCACGCGGCGATGCAGTTCCTCACCGGCATCGTCTTCGAGATCTCCGTCCCGATCGGCGGCCTCGGCGCCAAGATGATCGTGGACGCGGCGGTCTCCGAGGACCTGCGGCTGGGACTCGGCGCGGCCGTGATGCTCGGCATCACCGTCGCCGCCGCGCTGACCTCGGTCTTCTACTACGTGCACTGCCTCTTCACCGTCCAGGAGCGGGCGACGGCCGTCGCCAGCCGGCGGCTGATGCGGCTGATCGGCGGGGCCGAGGGCCTGGCCCACTACGAGTACCCCGAGTACCTGGACCAGGTGCAGCGGATCCGGGAGCAGCAGTTCCAGCTGTCCGGCATGGTGAACGCCACCGCCGGTGTGCTGCGGGTCGGGGCGACCCTGACGGTCACCGCGATCCTGCTGGCCGGGGTGGACCCGCTGCTGCTCTGCCTCCCCGTGCTCACCGTGGTGTCGTTCTGGCTCGGCAAGCGAAGCCGCGACCTGACCGTCCGGGCGCAGGAGGCGACCAGCGAGCGGGAGCGGCTGCGCGCCCACCTGTTCGAGCTGGGCACCTCCACGAACGCGGCGGGCGAACTGCGGGTCTACGGCCTGACGGACCTGCTGGGCACGCGCCACCACCGGACCTCGGGGGCCGTCGTCGGCGAGCGCAACCGGGCCAGCTGGAAGGGCGCCGGCCTGCAGTCACTGGACGCGCTGATCTCCGCCGCCGGGTACGTCGGCGCCATCTCGCTCGCCCTGGTGCTGGCCGTCCGCGGCCACGCCACGGCCGGTGACGTGGTGCTGGTGCTCGGCCTGGCCGCGCAGCTGAGCGCCACCGTCGGCACGGCGGTGCGGTACGGCACCTACTTCCTCGTGGTGATCCGGGTCGGCCAGCGCCTGGTCTGGCTGCAGGACTACGTGGCGGGCGAGCGGCGCGCGCCCGCCGAGCCCGCCCGGCTGCCGGCCACCCTGAGCCGCGGCATCGAGCTGCAGGACGTCGGCTTCGCGTACCCGGGTTCCGAGGAAGGCCGCGGTGTCCTGGACGGGGTCAGCCTTCGGCTGCCGCCGGGCGCGGTGGTCGCCGTGGTCGGGGACAACGGCGCGGGCAAGACCACGCTGATCAAGCTGCTCTGCGGCTTCTACCGGCCCGGCTCCGGGCGGATCCTGGTCGACGGCGTGGACCTCGCCGACTGTGACACCGCCGAGTGGCGGGCCAGGTGCTCGGCCGCCTTCCAGGACTACGCCAAGCTGGAGTTCCCCGTCCTGGAGACGGTGGGCATCGGCGACCTGCCCCGGATCGAGGACCGGCGGGCCGTGGGCGCGGCCCTGGAACGGGCGGACGCCACCGGCGTCGTCGAGGGTCTGCCGGAGGGCCTGGACACCCGGCTCGGTACCCGCTGGGACGGCGGCACGGAGCTGTCCGGCGGCCAGTGGCAGCGGCTCGCGCTGGCCCGCGGACTGATGCGGACCGAACCGCTGATCGCCGTCTTCGACGAGCCGACCGCCGCGCTGGACGCACACACCGAGAACGCGCTGTTCGAACGCTTCGCCGCCGCCGCACGGGCCGGCCGGGAGCGAAGCACCGTCACCCTCCTGGTCTCCCACCGGTTCTCGACCGTGGGCATGGCCGACCTGATCATCGTGCTCGACGGCGGAAAGGTCAGGGAACAGGGCAGCCACCGGGAGCTGATGGACCGGGGCGGGCTCTACGCCGAGCTCTTCGAACTTCAATCCCGGGGGTACCGATGACACTCGAATACACCCACGAACGCACGCTGCTGGGCGGCCCGCTCCCGGCGTGGGACTCCCGGCTGATCGCGGCGCTGAGGATCCAGCGCGGCTGGACCCAGGAGGAGCTCGCGGAGTACTCCGGCCTGAGCGTGCGCACCATCAGGAACCTGGAGCTCGGCCGGGTGCAGAACCCGCGCCGCTCCTCGGTCGACCTGCTGGTGAACGCGCTCGGCGTGGCCGACGAGCAGCGGCCGAGCCCCGAGAGCCACGACCACGCGCGGTGGCGGGGCCTGCCGGGGCCGGACCCGGCCCCGGTCGTCGGCAGCCCCGCCGTCCAGCAGCAGCTCGCGAACACCGTCCGGGCCAACCGGCTGACCACGTTCCTGGGACCGGGCGGGGTCGGCAAGACCCGGATGGCGCTGAGCGTGGCCGCCCAGGTCAGCCACTTCTTCCGGGACGGCGTGGAGGTCGTGGAGCTCGGCGACATCAGGGCCGAGCGCCCCGGGGAGGAACAGACCGCCGAGGTCCTGCACCGGGTGCGGAGGCAGCTGAGCCGGGGGCGTCCGGCGGGCCGGGCCGGCGCCCCCGGCGGCCACGGCAGCGGCGGCGGCACGGGAAGCGGCGGCGGGCCCGGATCCGGGCCCGCCGCCGCGGCCGGGATCGAGGCCGAGACCAACGTGCTCCTCGTCCTGGACAACGCCGAGCACATCCCGGCCGGCGTCATGGCGGCCACCCGGGAGCTCCAGGCCACCCGCCCCGGCGTGCACATCCTCATCACGACGCGCCGCCGGCTCACCGAACGGCTGGGCGCCAACCGGGACATCCAGCCGCTGCCGCTGGAGCAGGCGCCCGGCGAGCCGCTCTCCGCGGCGCCGGCCGTCGAGCTGTTCCTGCGGCACGTCGGCACGGAGTCCCGGGCCGCCGCCGAGCTGGAGAAGGACCTGCCGCTCATCGCCGAGCTGTGCCGGCGGCTCGGCGGCCTGCCGCGCTACATCGAGTTCGCCGCCGAGTGCCTGCGCGCCGTCCCGATCCGCCTGATGCTCTCGTACGGGCCCACGCCGGAGATGCTCTGGTCCAACGACCACGCGCTGCTGCGCCACCAGCGGTCGGTGACCGACTCCATCCGGTGGAGCATCGACCTCCTCAGCGACGACCACCGGGTCCTGCTGGAGCGGATCGCCGCCCTGCCCGCACGGCGGTTCGTCCTCGACGAGGTCACCGCCGAGTACGACCGGCTGGGTCGGGGCACGTCACCGAACCCGCTCACCCTGGTCTCGGACCTGCTGGACACCTCGCTGCTGCTGCCCGAGCCGGCCCACCACTACCACTACCGGCTGGCCCCGTTCGTCGCCGAGGTCCTGCAGCGCGGCGGCCGGGCCTGAGCTCCCCCCGGGCCCGCCGGTTCCTCCGGGGCCCGGCTCCACGAGGCCCGCGACCTGCACCGGGGCCCGGTGGTCCGGCGGTACGCCGCCCGACCACCGGGCCCCTTCCGGTGCCGGCTCAGCCGAAGTCGGGCCAGTCGTCGAGGTTGTCGCCGTGCGCGTGGATCAGCGCGGAGAGGGTCCGTTCGAGGCCGAAGGCCATGCAGGAGCTGTGCGCCGGCCCCTCCCCCGCGAAGTCGATCGCGAACCGCTCGCCCAGGTGCTCCTTGTGGCAGTTGGCGGAGGCGATCGCGGTGCCCGGGTCACCGTCGCGGACCGGCGCGTGGAACTCGTACTTGAGGTTCTGCTGGAGCTGGCTGGAGCGCATGAACCGGTCTCCGGGGCCGAAGAACGGGTCACTGGCGACCTCGACGGCGACCTTCAGGCCGAGCCGGGCGAACAGCGCCTCGCAGCGGGCGATCCAGGCGTCCCGCCACTCCCACGCCTCGTCCTGGCCGGCGACCACGACGAACTCGCGCATCCGGAAGGCCCGGAAGCGGCCGTACTCGCTGGTCGCCTCGTGGCGGTAGCAGTGGCCGACCGCGTCGAAGAAGCGGGCCTCCTCGATGGTGCCGTCCGCGATCTGCGGATAGACGCTGTAGCAGACGGCCGGCGCCAGCACGACGTCCGTCTCCGCCCGCGATCCGGGCGCCCGGTCGGCGGCCCGGCCCTCCTCGGACGCCCCGCCGACCCGCAGGGCGTGCACGGTGCCGAGCAGTTGCGGGAAGGACTCGGCGTACTCGGCGCGGTCGATGTTCGCGCGGGGGACGACCGGCGGGTACCAGGCCGGGCCCGACGAGGCCGAGGGGTCGACCGCGGTCAGCTCCGTCTGGAGCCGGGTCAGTACCGACTCGAACTTCGCGGTGAAGCCCAGCAGTCCGGGTACCCCGGTGGGCAGCACCCAGCCGGCCGCGGTCAGCTGCTCCAGCCGGTCCGGCGCGCCGCCGTCGGGGCCCTCGGTGCCGGGTGCGCCGAGCCCGTGCCCGGCGATCGTGGTTGCCATCGTGAGAGTCACGCTCCTTTGGGAATGCGCGGGGTGCGCGGAATGCGCGGGGTGCACCGGGTGCGCGCGGTGCGCGGGGTGCACCGTGCGGCGGGGTCGTGCCCGGTGGTGCGGTGACGTGCAGGGTCGTGGGGCGCCGAGGTGCCTACCAGCCGGCCTTTCCGGCGATCACCTCGTAGGCGCGGTCCAGGCCGGCCATCAGCTCGGGGATCTCGTTCACGTGGAGGGCGACGTCGAAGGCCTTCTCCAGCTCGACGGTGTACTCGACGGCGAGCAGGGAGTCGACTCCCAGGTCGGCCTCGAAGGAGTCGGCCGCCTCGACCGCCTCGGGTGCCACGGAGAACACCGCGACCGCGACGTCACGGATCCGCGCGATGCGCTCGGCACGTGCGGTGCCGCTGCTCGTGCTCTTCATCGTTCCACTCTCGCTTCCGGGGATCGGTGGCCGCCGCCGGTCCTCCGGCAGCCCGCGCAGATCGCGCAGGGCGGCGGGAAGGGTGCCTGCGACGGCCGAGCGCAGCAGGGCCAGGTAGTCCGCGGCCAGCTGCCTGGCGGTGTGCTCGGTGAACAGGGAGGTGTTGTACTTGAGCTTCGCCTGCACGGTCGCGGCCCGCCGGGTCACCTGGAGGGTCAGCTCGAACTGGCCGTGCTGCTGCGGCAGGTAGTACTCCGCGACGCGGAGCCCGGCGTGCTCCACGTACCGGCCCGGTTCGAGCGCGGCCGCGATGGGGTCCGCCTCGGCGGGCTCGTTGAGGACGAACAGCACCGGGACCAGCCCGGGCCGGCCGGGGTCGCGCGGCAGGTCCACGATCCGGGGCAGCAGCGCGAACGGGTAGTCGCGGTGCATCAGGCCCCGCCACAGTCCGGCGGCGGTCCCGCGCAGGACGGCGTCGAAGGAGTCGTCGGGGTCGAGCCGCGCCCGGAGCGGCAGGGTGTTGACGAAGTAGCCGATCGCCTCGCGCCCGTCCTCGCCCCTGCGCTGGGTCACCGGGTAGCCGAGGAGGAAGTCGGTCTGCCCGCCGAACCGGTAGAGCAGGACCTCGAAGACCGAGACCAGGAAGGCGAAGGTGGTCACGTTGCGCGCGGCCACCGCCTCGCCGAGGCCGGCCACCAGGTCGGGCGGCAGGGCGAGATCGGTCTCCGCGCCCTCGGACCGGTAGACGGCGGGCCTCGGCAGGTCGGCGGGCAGCGCGGTGTGCCGCGCCACGCCGTCGAGTTCGCGCTGCCAGTACTGCCGGGCCCGGTCCGCCCGCGGGGACTCCAGGTACGCGCGCTGCTGCCGCGCGAACTCCTCGAACACGGCTCCGTCGTCCGGGGCGGTGTGTTCGGCACCCGCCGCGAGCGCCGCGTACCGCGAGAGGACCTCGCGGCAGATCAGCAACTGGGAGACGTTGTCCGCGACGATGTGGTGGGCCACGGCGATCAGCACGTCCGGGCCGCCGCGGGGGCGCAGCAGGGCGACACGGACCGGCGGATCCCGGTCGAGGCGGAACGGGCGGCGCGTCAACTCCAGCGCGTGGTGCCGTAGTTCCTCCGGGCCGAGGTCGAGTTCGTGCACCTCCAGGAGGGTGTCCGTCCGCGCGGCCGCTCCCCCGTGGCGGCGGATCCGGCCGACCGCGTCGGAGCGGAACACCGAGTCGAGCAGCCGGTGGCCGGAGACCGTCGCGCGGACGGCCGACTCCAGCACCGCGACGTCCACCGGGAAGTCCAGGCTCAGGGCCGCGGTGACGTTGTAGGCGGCGCAGTCCGGTTCGAGATTCTGTATCAGCCAGAGTGCCTCCTGGCCGAGGGTCAGCTCACCGCCGGACGCGAGCGTGGAATTCCTCCGAATCATGGCTCAAGTACGGCACGGGCCCGTGGCATGCGACAAGGAATCGGAACGGCAACTTTCCTGCCTGTCGGAAGCTGCCGGGCAGTTGCCTGTCCCCCCGCAGGGGCGACTCCTACGCTTTGGTCGTGCTGCCCGTGGTGATCGGGCTGCCCGCAGATTCGGGAAAACGGGCGACAGGCGAATTCACGGACCGGCCTTGAACTATCCGATTGGGGGTTGACGAGCATTGATCTATGAAAACGCGTACGAGATGATCCAGGACAATGTCTTCCTGCATCTCGGCGGCGCGGCCAAGAATATCGATCTCTATCTGAAGATAGAGGGTCTCAATCCCGCCGGGTCGATCAAGCTGAAGACCGCGCTGAGCATGGTCGAGGACGCCGAGCGGCGCGGGGTCGTCCGCGCCGGGTGCAGTCTCATCGAGTCCTCCTCCGGCAGCCTCGGCATCGCGCTCGCGATGGTGTCCGCCGCCAAGGGGTACCGCTTCCTCTGCGTCACCGACCCCAACACCCCGGCGCTGAGCACCGAGATCATCCGGGCCCTCGGGTCCGAGGTGGTCGAGGTGAACCGGCCGGACGCCGGCGGCGGCTACCTGGGCGGCCGGATCGCCTACATCCACGAACGGCTGGCGGTGGACCCGGGGCTCGTCTGGCTCAACCAGTACGCGAACCCGGCGAACTGGGCCGTCCACGACCGGTGCACGGCCGCGGCGATCACCGCCGAGATCCCGGACATCGACTACCTGTTCGTCGGCACCGGCACCTCCGGCACGCTGATGGGCTGCATCCAGCACTTCCGCCGGCACTCGCCGGGCACCCGGATCATCGCGGTGGACGCGGTCGGCTCGGTCAACTTCGACAGCGTGCCGGCGCCGCGCCACATCCCCGGGATCGGGGCGAGCCGGCGGCCGGAGATCTTCCGCCCGGAGCTCGTCGACGACGTGGTCCTGGTCTCCGAGGCCGAGACCGTCCGGACCTGCCGCTGGCTGGCCCGGCGGTACGGGCTGTTCGGCGGCGGTTCGACCGGGTCGGTGGTGCGGGCCGTGCTGCGGCGGGCGCCCGGGCTTCCGGAGGGCTCCCGCGTGGTGGCCATCTCGCCGGACCTCGGCGAGCGCTACGCGCGCACCATCTACGACGACTCCTGGGTGGCCGACAAGTTCGGCCCGGACTGCCTCCATGATCCGGCGGACGACCTGTCCGAGCTGACGACGGTGAGGAACTGACCGATGTTCACCTTCCAGGTGATGGGCGGGAAGAGCATCCGCGCCATCATCGAGACGTCCCGACCCGAGATCTTCGCCCGGGTCCGGGAGACCTATCTGGCGCACCACCGCGGCGCGACGATCAACCCGAACAGCTACTTCCTGCGGTTCCCCGAGAAGCCCGACGCGCGGATCATCGCCCTGCCGGCGGCGCTGCGCGGGAGCGGCGGTCCGCAGGACGGACCGGGCGACGGCGCGGCAGGCCCGACCGACGGCGTGGCCGGCATCAAGTGGATCGGCAGCTTCCCCGGCAACGTCGCCCGCAACATCCCGCGGGCCTCGGCCGTCCTGCTGCTCAACGACCTGGAGACCGGCTACCCCTTCGCGTGCCTGGAGGCGGCGCAGATCAGCGCGGCGCGCACCGCGGCCTCGGCCGTGCTCGGCGCCGAGCAGCTGCACGGCTCGCGCGCCGCGGGCCGGCTCGCGGTCGTCGGCGCGGGCGTCATCTCCCGCAACATCCTGGAGTTCTTCCACGCGCTCGGCTGGTCCTTCGACCGGGTCGCGGTCCACGACCGGGTCGAGGAGTACGCGCGGAAGTCCGCCGGCCACGCCGAGGCGCTCGGCTACCGGGCCTCCGCGCACACCACCCTGGCCGAGGCCGTGGACGGCGCCGACGTGGTGGTCCTGGCGACGACCGCCGCCGCCCCGTACATCGTGGAGCCGGGCGCCCTGGCCCCCGGCCAGACCGTGCTCAACATCTCGCTGCGCGACATCGGCCCCGAGCTGGTCGCCGCCTCGCACAACGTCCTCGACGACGTCGAGCACTGCCTCAACGCCGGGACCTCGCCGCACCTGGCGGTGGAGAAGTTCGGGCACCGCGACTTCATCGACGGCACGATCGCCCAGCTCGTCCTCGGCGAGCTGCCGCTCGGCCGGGACAGGCCGCGGATCTTCTCGCCGTTCGGACTCGGCGCGCTCGACCTCGCGGTCGGCCACGAGGTGCTGCGGATCGGCCGGGAGGACGGAGGGGTCCAGGACGTGCCGGACTTCTTCGCCGAGGTCGAACGATGGTGAGCGACGGCCGCCCTGCGGCCCGGACGGAGGACGGCCCGACCATGACGAAGCGCACCGGCAGGCACCTGATCTCACTCGACGACCTGTCCGACGCGGACCTGCGGGCGGTCGTCGACCGCGGCGCGCGGTTGTCCCGCCGGGCGGCGGCCGGGGAGGGCGTGGGGAACACCGCGCTCGCCGGCGACGTCGTCGGCGTCTACTTCCGCAAGACCTCGACCCGCACCCGCACCGCGTTCTCGGCCGGCGCGCTGCGGCTCGGTGCGGGGCTGGTCACCTACGGCCCGGACGACCTCCAGCTCAACACCGGGGAGACCACCGAGGACACCGGCCGGGTGATGGCCCGGATGCTGGACGTCCTGGTGGCCCGCACCGCCGGCGACCCCGCCGAGATGCGCGCCTGGGCGTCCCAGCGCCGGATGTCGGTCGTCAACGCGATGAGCGCCGAGGAGCACCCGACCCAGGGGCTGACCGACCTGACCACGCTCGCCGTGCGGTTCGGCGCGGTGGACGGGCTGAGCGTGCTGTACGTCGGCGAGGGGAACAACTCGGCCGCGGCGCTCGCCCTGGGGCTGAGCCGCTACCGGGGCGTGCGGCTGGAGCTGCGCACCCCGCCCGGCTACGGCCTGTCCGGCGCCGTGCTCGAACGCGCCCGGGAGCTGGCCGCCGGGCACGGGTCCACGGTGACCGAGCGGCACGACCTCGACGACGGCCCCGCCGACTTCGACGCGGTGTACACCACGCGCTGGCAGACCACCGGGACCAGCAAGCCCGACCCGGACTGGCGGCAGGTGTTCGCGCCCTTCCAGGTGACGGCGGAGCTGATGGCCCGTTCGCCGAAGGCCGTGTTCCTGCACGACCTGCCCGCCCACCGCGGCGAGGAGGTCACCGCCGAGGTGCTGGACGGCCCGGTGAGCATCGCCTTCGACCAGGCCGAGAACAAGCTCCACAGCGCCATGGCCGTCCTGGAGTGGTGCCGTGACGCCGGCTGAGACCCGTGGGGCGGCGGCCGGCCGGGGCACCCGGACGCCGGGGAGCGGAGCGTGGGGAGGGGGACGCCGTGCTGTACCTGCGTAAGGTCGTCCCCTTCATCCCCGAGCACAGCACCGCCGTCGCGGACCTGCGCGCGTCGCTGGAGGTCTCCGAGGCGGAGATCCGGCTGCTCACCAGGTTCCTGGGGCTGGAGCGGATCGTCACCGCCGAGGGCCTGTCGACCCTCGACATGCTGCTCACGATCGGCCAGGAGGTCCTGGCCGGCGAGGACCGCTCGCTGGTCCGGCACCTGGTCCACGCGCACACCGTCCAGCACGTCGCCCCGCCCGGCCTGCGCTGGATGGACGTGCTGCGGGAGAAGCTCGACCTCGGCGGGGCGGGCGCGTTCTCGATGTCCCACCAGGGCTGTGCGATCTCCCTCGCCGCGCTGCCGGTCGTCGAGGCCCTGCTCGCGGCCGAGCCGGCCGGGAGCACCGCGCTGGTCCTGCTCGGCGAGAAGGGCCTCTCCCCCGTGATGCAGCACATCCCGGGGACGTCCGTCCTCGGGGACGCCACCGCCGGGGTGCTGGCCGCGCTGGACGGGCCGGGGGACGCGGTCCTGAGCGTGGCGCACCGCACCCTCGGCGAGTTCCACCAGGCCGGGAACATGGACGAGGAACTCCAGCGCCGCTACCGCCTGGCGTACACGCCCACCCTGGCCGAGATCATGCAGGAGGCGGTGCACGCCGCCGGTCTCGGACTCGACGACATCGACCTCGTCCTGCCGCACAACGTCAACCGGTACTCGTGGAGCACGACGGCGCGGATCCTGGACCTCCCGCTGGAGCGGATCTACCTGGAGAACGTCCCGCGGACCGGCCACTGCTTCTGTGCGGACCCCTTCATGAACCTCTCGACGGCGCGCGCCGAGAACGCGGTGCGGCCGGGCGAGACCGTGCTCATGGTCTCCGCCGGCCAGGGCGGGACCTTCGCCGCCGCGGTCGTCGGGACCGCAGCCAGAGAGGAGTGACATGACTGCCGCACACGACCCGGCACCCGCCGGCGGTTTCACCGCCCGGCTGAAGAGCGCGCTGGTCGGGGATCCGACCGCCCGTTTCGTGTACCTGAACAACTTCGAGGTCGAACGCGTCTGGGGCGTGGGCGAGCCGAGGCTGCCCGGCACCGGCCTGTCGTTCTCCTCGGCGACGGTCAACCGGATCGAGGAGGTCGGCGTCCTGCTGGCCGACGAGCACGACGTGGTGGTGCTGAAGGAGGCCGTCGACCCCGGCTACGCCGCCTACCTGCGCGCCCTGGGCGCGGCCGAGGGGGTCCATCTGACGGTGGACCTCAACCGGCCGGAGCGGTCGGTCACCGAGGACGCCCTGGACTCGCCCCGGCTGCTGGAGTCCCTGCGCGCGCTCGCCGACGGCCGCACCTACCTGATGCCGCTGGGCATCTCGGAGGAGGAGGAGCGTCTCGCGCTGGCCGCGGGCCTGCCGCTGGCCGGTCCGACCGCCGCCGTCTGCAAGCACGTCAACGGCAAGATCTTCAGTCGCGAGCTGGTGGACGCCTCCGGGCTGACCGCCGTCCCGGGCTCGGTCTGCCGGACCCTGGGCGAGCTGGAGGAGGCGCTCGACACCCACCTGGTCGAGGGCGGCTCCCGCGTGGTGGTCAAGGAGTCGCTCGGCGTCTCCGGGCGCGGCATGGTCGTGCTCGACGAACCGAAGCGGGCCGAACAGCTGCTGCGGATGATCGCCCGCCGGGCCGGGACCGACCGACGCGTCTCGGTGGTCGTGGAACGCTGGATCGAGAAGCAGGCCGACCTGAACTACCAGTTCGTCGTCGGCCGGGGCGGCGAGGTCCGGTTCGAGACCGTGAAGACCGCGCTGACCGAGAACGGCGTCCACCGCGGACACGTCTTCCCGCCGGCGCTGCGGACCGACCAGGTCGACGAGCTGCGGACGGCCGCCGAGGTGATCGGCAAGGAGCTCGCGGCGGCCGGGTACTTCGGGCTGGCCGGCGTGGACGCGCTGCTCGCCGCGGACGGCACGCTCTACCCCTGCCTGGAGATCAACGCCCGGTTCAACATGGCGACCTACCAGAACCGGATCGCCGAACGCCTCATCCGGGACGGGCAGTTCGCGCTCGCCACCACCTTCGACCTGCAGCCCGCCCGGGTGCACGGCTTCGACGAGGTGCGGGCCGCCCTCGGCGAGCTGCTCCTCGACGGCGCGGACCACGCCGCCGACGGCGCGCGCGGCGTACTGATCAACAACTTCGCGACCCTGAACGCGACCCTCCTGGCCGGCGGCAAGCCCTACGGCCGCCTCTACGCGGTCTGCGTCGGCGACGACGAGCAGGACGTGCGGCGCACCCGGGAGCGGACGGAGACCCTGCTGAAGGAAATGGTGGCCAAGCCGTGAGCGACGAGATCGACTGGAGCGGCATCGCCGCGGAGTACGGAACCCCGACGTACGTGTACGACGGCGACTGGCTGGTCGCCAACCTCGCCGCCCTGCGGGCGGCCCTGCACCCCTCGCTGGAGGTCTTCTTCTCGCTCAAGTCCAACCCCAACCGGGGCGTCTACGACGTCCTGCACTCGGCGGGCGCCCGCGCCGAGGTATCCTCCCTCGCCGAGCTGCGGCTGGTGCTGGAGGCCGGGACCGACCCGTTCGACGTGGTCTTCCTGGGGCCCGGCAAGAGCGAGCAGGAGGTCGACGCCTGCGTCGGGGCCGGGATCTACGCGATCGTCTGCGAGTCCCTCGCCGAGCTCGACCTGATCGACCGGACGGCGCAGGCGCACGGCGTGCGCCAGCGGGTGCTGCTCCGCGTCAACCCGGCCTTCGCCATCGCCGGTTCACGGCTGACCATGGGCGGCAAGCCCCGCCAGTTCGGCATCGACGAGGCCGCCGTCCTCGCCGCAGGACCGGCCCTGTCGGAGTACCGGCACGCCGACGTGGCCGGCGTCCAGGTCTACCTGGGCACGCGCATCCTCGACGCCGAGGTGGTCGTGAAGAACACCACCTACATCCTGGACCTCGCGGAGCGGATCGCGCAGGCCACCGGGATCCGGCTGGACGCGGTGGACATCGGCGGCGGCCTGGGCGCGGCCTACTTCGAGGGCGAGCACGAACTCGACGCGGCCGCACTGGCGAAGGACCTCAACCCGCTGCTGGACCGGTTCGCCTCGGCGCACCCGGACACCCGGCTGATCATGGAGTCCGGCCGGTACCTGACGGCGCTCGGCGGCACCTACCTGATGCGGGTGCGCTACACCAAGCAGTCCATGGGCGAGAACTTCGCGGTCGCGGACGGCGGCACCCACCACCACATGGCCGCCGTGGGCATCGGGTCGTTCGTCAAGCGCAACTTCCCGATCGGGCTGCTCTCCCGGACGGCCGACCCGGCCGAGGAGACCGGTCCGTGGAACATCGCGGGTCCGCTCTGCACGCCGAACGACACCATCGCCAAGGCCGTGACCCTGCCCGAGCTGCGGCCCGGCGACCTCGTCGGGGTGCTGAAGTCGGGCGCGTACGGGCCCTCGGCCTCGCCCGTGTACTTCCTCAGCCACGGCTACCCCGCCGAGGTCGTGGTGCTGCGCGGCCGTTCGTACCTGGTGCGTCACCGGGACTCGGTCGAGGACATCCTCGCCAAGCAGGCGACCGATCCCGAGCTGGGCCGGGCCGGCCGGCTCGACTGACCCGGCGTCACGGCCACCGGCACCGGCGGGGCGCGGCACCGCACCGCGGACACCCCGGACGCCTCACGCCACCGCACAACGCCTCACGACACCGCACGACACCGCACGACGCGACACCGAAGCACATCACGAAGGAGCTGAGACGATCTTGACCACCGACGACATCACCACGACCGACGCACTCCGGGACGCGCTCGCCGCCGTCCTGAAGAAGGACCTGCCCGAACTCACCCCGGACACCCGGCTCTTCAGCGACCTGGCCCTCGACTCCACCAGCGTGATCGAGCTGCTGATGGCCCTGGAGGACACGCTGGGCCTGCAGATCGACCCGGACGAGCTGACCCCGGAGGTCTTCGAGACGGTCGGCGCACTGACCGAGTACATCGACGCGAACCTGTCCGCCGGGCAAGAGCCGGCGCACTGACCGATGCCGGAGACGACGTGGGGCGGGCCGCGCACGGCCGCCCGCCCGGCCGGCCCCGCGGCCCTGCGGCTGAGCCGGCCGACCGCCCGGGCCTTCCCCGGGCGGCGGCCGGCCCGGCTGGCCGGGACCGAGCTGAGGTTCATGACGGACTTCCTCGCCTCCTTCGGCGAGGAACCCGACCACGAGCGCCACGCGCGGGGCGGTGGCAACAGCTTCACCGACATGGCGCGGGAGCTGCTCGACGGCCTGGAGCACCCGCTGCCCCCGTTGGACAGGCTCGTGCTCGCCTACCACCTGCCCGACCTGAGCGTCGTCGAGGTGGCGGGCTGCTACCTGGCCGAGCGGTGCCCGGGCGGCCCCGAGGTCTTCTCGGTGGCCGGCCAGGGCGTGGGGGCCCCCTTCACCGCGCTGCGGATCCTCGCCGGCCTGCGTCGGACCGGCGGCCTGGCCGAGGGCGCCGTACTCGTCCTGGACCAGTCCACGCTGCCCTACGCCGACCCCGACACCCGGCCCGGCGACGACTGCGCGGTGCTGGTGCACACGGCCGGCCCGGACGCGGAGGCCGGCGGACCGGCGGGGGACGGACCTGCGGGGGACGGAACGGCGCCCGGCGACGCGGAGCTCGACTTCGTGACCGAGCGGTCCGTCGACCCGAACACGGCGCTGGGCGAACTGGCCCGGCAGGCGCCCGGGGTCAGGATCGTGGCCGGCCGGATGCTCGCCGACCGGCTCGACCCGGCCCTGCGGGCCTCGTGCGACCTGGTGGAGGGGGCGGCCGACCGCCTCTGCACCAGCGCCTGGGCGGCCCTCGCCGAGCACTGGACGCCGGACCGGTACACCGTGATCGCCGACTACGACCCGCACTCCGGCCGGCTGTTCCAGGCCGGGCTGCGCCCGGGAGCCGCCGCGTGAACCGGACCTCCACCGACCTGGCCCGCTACCGGGACCTCGGCCGCGAGGGCGGCCTGGCCGCCGGACTGGCCGCCGTACTCGAGGGCGTCGACGTGGCGGCGACGGCCCCCGGCGGCGTCGCCGTCCTGCCGGCCGTCCTGCCGACCGGGACGGACGGCCCCGGCGGCACCGAGGTGCTGCCCCACCCGTTCGCGGCCCTCGACGGGCTCGCCCTGGTCCGCTTCGCGGCGGACACCCCGGGCACCGGGCCCGGCCCCGGGCTGACCGGCCGTACCGCCACCGCCCTGACCGCCGTCCGGATCGGGGTGCTCTCCGGGCTGCTCGACGCGGCCGTGGAGCGGCTGTCGGCCCGGCGCTTCGGCGGCGTCCCGCTGATCGACCACCAGTTCGTCGGCGGATCGCTGGCCGACGTGGCCACCGAGGCCGAGCTGGCCTGGTCCGGGGCCGTCCGGGAGGCCGCCGCCGACCAGGACGCCCCGGCCGGAGCGGTCTGGGCCCGCCACGAGCGGCTGACCGAGGCCGGCTGGGCGGCCACCCGCCTGTTCGGCGCCGAGGGCTACCTCACCGATCATCCGGCGCGCAGCCTCCACCTGTCCGCGCTCACCGCGGACCTCTGGCTGGCCCGGCCGAGCACCGCGGAAGGAGACCGGTGACCGTGGTCGAACTCGACGAACGGCTCAGGGCGCTGCGCGGCGCCGCCGCCGAGACGGCGGGCGAGCTGCGCGCGCACGCGATGGCCCTCGACGCGGACCCGCACGGAACGGGACCGCACCTCAAGACCGCCGCCTTCGACCTGATCCGCCGGTGCACCACCCCGGAACGGTTCGGCGGCGAACCCCTGCGCGTCGGCCCCTTCGGCTACTCCACCGGGTCGTCCCTGGACACCCTCGTCTGGATGGTCGAACTCGCCCACGGCGACGCGGGGATGGTGCTGGCCGCTCCCGGGCCCAGCCTCACCGGGATCCTGGTCGACCAGCTCGGCGACGACGGGCAGCAGGAGTGGTTCCACCGCGCGGTGGCCGACGGCGCCACCTGGGCGTTCTTCGCGGTGACCGAGCCGGGCCGGGGCAGCGACGCCGCCGGGATGGAGACCGCGCTGAGGCGCGAGGACCCCGGCCTGTACCGGCTGCACGGCACGAAGAAGTACATCGGCAACGGCGCCCGCGGCGCGGTCGGCGTGGTCTTCGCCCGGACCGGGAGCGGGCCGCTGTCGATCCGGGCCGCGCTGGTCGAGGCCGCCGACCCCGGCTTCGACGGGCGGGCGCTGCCCATGGTGGGCCTGCGCGGCGCGGCACTCGCCGAGATCCGGCTCGACGGCGTCGCCGTGCCGGAGGAACGCCTGCTGGCCCGGCACCTGCCGCCCACCCGGCGCGGCCTGTGGGGGGCCGTGCGGGTGTTCAACACGGTCCGCCCCCAGGTGGCCGCGCTCGCCGTCGGGACCGGGCTGGCCTGCGTGGACCTCGTCCGCGCCGAGCGGCCGGGCGCGCCGGGCCTCGACGAGGTCGCGGCCCGGCTGGAGTCCTGCCGCGACCTCGTCTACCGGGCCGGGGCCGCCCTGGACCGGGACCGGGACGACGGCCGGCTCCCCAGTCAGGCCAAGATCGCCGCGGTGGCCGCCGCCCGGGAGGCCGCCCGCTGGGCGGTCCGCTCGCTCGGCCCGGCCGCCCAGGCCGACCACCCCCTGCTGGAGAAGTGGACCCGCGACGTGAACGCCTTCGAGTTCATGGAGGGCACCAGCGACATCCAGCGCCTGCACGTCGCGCGCGCCCTCGTCCGCGGGGGCGGCCGGACGGGCGGGCAGCCGTGAGGATCGGCATCGACCTGCTGGAGATCGCCCGGTTCGCCCGGATCGCCGCCCACCCCGGCGGACGGCGGATGGTCTTCTCCGCGACCGAGCTCGCCCGCGCGGACGGGCTCACCGGCCCGCGCCGCGAGGAGTACCTGGCCGGCCGGTTCTGCGCCAAGGAGGCCACCGCCAAGGCCCTCGGCCGCGGGCTCGGCCAGGGGCTGGGCTGGCGGGAGATCGAGGTCCTCGCCGACGCCCACGGGGCGCCGGAGGTCCGGCTCAGCGGCGGCGCCAGGACGGTCGCCGAACAGGCCGGGATCGACCGGATCGACCTGTCGCTCAGTCACCAGGGCGGCCTGGTGGTGTGCGTGGCGATCGCCCATGCTGCGGGCGGGACCGGCGCCGCAGCGCACTGACGCGCACGGCGGGCCGGCCGCCCGGGCGGCCGGCCCGCCGTCCTGACCCCGAGGAATGGACCGATGGACCTCAGCCTCTTCTTCTTCGCCGACACCGCCACCGACGGGGACCGGTACCAGCTGCTGCTGGAGAGCGCCCGCTTCGCCGACACCCACGGCTTCCGTGCGGTGTGGACCCCCGAGCGGCACTTCCACCGCCTGGGCGGGCAGTTCCCCAACCCCTCACTGACGAGCGCCGCGCTGGCCGCGGTGACCGAGCGGGTGGGGATCAGGGCCGGCAGCGTGGTCGCCCCCCTGCACCACCCGATCCGGATCGCCGAGGAGTGGTCCGCCGTCGACAACCTCTCCGGCGGCCGGGTGGGCGTCTCGTTCGCCTCCGGCTGGCACGTCCGGGACTTCGTGCTCCAGCCGGAGAACTTCCAGGACCGCAAGAACATCATGGTCGAGACGGCCCGCACGGTGCAGCGGCTGTGGCGCGGCGAGGAGGTCGAGTTCGACGGCGCCGAGGGCGAGCGGCGCGCCGTCCGGCTCTTCCCGCGCCCGGTGCAGCCCGAGCTGCCGATCTGGATCACGGCCGCCGGCTCCCCGCAGACCTTCCGGATCGCGGGGCGGCTGGGCGCGGGCGTGCTGACCCACCAGCTCGGCCAGGAGCACGACGCGCTGGAGCGCAACATCGCCACCTACCGGGAGGCCTTGGCGGAGGAGGGCCACGACCCGGCGAGCGGCCACGTCGTGCTGATGCTGCACACCATGCTCGGCGAGGACCGCGAGCGCATCCGCGAGCTGGTCCGCGAGCCGCTCACCGACTTCCTTCGCAGCTCGATGGACCTCCAGTCCTCGGGCCCGGCCGCCCCGGGGGCGGACGGCTTCTCGGTGGACCGGATACCGACCCGGGACCGGGACTTCCTGCTCGCCCGGTCCTTCGACCGCCTCTTCTCCGACGTCGGCCTGTTCGGCACCGTCGACGACGGCGCGGAGGTGGTGCGCCGGCTGTCGGCGATGGGCGTCGACGAGATCGCCTGCCTCATCGACTTCGGCGTGGACCAGCAGGAGGTCCTGAAGTCCCTCCACCACCTGGACGCGCTGCGCGCCCGGGTCGCCGGACCGGGCGGCGCGGCCGGGCACTGAGCCCGTCTCCCGGGCGGCGCCGCCCCGGACCTCCCCGGGAGGTCAGGTCAGGCGTCGCCGTCCGGGAACTCGTACGCCGCCACCTCGGCCAGCAGCTCCGCCCGCCGTTCCTCCGTCAGGAAGGCCGCCCGGAAGGAGTTGGCGGCGAGCAGCCGCAGGGTCTCCCGGTCGAGGTGCAGGGCCTCGGCCAGGGCCTCGTAGGTGTCGCCGACGTAGCCGCCGAAGTAGGCGGGGTCGTCGGAGTTGACCGTGGCCAGCAGCCCGGCGTCGAGGATCGCCGGGAGCGGGTGGTCGGCGAGGGTGTCGACGCAGCGGAGGCGGACGTTGGAGAGCGGGCAGAGGGTGAGCGGGATCCGCTCGCGCACCAGGCGGTCGACCAGCTCCGGGTCCTCCAGGCAGCGCAGGCCGTGGTCGATCCGCTCGACGCCGAGCACGTCCAGGGCCTCGGTGATGTAGGCGGCGGGGCCCTCCTCCCCGGCGTGCGCGACCCGGTGCAGTCCGGCCTCGGCCGCGAGCCGGTAGACCTCGCGGAACTTGGCGGGCGGGTGGCCGACCTCGGCGGAGTCCAGCCCGATGCCGGTGATCCGCTCGCCGAACCAGGGGCGGGCGGCTTCGAAGGTCTCCAGCGCGGACTCGGCGGACTCGTCCCGCAGGAAGCACATGATCAGCCTGGTGCTGATGCCGTGGCGCTCGGCACTCCGGTCCAGCGCCCGTCCGAGGCCGTCCACCACCACGGCGAGCGGGACGCCCCGGGCGGTGTGCGCCTGCGGGTCGAAGAAGATCTCCGCGTGCCGGACGCCCTGGGCCGCGGCCCGGGCCAGGTAGGCCGCGGCGAGGTCGGTGAAGTCCTCCTCGGTCCGCAGCACGGCCATCAGCGCGTAGTAGAGGTCGAGGAAGGACTGCAGGTCGCTGAACGCGTAGGCACGGCGCAGCTCCTCGGTGTCCGCGTACGGCAGGGTGACGCCGTTGCGGGCCGCGAGCGCGAAGGCGAGCTCGGGCTCCAGGGTGCCTTCGATGTGCAGGTGGAGTTCGGCCTTGGGGAGTGACATCAGTGCCTGTTCAGGGTGAGTGGTAAGCATGCGAAGGTTTCATCCTACGATCCGCCCACCCCTCTTCGGGCAGCCGGTCACCCCTGGCCGGCCGCCCCGGCCGCCCGGATCGGCACGATCGGCGGGACGCTCCGCGGAGCACCGGAGGAGCCGTCGCGCAACCCCTCGCCAACGGGTGTACCGGGCCCCGCGGCGGGGCACCGGCTAGGCGGGGGGCTTCCGCCGAGGAGGTTGACCACATGCAGCACCCCGACACCCCGCACCCCAGGCCGGAGGGCATCTCCCCGCACGCCCTGGGCAACGACACGCTGCTGCACGAGCTGGAACAGCTGCACCGGACCCGCCACGAGACGTTCCTGTACGGCTCGGAGGATGCGCTGAAGCGGCACACCCTGCGGACCGGGCAGCTGGAGGCGGAGTACCTGCACCGCTTCCCGAACCGCCTGATCACGGCCGGCCGGACCAGGGCCGGCGCCCGCGCGCGGGAGGCGGCGGCCCGGGTGGAGTCGCTGCCGGACTGAGCCCGCCGACGCCGCGGCGACCACCGCGGGCCGACCGCCCGGCGGGACACGCCGGGCGGTCATGGCGCGTCCGCACGGGGGGTGTCGGCGAGGGTGAGGGGCAGACCCCGGAACCACCCGCCCACGCACCCCTGGGAGTGCCCCCGTGCCCATCGCAAGCGTGAACCCCGCGACCGGCGAGACCCTGGAGACCTTCGAGCCGCTGGACGCCGCCGGCGTGGAGCGCCGGCTGGCCCGCGCCGAGGAGGCGTTCCGCAGCTACCGCACCAGCTCCTTCCCGTACCGGGCCGACCTGCTCCGGCGGGCCGCCGACCTGCTCGACCAGGACCTCGAAGCGGTGGCCCGGACCATGACGGAGGAGATGGGCAAGCCGCTCACCGCCGCCCGCGCCGAGGCCTCGAAGTGCGCGAAGGCGATGCGCTGGTACGCCGAGCACGCGGAGGCGCTGCTCGCCGACGAGCATCCGGACCCGGCCGACGTGGCCGACTCCGGTGCCGCCCGCGCCTACGTCCGGTACCGGCCGCTGGGCGCGGTGCTGGCGGTGATGCCGTGGAACTTCCCGCTCTGGCAGGTGGTCCGGTTCGCCGCACCGGCCCTGATGGCGGGCAACGTCGGCCTGCTCAAGCACGCGTCCAACGTGCCGCGCACGGCGGTCGCCCTGGAGGAGCTGTTCCGCCGGGCCGGGTTCCCGGAGGGCTGCTTCCAGACCCTGCTGATCGGCTCCGGTGCGGTGGAGGGCGTGATCCGCGACCCCCGGGTGGCGGCGGTGACCCTCACCGGCAGCGAGCCGGCCGGGCGGGCGGTCGCGGCCACCGCGGCCGACGAGGTGAAGAAGGCGGTGCTGGAGCTGGGCGGCAGCGACCCGTTCGTGGTGCTCCCGAGCGCCGACCTGGACGCGGCGATCGCCACCGCCGTCCGGGCCCGGGCGCAGAACAACGGCCAGTCCTGCATCGCCGCCAAGCGCTTCATCGCGCACGCCGACGTCTACGAGCGGTTCACCGCCGGCTTCACCGCGGCGATGCGGGCCCTGCGGGTGGGCGACCCGATGGACGAGGCCACCGAGGTCGGCCCGCTGGCCAGCCGGCAGGGCCGGGACGAGCTGGCCGACCTGGTCGAGGACGCGCGGGCGCACGGTGCGCGGGTGGAGTGCGGCGGGCGCCGCCCGGAGGGCCTGGACGCGGGCTGGTTCTACGAGCCGACGGTGCTGACCGGCATCACCCCGGCGATGCGGATCCACCAGGAGGAGACCTTCGGCCCGGTCGCCACCGTCTACCGGGCCGCCGACCTGGACGAGGCGCTGGCCCTGGCCAACGACACCCCGTTCGGGCTGAGCTCCAACGTCTGGACCGAGGACCCGGCCGAGCAGGAGCGGTTCGTCCGGGACATCCAGGCCGGCGGGGTGTTCTTCAACGGCATGACGGCCTCGCACCCCGCGCTGCCGTTCGGCGGGGTCAAGCGCTCGGGCTTCGGCCGGGAGCTGTCCGGCCACGGCATCCGGGAGTTCTGCAACGTCACGACCGTCTGGGTGGCCTGAGGTCCCGGCACGGCCGGCCGGGGCCCCGCCCCGGCCGGATCCGGCCAAGTTCCCGCGCGGCGGCCCGGGGCGCCGCAGCGCCGGGTTTGCGTCTTTCACGTCTTTTATCTGACATTGCCATGACATCCTCCCCCGGGGCCCCCTGTTCAGCACGGACCCGCCGAATATTGATTTCCACCCGCCCACGAACCGGCGGGAATTATTCCGTTCATACTCCGGAAATCCGGACCACCCAATTCCGAGTGGCCGAACCCGGGCATTACCGGAGATCCGGAAAACCTGCGAAGGGGAATCCTTGGATAAGTTCGATGTCGACCGGCCGGAGGGCCGGTCGACATCGAAAGGAAATGCGATGAAGCTCGCCAAGCGCACCGCTGCCCTTGTCGCCTCGACGGCGATCCTGGCCGGAGGGATGACGGTCCTGGTCTCCGGCCAGGCCAGCGCCGCCTCCGGCTACGTCACGCTCACGAACCTCGCCACCAGCCGTGTCCTCGACAGCAACGGCGCCGGAAACGTCTACACCCTGGCCGCCAACGGCGGCTCCTACCAGGTCTGGTACGCCAACGACCTGGGCGGATCGACCTACACCCTGCGGAACCTCGCCACGGGGCTCTGCCTCGACAGCAACGGCGCCGGAAACGCCTACACCCTCGGCTGCAACGGCGGCAACTACCAGAAGTGGGTGAAGAGCTGGGCCGGCAACGGTTACGCCTACCAGAACGTCGCCACCGGGCTCTACCTGGACAGCAACGTCAACGGGAACGTCTACACCCTGGGCGGCAACGGCGGCTCGTACCAGAAGTGGAACTGATCCACGATCAGCCGGTCACCGGCTGACCGACAGCACGACCTGACGACGGGTCATCGATGAAACGCCCTCCCCGACGCCTCAATCGCCGGGGAGGGCGCCTCCATGTTACGGTGCCCGCCCGGGGGCCGACACGCCCGGCGGCGTTCGCTCGTGGCTGAACCCGCCCGCCGCCTCGAACAGCTGGCGAGAATCGGCCGCACAGACCACTCGACCCGGAACGACGGGGATGTTCAGTGACCATTAGTACACTCACCGCAGCACTCCATCGAAGGACGGAGGGTGACGAACCATCGGTCGCATCACCCCCCGCCGATCGGCGGGTGCGATTCATCCCCTGGGCGGTCGCCCTCGCCCTATTCCTGGTCTATTCCTTCTTTACCGTCCGCCGCCACGACCTTCTCCTCACCAGCGGGTACGACCTCGGTATCTTCGAGCAGGGCGTCCGCGGCTACGCCGAGGGACGCGGACCGATCGTCGAGCTGAAGGGCCCCGGGTTCAACCTCCTCGGCGACCACTTCTCCCCGATCCTGGCCGTCCTCGCCCCGTTCTACTGGATCTGGCCCTCCGCCAAGGTGCTGCTGCTGGGTCAGTCCGCGTTGCTCGCCGTCGCCGCCGTGCCGATCAGTCGCTGGGCGCTGCGCAGCATCGGGCCCGCCGCCGCACTGATCACCGGCTTCGGCTACGGGGCCTCCTGGGGGCTGGCCTCGGCGCTCGGCTTCGACTTCCACGAGATCAGCTTCGCCGTCCCGCTGGTCGCCTTCTCGGTGGCGGCGCTCGGCGAGCAGCGGTGGGCGGCGGCGTTCGCCTGGGCCGCGCCGCTGGTCCTGGTCAAGGAGGACCTCGGCATCACCGTCGCCGCCGTCGGCGGGTACATCCTCTGGCGCGGCAACCGCCGGATCGGTGCCGCCGCCGTCGCCTTCGGCGTGGCCGCCTCGCTGCTCGAACTGCTGGTGCTGCTGCCCGCGATGAGCCCCGGCGGCAGCTTCGCCTACTGGGACAACCTGAGCGGCGGCTCGGGCGGCCGCAACCTGCTCACCCTCCCGCTCGACCTCATCACCCCGGGCGAGAAGGTCCGGACCGTGCTGCTGCTGCTCGCCCCGACCATGCTGCTGGCCGTCCGGTCCCCGCTGTTGCTGGTCGCGCTCCCCACCCTCGGCTGGCGGCTGCTCTCCAACAACCCCGCCTACTGGGGCACCGGCTACCACTACAGCGCCGTCCTGATGCCGATCGTGTTTCTCGCCTTCGTGGACGTCCTGGTGAAGGCCCGCGCCAACCCCGGGGTGCTGCACCGGCGGGCCGCCCGGGCCGCGCTGCCGGTCAGCCTCGCGGTCACGCTCGTCCTGCTGCCCGGCTTCGCGTTCAGCCAGCTGTTCGGCCTCGAACTCTGGCGCACCCCGGCGCGGGTCGAGGCCGCCCGGTCGGTCCTGGCCGCCGTCCCGGACGGCGCCCGGGTCTCCGCGTCCAACCGGCTGGTGCCCCAGCTGACCAACCGCTGCGAGGTCATCGTGTTCGGCTGGCCGCAGAACTGGTCGACCGCCGAGTGGATCGTGGTGGACGAGGGCCGGCCGATGGGCTGGCCGCTGTCGCCCGACCGCGAACGCGAGGAGGTCGCCCTCGCCAAGCAGGGCGGCTACCACGTCGTCCGCAGCGAGCACGGCATCACCCTGCTCCGGCGGACCGCCACCGAGCAGGCCGGGACCACCGGCTGACCGGCCGTCGGACGGGACCGGCCCGCGGTCCCGGTCCGACGCGCAGTCCGGCCCGGCCCCGGGCCGGCCCCACCGGGCAGGCCCGGCCGGACCCGGCCCACCTGCCTCCGACTCCGACCACTTCAGGGATCACGTGCCAGTCGAAACCGGACTCACCCCGTCCACCCGTACGATCCGGCCGCTGCTGCCGCGCGCCTCCCGACCGCCCGCGCCACGGACCGCCGCGCTCTCCGGACGCCGGACGGCCGTCCTGACGTTCCTCTGCTTAGCGGTCACCGCGGCCTGCGGGCTGCAGCAGTGGTCGGCGGTCCAACTGGGCGGCTTCGACCTGGGGATCTTCCACCAGGGTGTCGCGGCCTACGCTCACTTCGGTCTCCCGGTCGCGCCGGTCAAGAGCTACCACCACGAGTTCCCGCCCGAGTTCTCGCTCCTGGGCGACCACTTCTCACCGGTGCTGGCGGCGCTCGCCCCGCTCTACTGGATCTGGGAGGACCCGCGCACCCTGATCCTCGGTCAGGCGCTCCTCCTCGCCGCCGGCGTCCCGCTGATCCGCCGCATCGCCGTGCACTGCTTCCGGCTCCCCTCCCCCGTACCGGCCGACGCGTCGGCACCGGCCGCCGGACCCGGCGGGGACGCCTCCGCGACCGCCCGCGACGAGGGCCCCGGCGCGACCCGCGCGACCCGCGCCGCCCGCCTGGCAGCCGACCTCGCCGGTCTGGTGTACGGGCTGGGCTGGCCGCTGCTCGCCGCCGGCCGGGGCGGCTTCCACGAAGTCGCCTTCGCCGTCCCGCTCACCCTGCTGATGCTCGAACGCGGCCTCGCCCGCCGGTACGGGACCGCGGCCCTCGCCGCCGCGCTGCTCTGCGCCACCAAGGAGGACCTCGGCCTGCTGGTCGGCGTCTACGGCCTGGTCCTGCTCTGGCGCCACCGCCCGCGCGGCGACCGGCAGGGCGAGCGGGCCGGCGACCGACGGGGCCTGCTGTACGGCGCCGGGCTGCTGGTCGGCGGCCCGCTCGCCTCGGCGCTCGCCATCGTGTGGCTCATCCCCGCGATGGGCGGGCAGCCGGACTACTACTGGGTCTACGGCCCGATCGGCCCGGACGCCGGGACGGCGCTGACCAACGTGCTCGGCGACCCGCTGCTGCTGCTCCGGGTCGCCACCAACGCGACCCTCAAGCCGCTGCTGGTGCTCTGGCTGTTCGGCACCCTGTTCCTGCTCCCGCTGCGCTCGGCTACCACGCTCTGCCTGCTGCCGCTGCTCGCCGAGCGGGTCCTCTCCGACAACGCCAACCACTGGTCGATCGCGCACCACTACGACGCCTTCCTCTGGCCGGTGCTGCTCACCGCCACCCTGGAGGCGCTCGGCCGCCTGCACGCCCGGGGCGGCCTGCGGCGGCGGGCCGGTACCGGTCTCGGCCTCGCCGTGGTGGCCGTCTCGCTGGCGAGCAGCGTGATGCTGGGCGGGATCAGCCTGCTGACGCCGGCCGGCTGGCGGCCCTCGGCGAGCAACGCGGCGCTGGTCCGCGGCGCCGGGCAGATCCCCGACGGCGCCCGGGTCGAGGCCGACAACCAGGTGGTGCCCCGGCTGGTCGGCCGGACCGACACCGTCCTCGTCGACGGCGTGCCGCGCGGCCGGGAGTACGTCCTGATCCGGTCCGACACCCGGACCTTCCCGTTCCAGTCGGACGTGGAGCAGGCCGAGCGGATCGCGCTGCTGCTCGCCCACGGCTACCGGCAGGTCTGGGCCGAACAGGGCGTGGTGCTGCTGCACCGCGAGAGCGACGAGCCGGTCCCCGGCGCCCGGGTGCCCGACGGGGACAGCACGCCGGTGAAGGAGCTCGTGCCGTCGGACGTCGGCCACAACCTGTTCAAGGGCTGACCCGCACCTGCGGCGGCCCCGCCCCGGCCTCCCCCGCCCGGGACTCTCCCGCACGAGGCGGTTCCCCGCGATCACGGGCGGGGGACCGCCCCGGCGGACGTCAGGTGGCCATCCGGTGCCGGCCCCGGCCGGGCGTCCGCCAGCGGGCCACCACGCCGACCAGGGCGATCACGGTCACCCCCCAGATGACGCTGAAGACGATCAGCCAGGGCAGCGACGTGACCTGGGCGCCGACGGCGCCGAGGCCGAGCGAGAGGCCGACCAGGAGGACCACGGCCGTCGGGCTGAGGCCGAGCAGGCCGTGCCAGGCGCGGTGGGCCAGGCTCGGGTGAGCCGGAGCTTCCGGGCCGGTGTCGAGAGCCTTGTAGGTGAGCAGGTCCATCGGGGATCACCTCCGGGGTGGCGGGAGGTCACGAGGCCTTCCGTGGGGTGGTGGACTTTCGGGTCGTGGTCTTCTTGGCGGCGGTCTTCTTCGTGGCCGAGGCGGTGCCCTTCCGCGCCGCCGCGGCGGTGGGCTTGGCGGGAGTCGCCTTCTTCGTACCCGCGGCGCGCTTGCGCGGGGCAGGCTTCTCCTCGAAGGTCTCATCGGCGCTGACGGCCCCCTCGGTGCTGACGTCGGCCTCCGTCGGCCGCCCGTCCGCCCGGCCGGGGTGCGCCCCCTTGGCCTGCCGGAGGCTGCTGCGCAGCGCCTCCATCAGGTCGATCACGTTGTCCGGCGCCTCCCCCGGCTCCTCCTCGTGCGGCACCTCGACCCCCTGCAGCCGGGCCTCGATGACCTGCTGGAGCGCCTTCTGGTAGTCGTCGTGGAGCTGGCCGAGGTCGAAGTCCTCGGAGAGGGTCTCCATCAGCGAACGCGCCATCTTCAGTTCCTGCGGCCGGACGGTGACCTCCTCCTCCGGCGCGATGCCGGCGGCCGGGCGGACCTCGTCGGGCCAGATGCAGGTCTGGAGGACCAGCGTGCCGTCGTGCACGCGCAGCACGGCCGGGGACTCCCTGGTCCGCAGCGCGATCTTGGTGACGGCGATCTGTCCGGACTCGACCAGCGCGTCCCGGAGCAGCGCGTACGGCTTGGCGGCGGCCTTGTCGGCGACACCGACGTAGTACGCCTTGGAGAACATCAGCGGGTCGATCTCGGCCGCGTCCACGAAGGCCAGCACGTCGATGATCTTCTTGCTGGGCAGCGGCAGGTCCGCGAGGTCCTCGTCCGTGAGGGTGACGGTCCGGCCGTCCGGGGACTCGTAGCCCTTGGCGATCTCCGCGTACGGGACCTCCTTCGCCTCCTGCTCGCAGTACCGCTTCATCCGGACCCGGCCGCCGTCCTTCGCGTGCACCTGGTGCAGGGGGACGTCGTGCTCCTGGGTGGCGGAGTACAGGTGGACGGGGATGGAGACCAGGCCGAAGCTGATCGTCCCCTTCCAGGTGGTCTGCATGGGGTCGCTCCTTCCCGGAGCCGTCCCGGTGGTTCCCGCTGCCGGGGCGTCGCGCCCGGAGTCTCCACTCTGCCCGGGTTCCTCCCGATCGGCCACAGGATCGCGTCGCGGGCCGGGCACGCGGGCCGGGCACGCGGGCCGGCGGGCCGTGCGCCCGGGGCGGCTCCGCGCCCGGCATCCCCTCCACCCGCGTCCGGGCGGACAATGACGGCGGGACGGAGGTGGTGCCCGATGCCGAGGACCGGAGCGGTCCCGCCGCCCGACGCGACCAGGTACCGGGTGACCTACGCGGTCGCCGGCACGGACGGCGTACGGCAGGCGGAGGTCACCGTCGTGCCCGGGTACTCGCAGGAGAGCGACATCCCGGCGGTGCTGGCCGCGCACCTCACCGGGAACCCCGCCGACGCCCGGCTCGTCACCGTGCTGGCCCTGCGGGCCGACTGACCCCGACCGGCCCGGACCGACACCCGGACCGGCCCCGGCCGACACCCCGACAGGCACCCGGACCACCCGAAGGGAGCAGCGGGCCGCCCTTCCCCGGGCCCGGCGCACCTGCGCGACCTAGGGTTTGTCGCATCCGGCCCCCCGCTGCCGCTCTTCGGCGGCCACCTCGCGGCGGACCCACCCCCGGGAGAGCCCATGACGCCGCCCAACCGGGCCGCCACCCCCAGCGCACCCTCCCAGTCCCGCCGCGGCCTGCTCCGCCGGACCGGCGAGTGGTGCGCCCGGCACTCCGTACTCGTGATCGTCCTCTGGCTGGCGGTCCTCGCGTGTGTCCAGATCGCCAACCGGACCGTGGGCGGCACCTACTCCGACGACTTCTCGCTGCCGGGCACCCAGGCCGCGCAGGGGAAGAACGTGCTCCAGGCGCACGAGCCCGCGGCCGCCGGCACCGCCGCCCAGGTCGTCCTGCACGACGCCCAGCCGCTGGCCGGCTTCGAGTCGCCGCTCTCCCAGTCGCTCACCGCGCTCCAGCAGCTGCCGCACGTGCTGTCCGTGCAGAGCCCGCTGCCCCCGGCCGGACAGGCCGCGCCGCCGGGCGGACCGCTGTCGACGGACGGCCTCACGGGGTACATCACCGTCCGGTTCGACGCCAACCCGACGACGCTCGGCGAGAGTTACCTCGACGAGGTGGACACCGCCGTCGCGCCGCTGCGGGCCGCCGGGGTGCAGGTGGAGTACGGCGGCCCGCTCGGCGAGCTGGCCCGCCCCGCCCCGGACGACCGGACCAGCGAGGCGATCGGCTTCGCGGTCGCGATCGTGGTGCTGCTGATCGGCTTCGGCAGCGTCATCGCGGCCGGTCTCCCGCTGGTCACGGCGCTGATCGGCGCGGTGGTCGGCCTGGGTGTGCTCGGGCTGCTGGCGGCGCTCTCCACGTTCGCGACGGTCGCACCGACGCTGGCCACGATGATCGGGCTGGGCGTCGGCATCGACTACGCGTTGTTCCTACTCACCCGGCACCGGCAGAACCTGATGGACGGCCACGATCCGGTGGCCTCGGCCGGGCAGGCGGTCGCCACCAGCGGGCGGGCCGTCCTGGTCTCCGGCTGCACGGTCGTCATCGCCCTGACCGGGCTCTCGGTCTCCGGGGTCTCCTTCATCGCCAAGCTGGGTGTCGCGGCTGCGGTGACCGTGGTCTCGGCGGTGCTCGGCGCGCTGACCCTGCTGCCCGCCCTGATGGGGCTGATCGGGCGGCGGATGGACCGCTACCACGTGCGGCGGCCGGTCGCCGAGACCGGGGCCGCGCCGGGCGAGGAGATCACCGGGAGCTGGCACCGCTACGCCCGGCGGGTGGAGCGGCGGCCGTGGTGGTTCCTGACCGGGGGCGTGATCGTGATCGCGATCCTGGCCATCCCGTTGTTCTCCATCCAGTTGGGGCACATCGACGACGGCGCCGACCCGACCTCGTTCACCGACCGGCGAGCCTTCGACCTGATGTCGGAGGCCTTCGGCCCGGGCTCCAACGGGCCGCTCACGCTGGTGGTGGACCAGAGCGCGGTGCCGGCCGGGAACCGGTCCGGGGTGCAGAGCGCCGTGCAGCAGGCGCTGACCGGACTGCCGGGCGCGGCCAGCGTCGGCCCGCTCCAACCCAGCCCGGACGGCGTGATCCTGGTGTCCACCGTGATCCCGGCGGAGGCGCCCCAGGAGCAGAGCACCACCGAGTTGGTCAACCGGCTCGCCGACACGGTGCTCCCGCAGTCCGTGGCCGGCACCGGCGCCGAGACGTACGTGACCGGGACGACCGCCGCGCAGGTGGACTTCCTGGACATCGTGTCGAGCCGGCTGCCGTGGATCATCGCGGTGGTGGTGGGGCTCGCGTTCCTGATCATCCTGATCGTGTTCCGCGGGCTGCTGGTCGCGGTGAAGGCCGCCGTGCTCAACCTGATCTCGATCGCGGCGTCGTACGGGGTCCTGGTGGCCGTCTTCCAGTGGGGGTGGGGCGGTCCGGCGCTCGGCGTCTCGGGCACCGTGCCGATCGAGAGCTACGTGCCGATGATGATGTTCGCGATCGTCTTCGGCCTCAGCATGGACTACGAGATCTTCCTGCTCTCCCGGGTGCACGAGGCCTGGCTGCGGACCGGCGACAGCCGGGCGGGCGTGGCGCACGCGCTGGAGATCACGGCGCGGGTGATCAGCTGTGCGGCGCTGATCATGGTCAGCGTGTTCGCCGCGTTCATCGTCAGCGACAACATCGTGATCAAGATGATGGGCCTGGGCCTGGCGGTGAGCGTCCTGATCGACGCCACGATCGTCCGGCTGCTGCTGGTACCGGCGGTCATGACGCTGCTCGGCCCGGCCGCGTGGTGGACGCCCCGCTTCCTCGACCGGATCCTCCCCCACATCGACACCGAGGGCGAGAGCGAGCGGGTCTGACCGGCGCGACCCGGACCGCGCGGGTCGGACCGTGCCGCGCCGGGCCCGCGCTCAGGCCCGGAGCGAGGCGAGGGTGACGACGGTGATGTCGGACGGCGCGCCCACCCGGACCGGCGGGCCCCAGGCACCGGCGCCACGGGTGACGTAGAGCTGGGTGTCGCCGTACCGCTCCAGCCCGGCGACCGTGGGGTTGGCGAGCTCGGCCAGGAAGTTGCCCGGCCAGAGCTGCCCGCCGTGGGTGTGCCCGGAGAGCTGGAGGTCGACGCCGTGCCGGACCGCGTCGTGGATGGTGACCGGCTGGTGCGACAGCAGGACGGAGGTGCGGGCCCGGTCGCGGTCGCCGAGCGCCTTGCCGAAGTCCGGGCCGTCGCCCTCCTTCTCGCCGGCGATGTCGTTGACCCCCGCCAGGTCGAAGCCGCCCAGCTCCACCCGGGCGTTCTGCAGCGGGTGGACGCCCAGCTCGCGGACGAAGTCCACCCAGGGGGCCGCGCCGGAGAAGTACTCGTGGTTGCCGGTGACGAAGTACGCGCCGTCGCGGGCCCGCAGCTGCGCCAAGGGCTCGGCGTCCCGCCCGAGTTCGGCGACGCTGCCGTCCACCAGGTCGCCCACGATCGCGATCAGGTCGGGCTGCGCCCCGTTGATGGTGTCCACGATCCGCTGGGTGTGGGCGCGGCCGAGGATGGGCCCGAGGTGGATGTCGCTGACCACCGCGATCCGGTAGCCGTCCGCCCGGGCGGGCAGCTTGGCCAGCGGCACGGTCACGTGCTTGAGCCCGGGTCCGCGCAGGACCCCGTAGGCGCCGGTGCCGACCACGGCCGCCGCCGCGCCGGAGGCGCCGAGCGCGACCGCCCGGGCCACGAAGAGTCGCCGCTCGGGCGAGGGGGCGAAGGACGTCGACGGCGCGCCGGCCCCGCTCCCCGGAACCTCCGGGACCTCCCGGGCCTCCTGAACCTCCCGGGGCGCTTCCGGAACCGTCCGGTCCGCCGGATCAGCCGGATCAGCCGGGTCGACAGCCGGTGCCGGTTCGGCCACCCGCCCGGCCTCCGCCCGGCGCGCCGGCAGGCGCAGCAGCAGCGGACGCACGGCCTCGCCGACACCGAGCGCCAGCAGCAGGTACAGCAGCACCGCCAGCCAGAGGTACCCGGGCCAGGCCAGCCACCGCTCCACGGCCATCGGGAGCGCCCGCCCGCCGATCACCGCCCCCAGGGCGAGCAGCGGCAGGACGACGGCGAGCACCGTTCCGACCCGGCGCCACCGCCCGCCCGGCACGGAGACGTCGCGCACCAGGCGGCGCCAGAGGTACCAGTGCGCGAGGGCCAGGACGGCCAGCAGGAGGAGGATGCCGAACACCACGAGGACGATCATCACGCGGCCAGTATGAACGGCCGCCCGACGGACCCCGCAGGCGGGCCGCCGACAGTCCCGCCCCACCCCCGGCGACCTGGCACTGTGTCAGATTTGAGCTTTCACCGCCCCCTCTTCACCCCCTCTGACCTGCTGTTTCATGTCCGCTGAGCGAACATTTTCCGGGGCCTTGTTCCGATACTCGGAGGTAGAAGTTAGGTTGCACCGCAATGCGCGGATCCGTCCCCCACCCTCCGGCGTACGAGTCGAGGGTCAGGCCGCGCTGGAAAGGCACAGGGCACCCTCAGATGAGTGCGGAAACCACCACCTCGACCGGATCGCCCCCGGTCGACGCCTCCGCGAACGGCACCACCCCGCAGCAGCCCGGGCACGGTGGCGACGGCCACCTGAAGGCCGGACTCAAGAACCGCCACCTGTCGATGATCGCCATCGGCGGCGTCATCGGCGCCGGCCTCTTCGTCGGCTCGGGCGCGGGCATCGCCGCCACCGGCCCCGGCATCCTGCTCTCCTACGCGCTGGCCGGAGTCCTGGTCGTGCTGGTCATGCGGATGCTCGGCGAGATGGCCGCGGCCGACCCGCAGAGCGGCTCCTTCTCGGCGTACGCGGACCGGGCGCTCGGCCGCTGGGCCGGGTTCTCGATCGGCTGGCTGTACTGGTTCTTCTGGGTCGTGGTGCTGGCCGTCGAGGCCACCGCCGGCGCGAAGATCCTCAACAGCTGGATGCCCGGCGTCCCCCAGTGGGCGTTCGCGCTGATCGTCATGGCCGTCCTCACCGCGACCAACCTCGCCTCGGTCGCCTCCTACGGCGAGTTCGAGTTCTGGTTCGCCGGGATCAAGGTGGTGGCGATCGCCGCCTTCCTGGTCATCGGCACGCTGGCGGTGTTCGGCCTGCTGCCCGGCACCCGGGCCGTCGGCACCGAGAACCTGGTCGGCCACGGAGGCTTCCTGCCACACGGTGTGGGTGCGGTCTTCACCGGCATGCTCACCGTCGTCTTCGCCTTCATGGGCAGCGAGATCGTCACCCTGGCCGCCGGCGAGTCCGAGGACCCGGAGAAGGCGGTCAGCAAGGCCACCAACAGCGTGATCTGGCGCATCGGCGTGTTCTACCTGGGCTCGATCCTGCTCGTGGTGACCCTGCTGCCGTGGGACTCCGCCTCGGTCAAGGGCAGCCCGTACGTGGCGGTGCTGGAGCACATCGGCATCCCGGGCGCCGGCCGGGTGATGGACGTGATCGTGCTGACCGCCGTGCTCTCCTGCCTGAACTCGGGCATGTACACCGCCTCCCGGATGGCCTTCTCGCTCGGGCAGCGCGGCGACGCGCCGAAGGCCTTCGCCTCGGTGACCAAGCGCGGTGTGCCGCAGGTGGCGATCCTGTCCTCGGTGGTGTTCGGCTTCGTCGCCGTCTTCTTCAACTACACCTCCCCCGACACCGTCTTCTCCTTCCTGCTCAACTCCTCGGGTGCGGTGGCGCTCTTCGTCTGGCTGGTGATCTGCTTCTCCCAGCTGCGGATGCGCCGGATCATCGAGCGCGAGATGCCCGAGCGGCTGACCGTCCGGATGTGGCTGTACCCGTACCTCACCTGGACCGCGATCGGCATGATCGGCTTCGTGATGGCGTACATGTTCACCGATTCCGACGGCCGGAAGCAGATGTACCTGTCGCTGGTCGCCGCGGCCATCGTGCTGACGGCGTCGGCCGTGGTGGGCCGCCGGCGGCGGGCCGCGGCGGTGACCTCGGCCTCCTGAGCCGAGCACGCCGCCCGCGAACCACCGGGCCCGGGAGCCGTTGCGGAGGCTCCCGGGCCCGGTGCCGCGTTCCCGCCCGCCGGACCGCCCGGCCGGACCGCTCCCCCGCCGCCCTCGCTGCCCTCGCCGTCCGCCCCGTCCGGCGGGCCGGCCCCGGGCGGGCTCCCCGGCCGGGCCCCGCGCTCCGTTCCGTTCCGTGACGGGACGGATATGACCCGCTGACGTACCAGCACCTACCCTTCCCCTCATGCGAGATCTTGCAGCGGGGATGGGGTACCTGGCCAAGGGCCAGAAGTGGGTGGGCCGACACGGCCGCTGGTGGGCGTTCGGGATGATCCCGGCGCTGATCACCCTGGTCGGTTACGTCGTGGCGCTGTTCTTCCTCGGCGGCTGGGCCGGCGACATCGCCGACTGGGCCACCCCGTTCGCCGACGACTGGGGCTCGCCCTGGCAGGGCATGCTGCGCACCGCGCTCGCCGCGATCGTCTTCGTCGGCGGCCTGATGCTCTCCGTCCTCACCTTCACCGCAGTCACACTGCTGGTCGGCCAGCCCTTCTACGAGGCGCTCTGCGAGAAGGTCGACGAGACCGAGGGCGGCGCTCCGGCCGCGCCCGACACGCCGCTCTGGCGCGAGCTGGTGATCTCGGCCCGGGACAGCCTCTACGTGCTGGTCCGGGCGGCCGGCTTCGGCGTGGTGCTGTTCGCCTGCGGGTTCATCCCGGTGATCGGGCAGACGGTGGTCCCCGTCCTGGGCTTCCTGGTCTCCGGGTTCTTCCTCGCGGTCGAGCTGACCTCGGTCGGCCTCCAGCGGCGCGGGGTGCCGCAGCGCGAGCGGATCCGGCTGCTGCGCGCCCGGCTCGGACTCGCCTTCGGCTTCGGCGTGCCGCTGGTCCTGGCGTTCCTGGTGCCGCTGGTGACGGTGATCGCCATGCCGGGGGCGGTGGCCGGTGCCACCCTCCTGGCCCGTGACCTGGTGCCGGTCGAGGAGCAGGAGGAGCCGGCGGACGAGGACGGCGAGGAGGACGCCTCCGCCGACGTCCCCGACCTGCCGGGGTACGACGCGCAGGGTCCCGTGCCCGGCAACCCGTACGCGAGCGCTCCGCCGCTGCCGGCCGAGCCGAACCCCTACCGGAGCACCTGACCGGACGGGAAGGCCCGGCGGGCGGTGCCGTCCGGCCCGGCGGGGCGCACCCGCCCGCCCGGGAGACCCGGCGTCGGCCCGGAGCGGTGAACGCGGCGTCACCCTGCGTCGACCGCCGCCCGGTCCGGCTGTGAGGCCGCCCACACGGGTTCGCCGGTCTACTGCCGCCGATAGTGGACACCGCCCGGGCGACCGCGTCCGACGGGCCCCGGACCCGCCGTTTCCGGCGGACCGGCGGGGCGGGGCCGCCCGCTCCCGGGGGGAAGAACGCAGGCGGTGACCGGATCGGAGCCGTTCGTTCGTCGGCGACCCAGTAGCCCCGCCCAGGAATTCACGAAAACGGACAAATCACCACGAAGCGCCCGCCCCCGGGTCGGGCGCTTCGGCGTTTCCACCCCGCACATCCACGACCGGGCGTAGTAGCCCGCGGCATTGCCGCCCGTCCCGGGCTCTGCCAAGAATGGTCCGTCGCCAGGCAGCGCGGACCGGTCCCCCCGCCGCGCACCCCGCCCGCCCCGCACTCCGCCGGGGCATCAGGCCGTCCGGTACGCCACCGCGGACCCCGCTCACCCGAGCCGGCCCGTACGACGCCCGGCGCCCGTGCCACCGCCCGAACGGCGCCCCGGCACACCCGACGGCCACCGACGGCCCTGACGGCCCCCCGACGGAAAAGGATTGTTCGCTTTGCAGCTCAGCCATGCCCGCCGCAACTCGCTGATCACCGGTGTCGCCACCCTCGTGGTGGCGGGTGCGGCCACCGCCGCCCTCGCCATCCCGCAGACCGGCACCGCCGTCGCGGAGGCCGCCGCCCCGGTGGCCGCCGTCTCGGTGGACGGACAGCCGGTCGCCGACCAGGCGCAGGCCGACGCCGAGGCCCGGGCCGCAGCGGACGCACAGGCACAGGCCGAGTCCGACGCCGCTGCCGCCGCCGCACAGGCGCAGGCCGAGGCCCAGGCTCAGGCGGACGCCCAGGCGCAGGCACAGGCCCAGGCGGACGCCAAGGCCAAGGCCGACGCCGAGGCCGCCGCCTCCCGCTCGCAGGAGCGCGCCGCGCTGAACAGCAAGCCGGTCCCCTCCGGAAGCCCGCGCGAGATCGCCGCCCGGATCGTCCCGGCCGGCCAGCTCCAGTGCTTCAGCAACATCGTGGCCCGCGAGAGCAGCTGGAACGTCACCGCCACCAACGCGTCCTCCGGCGCCTACGGCCTGGTCCAGGCGCTGCCCGCCTCCAAGATGGCCTCGGCCGGCTCCGACTGGCGCACCAACGCGGCCACCCAGATCAAGTGGGGCCTGGACTACATGAACTCCCGCTACGGCAGCCCGTGCGGCGCCTGGTCCTTCTGGCAGTCGCACCACTGGTACTGAGCCGGCCCGGCAACACCGGCACACCCCGAGCCCGCAGGCGCCCCGCCTGCGGGCTCGGCCGCGTCCTCGGCAGCGTGCTCGGCGCCGTCTACCGGAGCCGGGTGGACGTCACCGCCCTGCCCCCGCAGCTCGCGGACGCGGCCCGCTCCTCGCCGGCCGCCGCCTCCCGGCTCGGCGGTCCGGTCACCGACCAGGCGCCGACGGCGTTCGTCGAGGCCATGCAGGTCACCCCGCCGACCGGGGCGGGCGTGGTCGCGCCGGCCGCGGTCGCGGTGGCGCTGCTGCTGCGCCGGCAGCGGGCCGGCACGGCATCCTGACCGGTTCCGGCCCCCTTTCGCCCGAAATTCGCTGGCCGCACCCGGTCGGCGCCCGGAAGAGTGACGGTGTGGACCGTGTGACGCTCTCGGACGGTGTCGTCACCCTCACGCCCTTCCGCGTGGAGGACATCGACGCGCATCTGGCCGGGGAGGACGAGCAGCTGGTGCGCTGGCTCAACGGCGCACCGAGCACCAGGGCCGCCACCGAGGCGTACGTACGGCGCTGCACCGCGCAGTGGGCGTCCGGAGGGCCCGCGCGCGCCTTCGGGATCCGCACCGGGCCCGGGCCGACCCTCGCCGGCACGATCGACCTGCGGTTCGCCCTGCCCGACCTCGGTCCGGACCAGGTCAACATCGCCTACGGCCTCTACCCGCAGTGGCGCGGTCGCGGGCTGGCGACCCGCGCCGTCCACCTGGTCTGCGGCTACGCGGCGGGCGAGGGGGCCGCGCAGGGCGTGATCCGGGTCGACCCGGAGAACGGCGCCTCGGCCGCCGTCGCCCGGCGGGCGGGTTTCCGCCGCGCCGGGGAGGCACCGGTGACCGGGCGGGACGGTCACCGGCTGGACTGGTACCTCCGCGACCTGGCGACCTGGCCGGTGCCCGGCCCTGGGGTCGGCCCGGGAGTCGGCCCGGGAGTCGGCCCGGGGCGCGTCCTGACGTGGACGCGCCCGGAGGAGCCGGTGAAGATATGGCGCACGCCCGTACGATTTGACGGGTATTGATCAGAATGATGCGCCGTCAGGGCTTTGCCACCGTTCGCGGACGCTCCTACGCTCCGGCCCCATGCCCTCACCCCTGATCAGCGTCGTGCTCCCCGCCCACGACCAGCAGAAACAGTTGGCGGACTGCCTGGACTCGCTGCTCGCCCAGTCGTTCCGCGGCTTCGAGGTCCTCGTCGTCGCGGACCGCTCCCCCGAGTCCGCGACCGTCCTCGCCGACACCTACGCGGCCCGGCACCCGCAGGTCTCCGTGCTCCGCCTCGACGCGGCGGTCGGGGTCGGGACCGCCCGCAACGCCGGTGCGGCCCGCGCCCGGGGCGCGTACCTGCTCTTCCTGGACGCCGACCACCACGTCCCCCCGGACGCCCTCCGGGCCCTCGCCGACCGCCTCGACCGGACCGGCCCGGTCGACCTGCTGCTGTTCGGACACACCCGGCGGCACGCGGGCCGGGACTGGCCCGGCGGCGCCGAGGCGCAGCTGGCCGCGGCCGGCCCCGACGTCCTCGGCCCGCTGGACCGCCCGGAACTGCTGGGCGCGCCCGCCCTGGTCTGGGACCGGCTGCTGCGCCGCGCGCACTGGCAGGAGCAGGGCCTGGCCTTCCCCGACGGCATGTACGAGGAGATCCCGCTGGTCCACCGGGCGATGCTGACGGCCGCGCGGATCGCCGTGCTCCCGCAGGACTGCGTGCAGCTGCGCCGCCGGGAGACCGTCCACCCGACCGGCTCGCCGGGCAGCAGCCGGTTCGACCTCTTCGACCAGTACGAGCGCTCCTTCGCCCTGCTGGACGAGCTGCTGGAGGAAGGTTCTGACGCGCCCGCGGGGAGCGGCGGTCCCGGGCCGGACGCCGTCCGGGACGCCCTGTTCACCCGGATGATCCGGCACTACCTGTTCGTCTTCGACCTCGCCGGCTGCGTCTCCCGGGCCGAGCGGCCGCAGTTCTTCCACCGGGCGGCCGAGCACCACCGCCGGTTCCAGCCGCCCGGCCACCGGCGGCCCGCCGGCCGGGAGGGCGTCAAGTTCTCGCTGCTGGCCGGCGGGGCCTACCCGGCCTTCGAGGTCGCCAAGCTGTCGCACATCGCCCGCGGCGCCCTCACCGGCCGGCGCTAGAGCTCTTCTGACAACCCGCGTCGAGCGCCCGGCGGGAATTGTCAGACAAGCTCTAGGCCCTCCGGGTCCCGTCCCCGGGCGCGCGGGCCGGACGTGCGCGGATCGGACGTGCCGGGGCGGCGGTCCACCGGAGTGGGCGGTACCGCACGGCCGGGCCCGGCTGCGATGATCGGCGGGACCGCCGCCCCACCCCCCGACCTCCGCCCGGGAGGACCGCCCGTGAGCCGCCCGTCCACCACCCCCGGTGCCGACCTGGCCCGCGAACTGGCCGCCGTCCTGCGCGGCGAGGTCCGGTTCGGTGCGGCCGAACGGACCGTCTACAGCCACGACGCCTCCAACTACCGCCACCTGCCGCTCGGCGTGGTCAAGCCCGCCGACCTGGACGACGTGCGCACCGCGCTCGCGCTCTGCCGCGCCCACGGGGTGCCGGTGGTGCCGCGCGGGGCCGGGACGAGCGTCGGCGGGCAGGCGATCGGCCCGGGCGCCGTGGTCATCGACTTCCGCCGCCACCTCGGCGCCGTCCACGCCGTGGACCCGGAGCGCCGGACCGCCCGGGTCGAACCGGGCACGGTGCTGGACGACCTCCAGCGGGCCGCCCGCCCGTACGGGCTGCGGTTCGGCCCGGACCCCTCCACCCACAGCCGGTGCACGCTCGGCGGCATGATCGGCAACGACTCCTGCGGCGCGCACTCGGTGACCTGGGGCCGGACGGCCGACAACGTCGAGTCGCTGGACCTGCTGCTCGCCGACGGCACCGAACTCACCGTCGGCGGGGCCCTCGGCACGGCGGAACGCGCCGCCCTCCGTGCCCTGCCCGGCCCGGTCGGCCGGCTCCACACCCGGCTCCAGGAGTTCACCGAACGGAACCTGGCCGCCATCCGCCAGGGCATGCCCGACCTGCCGCGCCGCACCTCCGGCTACCCGCTGGACGCCCTCCTGCCCGAGCGCGGCCACCGGCTGGCCCGCGCACTGACCGGCACCGAGGGCACCTGCGCCCTGCTGCTCGGTGCCACCGTCCGGCTGGTCGAGGAACCGCCCGCCCGCGTGCTGGTGGTCGCCGGGTACCCGGACGAGACCGCCGCCGCCGACGCCGTCCCCGCCCTGCTGCCGCTGCGCCCGCTCACCGTCGAGGGCATGGCCGCCGACCTGGTCGCCGCGCTGCTGGCCGCCGGCCCGCGCCCGCCCGCCCTCGACCGGCTGCCGGACGGCGCCTGCTGGCTCTTCCTGGAGGCCGGCGGCACTACGCCCGCCGAGGCCCTGGACGCCGCGCGCGGGCTCGCCGACGCGGTGCGGCGCGAACGGACCGCGACCGTCTCCGTGGTCACCGACCCGGCCGAGCGGAAGCAGCTCTGGGGGGTGCGCGAGGCCGGCGCCGGGATCGTCACCCGGCTCCCGCGCGAAGCGGTCGACGGTGCCGGCGGCGGGCAGGGCGGGCAGGGCGGGGGGAGCGAGGCCTGGCCCGGCTGGGAGGACTCGGCCGTCCCGCCGGAGCGGCTCGGCGACTACCTGCGCGACCTGCGCGCGCTGCTGCGCCGGCACGGCCTGCGCGGCATCCCGTACGGGCACTTCGGCGAGGGCTGCGTCCATCTGCGGATCGACTTCCCGCTCACCGAGCCGCGGCGTTTGCCGGTCTTCCGGGAGTTCATGGAGCAGGCGGCCGACCTGGTGGTCTCGTACGGCGGTTCGCTCTCCGGCGAGCACGGCGACGGACAGGCCCGCGCCGAACTGCTGCCCCGCATGTACCCGCCCGGGATCATCGCCCTGTTCGGCGAGTTCAAGCGGATCTGGGACCCCGAGAACCTGCTCAACCCGGGCGCCCTGGTCGACCCGCGCCCGCTCGACGCCGACCTGCGGTTCGACGGTCCGCTGCGCACCCTGCCGCTCGCCCTCCCGTTCGAGCAGGACGGCGGCAGCCTGGCCAAGGCGGTGCACCGGTGCGTCGGCGTCGCCAAGTGCGTGGACCCGACCACCGGGGTGATGTGCCCGAGCTACATGGCCACCGGCGAGGAACGGCACTCGACCCGCGGCCGGGCCCGGCTGCTCGCCGAGATGCTGCGCGGCGAAGCCGTCCCGGACGGCTGGCGGTCGGCGGAGGTGCGCGAGGCGCTGGACCTCTGCCTGGGCTGCAAGGGCTGTGCGAGCGACTGCCCGGTCCACGTCGACATGGCGACCTACCGGACCGAGTTCCTGTACCAGCACTACCGGCACCGGCTGCGGCCCGCCTCGCACTACGCGATGGGGCGGCTGCCGCTCTGGCTGCGGGCCGCCGCGCTGGCCCCCGGCCTGGCCAACCTGGTCGCGCGCTCGCCCGCCGCCGGCCCGTTGAAGCGGCTCGGCGGCGTGGACAGGCGTCGGGTGCTGCCCGTCCTGCCCCCGGAGACCTTCACCCGCTGGTACCGGCGGCACCGGGCCGAGCACCCCGCCCCGCCGGGCTCGCGGCCGGTGCTGCTCTGGCCGGACACCTTCTCCAACCACCTCCAGCCCAACGTGCTGCGCGCCGCCGTCGAGGTGCTGGAGCACCTGGGCTTCGACGCGCGGCTGCCGGCCGGCCCGGTCTGCTGCGGCCTGACCCGGTACTCCACCGGCCAACTCCCCGGCGCCCGGCGGGTGATGCGGCGCAGCCTGGCCGCACTCGCCGCCACCGGCCTGCCCGCCGACACCCCGGTGATCGGGATGGATCCGAGCTGCACCGCGACGCTGCGCGAGGACCTGCCCCGCCTGCTCGGCGCCGACGGCCGCCCGGTGGCCGAACGGACCCGCACCTTCGCCGAGTTCGTCGACGAGTTCGCCCAGGACGCACCACTGCCGCAGCTGCCGGTGGAGGCCGTCACCCAGACCCACTGCCACCAGCACGCGGTGCTCGGCACCGCGGCGGACCGCCGGATCGAGGCGCGGATGGGCGTCGACAACCGGGTGCTGGACTCCGGCTGCTGCGGGCTGGCGGGCAACTTCGGCTTCGAGCGCGGCCACTACGAGGTGTCGGTGGCGATCGCCGAACGGGTGCTGCTGCCGGAGGTACGGGCGGCCTCGCCGGAGACGGTGGTGCTGGCCGACGGCTTCAGCTGCCGCACCCAGATCGCCCAACTCGCCCAGGGGCGGCAGGCCGTGCACCTGGCGGAGCTGATGCAGCGGGCCCTGCGCGCACAGGGCTGACCCCGGCCGGAGCGGCCGTCCACGGCGCGCCGCGCCGGGGACGGCCGCCGCACCACGGCCCGGCACCGCGCGGGGACCGCTGACAGCGCGGCCCCCGCCGCCGACAATGGCGGGATGACGATCACCACCGCCGAGGCGGACCGGATCCTCGCCGACAACTTCGCCCCCTGGGTGCAGGAGCTCGGCCTCTCGGTGACCGACACCGGCGAGCGCCATGCCGTCCTCCGGCTGCCCTGGTCCGACCGGCTGACCCGGGAGGGCGGCGCGCTCTCCGGCCAGGCGCTGATGGCCGCCGCCGACACCGCGGGCGTGATCGCCCTGTCGGCGGCCCGGGGCGGCTTCGGACCGGCGACGACCGTCCAGCAGTCCACCGGCTTCCAGCGCGCGGTGACCGGGCGGGACGTCCTGGTGCACGCCCGGATCACCAAGCTGGGCCGCCGGATCGCGTTCCTCGACGTCACCCTGACCGCCGAGGGCGAGGAGGAGCCGGCCGCCCACGCCACCGCCGTGTACGCGCTGGGCTGACCACGACGACCCGGCCCCGCGGCACCGCGGCTACCGGAAGGTGCGCGGTGTCAGGTAGTCCGGCACCACCACCCGGCTGCGCGGCGAGGTCTGCCGGACCTGGGCGACGAACGCGCCCAGGTCCGCGTCCGGCCGGACGGGGTTGACCAGCTCGGTCTCGAACCTGTCCCAGTGCACCGGCACCACCGTGCGCGGCCGTCCCAGCGCCTCCAGCAGCCGGGGCACGTACCGGTGGGTCGAGGCACTGCTCGGCACCGCCACCATCGCGATGTCCGGCCGCATCCCGGCCAGCTCCCGCTCGGCGAAGTCACTGGCCCCCGTCAGGAAGGCCGACGGCCCACCGGCGAAGGAGAGCTGGAAGGCCAACGTGTCGCCCTCCGGCAGATCGCCGACGGTCGCGGGCGGCTGCGCCGGCGCGGAGTGCAGGGTGCCCGGAGCGAAGTACTGCCGGCGGCCGTTGCGGCTGTGCCGGGCGGAGACCGCCTCCACGACCAGGCCGTCGCCGAAGTCCAGGACCTCGCCGCCCCGGACCACCACCAGCTGCCCGGCCGGCACACCCCAGGCGCGCAGCAGGTGGTAGGTGGTCTCGGTGCCGACCACCGTCGCCCCCGTGGTGAGGGCGATGTGCGGGACGTCGTTGATGTGGTCCCAGTGGCTGTGGCTGACCAGCACCAGCTCCGGGCGCCCGGCGTGCTCGTCGACCAGCCGGGTGTTCACCGTCAGCGCGGTCGCTTCGCTGAACGTCCCGTCGTACAGGCCGGTGTGGAAGCGCGTCAGGTACGGGTCGAAGAGGACGGTGCGGCGGCCGTGGTCGATCCGCCAGCCGGCCGTGCCGAGCCACCGGTACACGGTGTCGGTGGCTGTGGCTGTGGCGGAGGGGGACGCCTCGGACTTCGGGACGGGCCGGTCGTCGGCGTCGGTCGTGGCTGTGGTCGTGGCTGCGGCTGCGGCGGGGCCGGTGGTGGCCGCCGTGACCAGGCCGGCGCCGGCCACGGCGGCCGTGCCCAGGAACGCGCGCCGGGCGAGTCCGGAGTGCTGCATGCGGGAGGGTCCTCTCCACGGGTACCGCACGGCCCTCGGGCCACGGGTACGGACGGTGAAACCGGGTGGCACCCGTACGCCGAGTGCCACCCGATCGATCACCACGCCCCGGGCAGGGGGTTCCGGACCGCCCGTCGCGGAGATTTCCCGAAAACGCTCCTCCTCAGGCGCCCTGCGGCGTCTCCAGTACCTCCTTCGAGCGCGCCGGCTCCTCGGCGCAGACCGCCGCCACGAACTCGGCCAGCCGCGCCTGCGGCAGGCTGCGCGCGATGTCCGCCTCGCTGATCATGCCGACCAGCTCGTGCTCCGGGTGGTTGATCACCGGCAGCCGGCGGACCCGGTACTGCTCCATCACCCGCAGCACCTGTTCGGCGTCCTCGTCCGCCTCCACGGTCAGGGGCCGCCCCTGGGCCAGCTCCCCCGCCGTCACCGCCGCCGGGTCGAGCCCCTCGGCGACGCACTTGAGCACGATGTCCCGGTCGGTCACGATGCCCAGCAGCCTCTGCCGCTCCCCACAGATGGGCAACGCCCCGACGCCGCGTTCCTTCATGATCCGGGCCGCCGTGGCGAGCGTCTCGTGCTCGCGCACGCACTCGGCCCCCTGGTGCATGATGTCGCCCGCGCTGGTCATGATCGGCCTCCTGACGTGCCTGGCACTCCCACCACTCCATCGTGGTCCGGCCTCGGTGCCCCCGCCACCGGGCCCCTCACCGGGACCGCCCCGGTCCTCGCTACGCCTCCCCGGCCGCGCCGTCCCGCATCGCCGGCGGATCCGGCCGTGGGTCCGGTACCGGGTCCGGCGGCGGTTCCAGCGGCGTGCGCTCCAGGAGTTCGTCCAGCGGCGGCAGTTCGAGCTGCTCCGCGCCGTCGACCTGCGCCGTCGGAGCCGCACCGCCCTCCGGCCGTTCCCGCCCCGGCTCCCCGCCCCGGGCCGAGTGCCGGGTCTCGGTCGCACTGTCCAGGAACCGCAGCAGCTCCACCGGGAACGGCAGGACCAGCGTCGAGTTCTTCTCCGCCGCCACCTCCACCACCGTCTGCAACAGCCGGAGTTGCAGCGCCGCCGGGGTCGCGCTCATCACCGCCGCGGCCTCCGAGAGCCGCGCCGACGCCTGGAACTCGCCGTCCGCCGTGATGATCCTCGCCCGCCGCTCCCGCTCGGCCTCCGCCTGCCGGGACATCGAGCGCTTCATCGACTCGGGCAGGGCGACGTCCTTGATCTCCACCCGGTCGATCTCGATCCCCCAGCCGAGCGCCGGGCTGTCGATCATCAACTCCAGTCCCTGGTTGATCGGTTCGCGGTTGGCCAGCAGATCGTCCAGCTCGCTCTTGCCGATGATCGACCGGAGCGAGGTCTGTGCCACCTGGGAGATCGCGAAGTTGTAGTCCTGCACGTTCACGATCGCCTTCGCCGGATCCTCCACCCGGAAGTAGACGACCGCGTCCACCCGGACGGTGACGTTGTCCCGCGTGATGCCCTCCTGCGCCGGGATCGGCAGGGTCACGATCTGCACGTTCACCTTCCGCAGCCGGTCCGCCACCGGCATCAGGACCACCAGACCCGGCTCCCGCACCTCCGCGCGCACCCGGCCGAAGCGGAACACCACACCCCGCTGGTACTGCTGCACGACCCGGACGCTCAGACCCGCCCAGAGCCCCAGCAGGAGGACGACCGCCAACACCGCATCGAGAACCAGCATCGCGGCCTCCTCGCGCGCACCTGCGCTCTCCGGCGGTCGCCGACCCCGGCCGGGCCGGGACACACCGCCGGAGCGGCTCGTCTCCACGCTACGCCTGCCGGACGCCCGCCGGAACGCGCCTACGATCGTTCCCATGCCCCAGTCCCCCGGCAGCGTCCCCGGCCCCGCCACCGGCACCAACCCGGCCACCGACCCGGACCACCCGCGCCATCCCGCCGAGGCCGCCGCCCGCGCCGACGGGCTCACCGCCCTCGACCGCGTCGTCACCGGCTGCCGCGCCTGCCCCCGCCTGGTCGAGTGGCGTGAGGAGACCGCCCGCACCAAGCGCCGCGCCTACCTCGACTGGGACTACTGGGCCCGTCCGATCCCCGGCTTCGGCCCGCCCGACGCCCCGCTCCTGCTGGTCGGCCTCGCACCCGCCGCGCACGGCGCCAACCGCACCGGCCGCATCTTCACCGGCGACCCCTCCGGCGACCTGCTGTACGCCGCCCTCCACCGCCTCGGTCTGGCCGACCGCGCCGAGTCCGTCCGCCACGGCGACGGCCTGAAGCTGAACGGCGTCCGGATCACCGACCCGGTCCGCTGCGCCCCGCCCGACAACAAGCCCACCACCACCGAACGCGACACCTGCCGCCCCTGGATCACCCGCGAGCTGGAGCTGCTCCGGCCCACCGTGCGCACCGTCGTCGCCCTCGGCGGCTTCGCCTGGCAGGCCCTGCTGCCCGCGCTCACCGCCGCCGGCTGGAGCGTCCCGCGCCCCCGGCCCGTCTTCGGCCACGGCGCCCACGTGACCCTGCCGGCCCGGGACGGCGGAGCTCCACTGGAGCTGTACGGGTGCTACCACGTCAGCCCGCGCAACACGAACACCGGCCGGCTGACCGTGCCCATGCTCCGCGAGCTGCTCCGCACCGCCGCCCGCACGGCCGGGCTCGCCCCCGCCGAGGAGTGACCCCGCGCCGCACCCGCGCTCCCCGCGCCGTGAGCTCGTCCGCCCACCAACCCGTGAGCCCGTGAGCCCGTGAGCCCGTCAGCCCGTCAGCCGAAGCGGGCCAGCTTCGGCCGCGCCGCCCGCGCCCACACCTCCGGCAGCGCCCGCCGCGCGCGCTCCGCCGCCGCCAGCTGCTGCCCGTACAGCACGCCGTAGGCGAACGGCTCGCCCGTCTCGCCGGCCCTGCTCCGCAGCGCGGTCGCCGCCACCACCGCGTCCTGGTGCTCCCCCAGCACCTCCTGGACGGCCTTCATCCGCTCGACGTACCGCTCCGCCGGCCTCCCGACCAGCGGGACCGCCGTCTCACCCGCGTACCGGGCCCGCTTCGCCGCCTTCCGCGCCTCGTGCAACGCCCGGGCCCGGGACTCCGCCGTGTCCGAGCCGCCGCCGGCCAGCGCCGACCGCACCCGCTCCGCCGTCCGGCGCTGCTCCCGCGCGGCCACCCGGGCCAGCTCCGGTCCGGCCGCCCGGTCCGCCCGCGGGCGCAGCGGCGGATCGGCGAGCAGCTCCGACAGCCCGCGCGCCAGGGCCTTCCGACGCGGGCTGTCCAGGGCGGCGACGACCTCCGGCCGGACCCGCCGGTACTCGGCCTGCCCCCACCGCTCCAGCTCCGCCGCGACGCGCTCCGGCCCGCACTCGGGCGGCAGCGTGCGGGCCCGTTCGGCCAACCGCAGACCCAGCACCTCGCGGTCCCGGGCCTGCCCCAGGGCCGCCGCCAGCCACCGCAACTCGGCCACCAGCTCGTCGGTGGCGCCCGGCGCCAGGAGCCGCCGGTACGTCCGGAACGCACTGCGGAGCCGTCGGCAGGCGACCCGCATCCGGTGCACCGCATCCGGCTCGTCCGCCCGCACCGCCTCGTCCAACCCGGCCAGTACCGCGGCCTGCGCCCCGATCCGCCCGAGCACGACGTCTCCCGCGGTGGCATCGGCCATCCGCCTCACCCCCTCCTGGGACGTGTCTGACGGCTCCCGTCGGGCGGGTCGACGCCCGGTCCCGCCGTCGGGGCCCCGAACGCCTTCCAGGCTAGCCCGCCCTCCCGTCCCCGGCAGGACGCGTTCGCGCCACCTTCGGACGGCAGGAGGCCGCGCACCGGACCGGAGGCGGGCACCGGACCGAGCCGCCGCCCGCTACGGGCGGAGCTGGATCGCCAGCGACGCCGTGTAGCCGACCAGGGCGGCGAAGAAGCAGACCGCGGTGGTGTAGCGGACGGTGAAGGGGAGACCGGCCAGCGCCGGGAAGAGGAGCACGGCGATGCCCGCGGCCGCGTCCGCGACGTAGAGGCCCCGCGGCGGCAGCACGCCGGTGCTGTGGGCCGCCCAGCCGGTGGCGACCAGGAAGCCGGTGATCAGGAGGAAGCCGGACAGCAGGCCGGAGCCGATGCTGTAGAGGACGGGATGGGGCTCGGGCGGGTCCTCGCCCTCGGGGACGGCCGGACGCAGCCGGTGGGCGACGGCCAGCGCGGTGACGGCGAGGGCCACGGCCGCGGCGGCGCTGAGCATCGGGACGGGGTTCATCGGCGGCTCCGGGAGACGGTGACGTGATGGCCGAGGGCTGCGGCGAGCGCGGCCGGGAGGAGCACGGTGAGCACCAGGACGGCGGTCCACACGACGGGGTCCAGACCCGGCGCCGGGGCGTCGGGCGGCGGTGGCGCTGCGGCGACCGCGGCGGTCAGCGCCGGGCCGGGCGCGGACGGCGGGGCGGGCGGCGGCGGAAGCACCGGCCGGGCGGGTGCCGCCGCCGGGGCGGCCGGCGGCCGGTCCGGGCGGGGTGGACCCGTCGGCGCGGGCGAGGGCACGGGCGCCGCACTCCGGACCGGGGAGGGTGACGGCGGGGCCGACGGCGGGGCCGCGACCGTGACCGGAGCGGCCGGCACCGCCGGCACCGCCGGCACCGTGACCGGCGTCGGCACAGCGGTCGGCGGCGGCACCGACGTCGGGGTCCACGTCGGCACAGCGGTCTGACCGGGCACAGCGGTCTGAGTCGGCGTGGCGGTCCACGTCGGCGTGGCGGTGGGCGACGGCACTGCGGTCGGCGACGGCGAAGGAGCGGGCGGCGACGGCGACGGGCAGTGCGTCGCGGGGAAGGTCGGGTGCGCCGGCCACGACGGATGCGGCCACGACGGCCACCGGGGTGGCACCGGCGGCACCGGCAGCGGGGGCCCCGCGGGAACCGGTGGCCCCACGGGAACCGCGGCCTCCGGGCCGCTGGCATAGTCCATCGCCCGATTGTCGGACCGCCCCGGCTCCCACGTCAGCCCCTGACGGCCCGTCACCCGCCCGTACGGCCGCCAAACCCATCCCCCCGGTGAACTCGCGGCCCCCGCACCGCGAACGAACGACCGATGCGGGACAATCTGTGCGCCGATTCCCGCCCCGCCCCCGACGCACCCTCGTGCCCGGTGTAAACGTCGTGGCATACTCCGGGACGTGACGACTTCCACCGGTGCGACGAGGGCCCTGCGGGCCGCGGTGTTCACCGCGCTCGCCGTGCCGTTGTCGGCGCTGGGGCAGGTGGTCATCACCGGTCGTCCACTGCCGATCGTCCTGGTGGCCGCCGCGACGGTCGTCGTCTTCGTGCTGGCGGCGGCCCTGGCCGGCGGCGAACGGCGGTTGCTGCACATCGCGGCCGTGATGGTTCCGGTCGAGCTGTTGCTCAACACCACCTTCAACCTGGGCCAGGCCGGCTGCGGCCCGGCCCTCGCCCCCGACCACCTCCCCGCCCGCGGCATGAACCTCCTGGTCTGCGGCGGCGGTTCGGTGGACGGCTCGCTGTTCTCCGGGCCGTTGGGGCACTCCGGGCCGCTGGCGCCCGCCGCCACCCAGCTGCTGCTCCTGCTGGTGCACCTGCTGGTCGCGCTGGCCGCCTCCGCCTGGCTGCGGCTGGGCGACGCCGCCCTGTCGGGTCTCGCCCGCGCCCTGCGCGTGCTGCGCCAGTCGCTCGCGGCCCCGCTGCGGGCGCTGTTCCTGCTGCTGGCCCCGGTGCCGGCCCGGCCGGTGCTGCGGGTTCCGCTGCCGGTCCCGGACCGCCGCCGACCGCGCCGCGAGGACGTGGTGCCGAGCCCGGCGCCGCGCCGCGGACCGCCGGTCCTCGCGCCTGCCTGCTGACGGCCCCCGGCCCGAAGTCCCCAGCCCCGGGTTTCCGAGCCCCGCGTCCCGAGCCCGACGGCTCCGGCCCCGTCGGGCCCGCTCCCGGCGGCCCCGACGCCCCACGGCTCGGGCTCCGAGGCCCCCGGGCGAGCTCCGCACAGGCAGCGCGCGACTCCGCCGTTCCACCGACCCCGCCCCTCCCGGCCCGCCGGCGCCCCGCGCCCGCGCCGCGCCGAGGCGGCCCCTTCCGCACCTCCCGGTGCGTCCCACAACGGAGTTGACCCGTCATGGCACAGTCCGACCAGAAGCCCGGCACCAAGCAGCCGTCCCGCAAGCAGTCCCAGAAGATCAGCGCCCGCGAGCGGATCCAGGAGGCCCAGCGCCAGGAGAAGCAGTCCGCCCAGCGCCGTCAGCGGATCGTCGTCGGGGTGTCGATCGTCGTCGTGCTCGCCCTGGCCGGCGGCACCGCACTCGCGATCAGCGCGGCCGGCGACGACAAGTCCTCCGCGGACACGGCCGCCGCCGAACCCACCGCGCTGGTCGTCCCGGCCAACACCTCCGGCCCGGACGGAACGGTGATCACCTACGGCAAGGCGGACGCCGCGCACACCCTCCAGGTGTTCGAGGACTTCCGCTGCCCGGTCTGCAAGGGCTTCGAGGCCGCCAACGGCGAGGCCGTCAAGAAGCTGGCGGACGACGGCGCCGTCAAGGTCGAGTACCACCTGGCCGCGTTCCTCGACAAGAACCTCGGCGGCAAGGGCTCGCGCACCGCGCTGGCCGCCATCGGCGCCGCGGCGAACGAGGGCGTGGACAAGTTCAAGGCGTACCACGACGTGCTGTACGCCAACCAGCCGGAGGAGCGCGACGACGCCTTCGGCGACGTCAACCACCTGCTCGAACTCGCCGACAAGGTACCGGGCCTGAAGACGGACGCGTTCGTCAAGGCGGTCACCGACCGGACGTACGCGCCGTGGGCGAAGAAGGTCGCGGACGCCTTCAACGACAGCGGGGTGACGGGCACGCCGACGGTGAAGGTGGACGGCAAGCCGCTCACGCTGTTCAGCGGGAACCGCGCGGTGACGCCGGAGCAGTTCACCGCCCAGGTGAAGCAGGCCGCGGGTTTGTCGTGAGCACCACCGGCCCGGCCGACTCGCGGCCGGGCCGGCCCCTTCCCACCCCCGGAGTGCTCTGCCATGACCGCCCCGACCGCCGTGCCCCGCTCCTCCCGTCCCGCCCCCGCCGACCCCGCCGACCCCGCTCCTCCGGGCCCGGCCCCGATCGGCGCGGGCCGCGCGTTCTCACTGCTCGTCCTCCTCGGCGGACTGATCGGGCTGGCCGCCTCGGCCGTCCTGACCTTCGACAAGCTCCGCATCCTGGAGGACCCCTCCTACATCCCCAGCTGCAACATCAACCCGGTGATCAGCTGCGGGTCGGTGATGCGCACCGAGCAGGCCGAGGTCTTCGGCTTCCCGAACCCGCTGCTCGGGCTGGCCGCGTTCGGCGCCCTGGCGGCGATCGGCGCCGGGCTGCTGGCCGGGGCGGCGTACCGGCGCTGGTTCTGGCTCGGACTGCAGGCCGGCACGCTGTTCGGACTGGGCTTCGTGCACTGGCTGATCGACCAGGCGCTGTATGACATCGGCGCGCTCTGCCCGTACTGCATGGCGGTCTGGGCGACGGTGGTGGCGCTGTTCTGGTACACGACGCTGCACAACCTGCGCTCCGGGGTGCTACCGGTCGGACCGAGGTTCCGGGTGGTCGTGCGGGAGGCCGCCCGCTACCACTGGGCGGTACCGGTGCTCTGGGCCGCGGTGATCGGCCTGCTGATCCTCAACCGCTTCTGGTCCTACTGGTCGACCCTCCTCTGACGGGGACCTCCGCGAGCTGACGCAACGTCAACTCCGTAGCCGGGGCGACAGGGTCCCCGCCCCGGCGGAGCGGTTCGACCGGCCTCCCGCGCACCGCTGCTCCGCCCGGGTCGTACCCGGTCCGGCCATCACCTGCACGGGCGAACATCCCGCGCGGCCCGCCGGACCGGCCCGGACGATGGAGAGCGACCCCTCGCCCGAGTCGTCGTTCTCCCGAGGCGGGGTCGTTCGGCCGTCGGCCGGGCGCCGATCCCCGACGCTCCGGTGGCCCCGGCCGTCCCAAGCCTCCCGAGGAGAGAAGACCATGGCCAGTCAGGGACCCACCTTCGCCATCAGCACCGCGGACCTCACCCTCGACGACGAGGGGCGGGTGCACATCCAGAACCCGGAGCTCGCCGAGTCGGTCGTGGCCGCCATGGCATCGTCGCCGAACGCGTCGGCCCGCGCGACCACCAACAACTGTCACGGCGGCAACTGCGCCAAGGGCTGCGGCAAGTCGGTGGAGAGGTGACCGGCTCCACCGGCGAACCCTCGCCCTTCGACCGGGAGTTCGCCGAGTCCGTGCGCAGCGACCGGCTCCAGCTGATCCTGCTGCCCACCGAGCAGTGCAACTTCCGCTGCACGTACTGCTACGAGGACTTCGCGATCGGCCGGATGGCCCCCGAGGTGGTCGCCGGGGTGAAGAGTCTCATCGACCGGCGCGCCGCCGGACTGCGGCACCTCCAGGTGTCGTGGTTCGGCGGGGAGCCGATGCTGGCCCGCCCGGTCATCGAGGAGGTGACCGCGCACGCCCGGGCGGCGCAGCGGCGCCACCCCGGCCTCGGCTACGAGAGCGACATGACCACCAACGGCTACCTGGTCGACGGCCGGACGGCCGACCACCTGGCGGGCCTCGGCGTCCGGGCCTACCAGGTGTCGCTGGACGGCCCCGCCGCGTTCCACGATCTGACCCGGGTGCGGGCCGACGGCCGGGGGACGTTCGAGCAGGTCTGGCGCAACCTGGAGGAGGTCCGCGCCGGCTCCGCCGACGTACGGATGCTGCTGCGGGTCCACCTCACCCCGGAGAACCTGCCGGTGATGCCGGAGTTCCTCGCCCGGATCCGGGACACCTTCCTCGACGACCCGCGGTTCTCCGTCTTCCTGAAGCGCGTGGTCCGTCTGGGTGGCCCCAACGACGACACCATGGAGGTGCTCGACTCCGACGACGGGAAGATCGCCGGGCTGCGGGCGCTGCTGACCGAGGGCGGCGGCGAGGAGCGGCTGTTCGCGCCGGAGGAGGTCTGCTACGCCGCGCGCGCCAACTCGCTGCTGGTGCGCGCGGACGGCCGGCTGGGCAAGTGCACGGTGGCGCTGTCCGACCCGGCCAACGACATCGGCCGGCTGCGGCCGGACGGCTCGGTGGAGATCGACAATCCGCGGCTGCGCCCGTGGCTCCAGGGCTGGGCCGCGCGCGACCCGGAGCTCAACGCCTGCCCGTACGCGGCGTTCACGCGCCGGGCGGAGCCGGAGCCGAAGCCGCTGCTCCAGATCTCGAAGCGCCCGTTGGCGGCGGCGTCCGTCTGACCGCGCCGGCCCGGGGCCCGGCCGCACACACGCGGCCGAGCCCTCGGGCGTCAGCCGAAGACGGCCCGCCGGAAGGCGTTGCGCAGATCGGTGAGCGGCTGGAACTCCCGGTCGTAGTGGACCTTGTTGGTGAGCAGCAGCGCCCAGCGGCCGAGCCGTCGGGAGATCCAGATCCCGGTGCCGGTGAAGCCGTAGTGGACGAAGGTGCCCTCCGCCGGATCGGTGCCGGCGGCGCAGAGCCAGGAGAGGCCCCTCGCGGGCTCCAGGCCGCCGGTCTGCTCGCGCAGCGACTCGGCGATCCACTCCTCGCCCCAGGGCAGGCCGGGCGGCGGGTCGAGCAGCGCGGTGAGGAAGCGTTCCAGGTCACGGGCGGTGGAGAAGGCGCCGGCGTTGCCGGAGACGCCCCCGAGCAGCCGGGCCGAGGGGTCGTGCACGACCCCGCAGAGCTCGGTGCCGGCCAGCTCCTCGTACTCGGTGGGCGCGGTGCGGGCGGCGAGTTCCGGGCCGAGCGGGCCGTAGCGGGTGTCGGACATCCCGAGCGGGCGCCAGACCTGGCGGGCGGCGAGTTCGTCGAGCGGCGATCCGGCCAGCGAGCCGACCAGGTGGCCGAGGAGGACGGCGGCCCGGTCGGTGTACTCGACGGCCGTCCCGGGTGCGCGGTACAGCGGGGCGTCGAGCACGCCGGCCAGGATCACCGCCGGGTCCCGCCCGTAGAGCTCGACGAACCGGGTGCGCAGGGGCATCCCGGCGGTGTGGGTGAGCAGTTGACGGACGGTCACCTCACCGGCGGCCCGGCCGGCGACCTCCGGCCAGAAGTGGCCGAGGGGCCGGTCGAGCGGGAGCCGCCCGGACTGCCGGAGCACCCCGGCGCACGGCCAGAGCGCGACGATCTTGGTGATGCTGGCCACGTCGAAGAGCGTGTCGTGGTCCATCTCCCGCGCGCCGTAGGGGCCCTGGCCCAGCACCCCGGACCGCCCCCGGCCGCGGACGCCGCCGGCGTCACCGACCGACCAGACGCCACCGGTCCCGACGCCGGCCAGTCCGGCCGTCACCAGCCGGTCCACCACACCTGCGGGTGCCGCGAGTTCGGGCAGTGCTTCCGGTCCGCTCATCAACTGCCGCCCCCGTCTGCCGACTCCCCCGGGGGGAGCCTACCCGCGCGGGCACCGGTCAGACCGCTGCCGCACCGAACTCCTTGCCCATGCAGACCGACTGCGGGTGCTCGCGGTAGATGCCGAACTTCTGGATCGCCGCGTACCCCTCGGAGGCATACAGGGCGATGGCCTCGGGCTGCTCGGTCCCGGTCTCCAGGACGAACCTGGTCCGCCCGGCCTCGGCCGCGGTCAGCTCCAGCCGGCGCAGCACCGTGCGGGCCAGGCCGCGGCCGCGCGCCTCGGGGCGGACGAACATCCGCTTCAGCTCGGCGTCGCCCGCCCGCAGCCCGTGCGGACCGGCCTCCTTGGCGCGCCAGCCACCGCAGGCGACCGGCTCGCCGCCGAGGTAGGCGATCAGGAAGAGGCCGTCCGGCGCCTCGAAGTGGTCGGGGTGCAGCTCGGTGAGGTCGCCCTCGCCGTAGCGGCGGACGTACTCCTCCTGCACCTCCGCCGAGAGGCGCTGGGCGTCGGGGTGGCCGTAGCCGGTGACGCGGATCTCGATGCTGTCGTCCTTGGCGTCCCGCAGGGCGCTGCTGCCGGTGGTGCTCTCCATGGTCGACAAGCCTACGGCCCCGGCTCAGCGACCCTCGAACCGGGCGACCAGCTCCTCCTTGCCGAACATCCGGGCGGTGTCGACGGCCGAGGGGGTGCCGGCGGAGGGGTCGGCGCCGCCGCCGAGCAGCACGGCGAGGACGTCGTCGGCCCCCTTGAAGACGGCGCCGGCGAGCGGGGTCTGGCCCCGGTCGTTGGCCCGGTTCGGGTCGGCGCCGCGCTCCAGCAGGGCGGTGACGGCGGTGGCGTGGCCGTGGTAGGCGGCGAGCATCAGCAGCGTGTCACCGCGGTCGTTGGTGAGGTCCGCCGGGGCTCCGGCGTCGACGTAGGCCGCCAGGGTCGCGGTGTCGCCGGCCCGGGCCGCGTCGAACAGCTTGCCGGCCAGCGCGATCACGTCGGCGTCGGGGGTGTCGGTCATCTCTCGGGCCTCTTTCGGGGTCTCGTCTCGTCCTGCGGTTCGGTGGTCGCGCCCGTCGCACCGTAGCGGCCGGACCCGTACGCGATCCAGCACGCTTCCGGATCCCGGATGCCGCCGCTCCCGCGCGTACCGCACGCGGGCCGGAAGGTTGCGCGCCCGTTCGAGCGAACTTCCGGGGACCCCCGGAAACTTCCCGACCCGCGGACGGGAATGTGTCGGCCCCCGGAACGGCGCGGCCCGCGGCTCCCCGGAGCCCGGTCCGCCTACCGCCCCCCGGGTCACGAACCGGAACCATCAGGGAAAACCACCCATTTGCACCGTTCCATCATCTATTACTTTTTGTCACGATTAAGGCACTTTCGGTAACACTGCCCCTGTCCCCCTCCCCGAGGAGCAGAACGTGATCCTCTCGATTTCCGGCATCGTCCTGTTCGGCACCATCGCCTTTCTCTTCTTCCGCAGGGACGGACTAAAGGTCTCCCACGCCATCGTCTGCGCCCTTCTCGGCTTCTACATCGCCGGCTCCTCGATCGCACCGAGCATCACCGCAGGCGGCGCCAGCCTCGCCAGCCTGCTCGGCGGCCTCAAGTTCTAGCGCTTGTCCGACCCCGCCACTCCCCCGTACGGGCCCGGGCGCGGATCCCACCGCCCCCGGGCCCCGTCGTTGGATCAAGCCCAGTTCCGCCCGACCGTCCCATTCGCCCGGGGAGCCCGGAATGCCGCTCAACCGCCTACCGCTCAGCAAGGGCCGCGACCTCGTCCGCACGGCCGGCGACCACGCCTCCGACATGTTCGCGCCGCTCACCGTCATCGGCCGTGGCATGCGCCACCACGTCGCCTGGGCCAAGGCCCGCTGGCAGGCCACCCCCAAGGAACGCCGCGGGCCCACCGCGTTCCTGGTCGCCGCCATGCTGCTCGGGATCTACCTGCTGCCGCACGGCCTGCTGTTCGCCCTGGTGGCCCTGATGGCCAGCGCCGCCTGGGCCGGCCGGGGCCCCCGGACACCCCCCGGCCCGCCCGAGCCGGACGTCGCCGACGTCAAGCTCGGCGCGCTCTACGCCGCCCTCACCCCGTACCTGTCGGGGCCGGACGACCTCAACCCGCTCTACCGTCACGAGGGCGGCTACCAGGACGTCTTCGGCGGCTGGGAGTTCGACGGCGAGGGCCGGCTCTCCCGGCTGGAACTGGTCTACCCCGCCTACTTCACCGACACCGAACCGGCCGCCCGGGCCCGGATCGAGCAGGTCGTCCAGGGCAAGGCCGGCCGCGCCCGGGAGTACCGCTTCGACTGGGACGAGGAGTCCAACAAGCTGCGGATCGCCGCGCTGGCGCCGCTGCCCACCGACATCGCCGCCCAGCGGTTCGTGACCGCGCCCGGCGAGATCGTGCTCGGCTTCACCGACGGGGACGGCAGCGCCCGGACCATCCCGGTCCACCAGGGCGGCGCCGTCACCCAGCAGCCGCCGGTGATCTGGCGCACCGGGCCGCGCTCCGCCGAGCCCCACCTGCTCGCCCTCGGCGTGAGCGGCTACGGCACCTCCAGCCTGATCCGCTCGGTCGCCCTGCAGGCGCTGCCCTACGCCGACCTGGTGGTGATCGACGGCGCCGGCACCGGCGAGCACGCCTGCCTGGTCAACCGCCCCGGCGTGCACACGGTGGAGACCAGCCTGCACGGCGCGCTGGCCGCGCTGCAGTGGACGGCCCAGGAGACCGAGCGCAGGCTCGGCGCCCTGAACGCGGCCCGGCACGCCGGCGTCGCCCCGCCCGAGGACGTCGTCCGCCCGCTCTGGCTGCTGCTCGACCACCCGACCGAGCTGAGCGAACTGGCCCACGCCGAGGGCCGCCCCGACCCGCAGGACCTGCTGGAACTGCCGCTGCGGCACGGCCGGGCCGCCCGGGTCACCGTCGTCGTCGCCGACGACGTCGAGGCCCGGGACCGGATCACCCCGAGCGTCCGGGCCACCACCCGGGCCCGCGTGGTGCTCGGCCCGACCGGCCCCGCCGAGGGCCACGCCGCGCTCGGCACCCCGCTGGACATCGTGCCCGCCGCACACGCCCCCGCCGGGCGCGGCTACGCCCGGATCGGCACCGGCGCCCCGGTCCGCCTCCAGGTGCCGGCCACCGTCGACCCGCTGGACGAGGACGCGCCCGCCCAGCTGCGGGACGCGGTGATCGCCCTGCTGCCGCACCGCGACACCCGCACCGAGGCCGCCGCCCCGGTCGAGGCGCCGCCGCGCCCGGACGGTCCGCCGACCGTGCCGGTGGAGCTCGACGCGGACCCGCGCGCCGGGGTGGACCTCGCCAAGGGGCCGTCCGCGCTACGCTTCCGCCCGCTCGCCTGACCCGCTCGGTCCGGGCCGCCGGGCCCCTCCGGCGGGTCCGGCCCACTCGGCCGGGCGGGCGGAACGCGAGGGCTTCGGGAGGGGCGGCGCAGGCCGCCGGTTCCCGCCCCGGTACGCTCGTCCGGGAAAGGCCGACCGATCACCAGATGTGAAATAGGTGACACCTGGGGTGATATCCCCGGCCAGATGTGACAAATCGGGCGCCGGTGGGTACAAACAGGGGCGGCACGACAGACGACGCATGTCCCGGGACGGGAATCTTCGTCGGAAGCCGAGCGTTGACCGAACGACGAAGAACAACGACCACTAGTCCTGTGGGCCATAAGCCCGGGAGGCACGATTCATGAGCGAGCGAGCTCTCCGCGGCACGCGACTCGGGGCCACTAGCTACGAGACCGACCGCGGTATCGATCTGGCTCCGCGCCAGACCGTCGAGTATGCATGTCAGAACGGACACCGATTCGAGGTTCCTTTCTCGGTCGAGGCGGAGATCCCCTCGGCGTGGGAATGCCGCTTCTGCGGCCAGGAGGCGGTACTCCTCGACGGTGACGAGCCTGAGGAGAAGAAGACCAAGCCGACGCGTACCCATTGGGACATGCTGATGGAGCGCCGGACGCGCGAGGAGCTGGAGGAGGTGCTGGCCGAGCGGCTGGCCGTGCTCCGCTCCGGCGGGATGAACCTCGCGGTGCACCCGCGGGACACCCGCAAGAGCGCCTGACCCCGCTCCCGCGGCCCGGCGGGAGCACGCGAAAAGGGACCCTGGCCTCCAGGGTCCCTTTCGCGTTGCCCGCATCCTGCCCGGAATCGCCTCGGGGGCTCCCCGGGGAGCCCCCGGGGTGGGGCGACGGCCGCCGGGGGCGTGCGAGCCCTCCGGCGGCCGTGCGGCCGAGCCGGTCAGCCGTTGATCGGCGGGCGGTAGCCGGTGTCCGGGCCCTGCGCGTCGCGCGGGCCGCTGCCCGGCTCCACGACCTCGCCCTGGATCACCTTGCCGTCCGGGCGGTGGATGCGCAGCTGCTCCTGGAGCCGCATCGCGTCCGCGAACGGGTCGGCGCCGACCGAGGAGGTCGAACGCAGCGCCTTGTCCGCGAGCCGGCGCCCGGCCGCCCGCCAGAGCACCCGGGTCGGCGGGAACAGCAGGGTGAGCGCCAGGGCGTCCGAGAGGAAGCCCGGCACGATGAGCAGCAGGCCCGCCAGCACCGTGAGGCTGGTGCCGGTCTGGGCCTGCTGCGACTGCGGGTCGCGGCTCTGCTCGATCGCCGCCGACAGGGCCTTGAGTCCGGCCCGCTTGATCAGCGAACCGCCGATCACCGCCCCGGCGATCAGCAGCAGGACGACGGTCAGGCCGCCCAGCCAGGATCCCACCTGGACCAGCAGCCAGATCTCCAGGACCAGCCAGGCGGTGATCACCAGCGGCAGCACCCGCCGGAGCTTCGAGCGCGGCGCCGGACGGGCGGGGGTAGCTTGCTGGGTCACGGTACGAATCCACTCCTAGCGGTGCTCTGCGCGCCGCACGGGAGGTCCGAACCGGCTACGGCACCAACTGCTCCAACGATCGCCCGTCGGCCGGTGTTCCGTCGGTCCGCGCGCCGGCCTCCGGACGCCGGCGACGGGTGACCAGTACCGCCCCGCCGCAGGCCAGCAGGCCGGCCAGGGCGAGCGTCCACTCGGGCACGGCGCCCAGACGGTCGGCGACGGTCGTGCCGTCGCGCAGCGGGACGGTGGCGGACAGCTCGGCGGCGGTCAGCTCCTCGGTCCGCTGGACGACCGTGCCGTCCGGGGCGATCACCGCGCTGATTCCGCTGGTGGCGGCGATCAGCACGGCCCGGCCGTGCTCCACCGCGCGCAGTCGGCTCATCGCCAGCTGCTGTTCGGGCTGGCCGGTCCTGGCGTAGGTGGCGTTGTTGGTCTGGACGACGAGCACCCGGGCGCCCTGGTCGACGGTGTCGCGGACGATCTCGTCGTAGGCCACCTCGAAGCAGATGACGTCGCCGATCCGGGCCGGGCCGAGCTGCATGACGCCGTTGTGGTCACCGGGGTAGAAGTCGCGGGCGACCCGCTGGAGCCGGGTGATCACCTTGGACAGCTGGTCGCGGAACGGCACGTACTCGCCGAACGGCACCGGGTGCTGCTTGGTGTAGGAGGCGCCGGGGCCGGTCCTCGGGTCCCAGACGATGCCCTCGTTCTGGACGTGCTGCTCGTCCGGGCCGTCGACCAGGGTGCCGACCAGGGTGGGCACGCCGATGGCCTTCACCGCCTCGTCGATCCGCCGGTAGGCGAGCGGGTCGCTGAAGGGGTCGAGGTCGGAGGAGTTCTCCGGCCAGATCACGAGGTCGGGCTTCTCGGCGCGGCCGGCCGCGATGTCGGCGGCGAGCTTCTCGGTGGCGGCGGCGTGGTTGTTGAGGACCATCATCGGGCGGCCGAGGAAGTCCATGCCGGGGTTCGGTACGTTGCCCTGGATGACGGCGACCTTGACGGTCTCGGCGGGCGCGGTCGGCACGGGCACGAGGAAGCCGGCGAGCATCACGGCGACGGCGCCGAGGAGCCCGGCGGCGGCCGGGCGCGGGTGCCCGGCGCGGCCCCGGCCGGGCAGCCGCAGGACGGCCCAGGCGAGCAGGGTGCCGGAGAGGGCGACCGCGAAGGTCACCAGCGGGGCGCCGCCGAGCGCCGCCAGCGGGGTGAAGGGCGTGGCGGTGTTGGCGAAGGCGAGCCGGCCCCAGGGGAAGCCGCCGAGCGGCAGCCGGTCACGGGCCCACTCCTGGGTGATCCAGAGGCAGGCGCCCCAGAGCGGCCAGACGGGCAGCCGGGAGGTGACCGCGAGACCGGCACCGAGGGCGGCCAGGAACAGCGCCTCGACGACCGAGAGGCCGACGGTGGCGTCCCAGCCGATCACCCGCAGCCAGCTGAGCAGCATCAGGAAGAACGGCAGTCCGAAGGCGAAGCCGGTCCAGGCACCCTGCCGCACGGTGCGGCCCCGGGTGAGCAGGGAGAGCGCGGCGACGCCGAGCAGCGAGAGCGGCCAGAGGTCGTACGGCGGGAAGGCCAGGGCGAGCAGGAGCCCGGCGAGCACGGCCAGTGCGGTGCGGGGCAGACCGGCCCGGACCTTGGCGAGCGCGCGGACGGCCCGGCCTTCGCGAGGGGTCCCGTCTGGGGTCTCGGATGCGGTCCCGGACCGCTCCGGGGGGACGGGCATGGCCACCGTCGCACCATCTCTCTCGGTGCCGCCGCGGAGGTACACGGACGGCTGTTCGGACGCTGTCCGAAGAAGGTACCCCGTCAGGACACCGAACCGTGAGGTGAGGGTCGCTTCGTACCGCTTCAGCGCGGGCTGTAGCGGACCTCGCGGAGCGGCCAGTCGGCGTCGAGCCAGGCGGACACGGCGCGGTACAGCGGGGCGTCCAGCTCGGCGCGGTCGGCGCGGACCCAGGAGCTGACCTTGGTCACGGCCGGCTCCTCGCGGTCCGGGTAGACGTAGACGCAGCCGATCACGGCGTCGCCGGGGACCTCGCGGACGGTGTAGGTGAAGCCCCTGCGGGCGGCGAAGTCGGCGGCGTGCCGGCGCAGGTCGGCGAGGTTGCGGTCGAGGGGCATGCCCTCGACCGGGGGCCAGTGGCCGTGGCCGAAGCCGGGGGTGGCACGGATGTGTTCGATGCTGCCGCTCCAGGCGGCGTGGTCGGCCTCGTTGTGCTGCTCGCCGAGGGGCTCCAGGCGGAACCCCTCGGCGCGCAGCTCGCGCGGCACGGTGAAGCCGGCGGGGACGAACGCGGGTGCGGTGGTGTGATCGGTCATGCCGGTCACGCTACGGGCCGCACCGCGCCACGATCATCCGCTTTTCACTCGGCGGCGCGGTAGACCGTGCGGCCGAGAACCACGGTGCGCAGGCAGACCGGCAGCGGACGGCCCGGGGTGAGGTCGGGCAGACCGGGGGTGCCGGAGCGCGGGTCGGTGGACCAGCCCGCCACCCGGGAGTCCGGCGCCTGGACGACCAGGTCGTCGGCGGCCCAGATCGCGTAGCTGGCGACGGCGCCGGGGACGAGCACGCCGTCGTGGTCCCGGCCGATCGCGCGCCAGCCGCCCCGGGTGTGGGCGGTGAAGGCGGCCCGGACCGAGATCCGGTGCTCCGGGGTCCGGTGGAAGGCGGCGGCCCGGACCGCCCCCCAGGGGTCGAGCGGGGTGACCGGGGCGTCCGAGCCGAAGGCGAGCGGCACGCCGACCCGCAGCAGGGCCGCGAAGGGGTTGAGCGCGGCGGCGCGCTCGGCGCCGAGCCGCTGGACGTACATGCCCTCCGGGCCGCCCCAGGCGGCGTCGAAGGCCGGCTGGACGGAGGCGGTGAGACCCAGCTCGGCGAAGGCCGCGACGGTCTTGTCGTCCAGCGCCTCGGCGTGCTCGACCCGGTGGCGCAGCGCCCGGACCCGCCCGGCGCCGACCCGCTCCCCGGCCGTCCGGACGCCCTCGACCACGGCGGCGACCGCGGCGTCGCCGATGGCGTGGAAGCCGGCCTGGAGCCCGGCCGCGGTGCAGGCCGCGACGTGGTCGGCGACCTGCTCGGCGGTCAGGTACGACGTCCCGGTGTGGTCGGCGTCGGCGTAACTGGCGTGCAGGCAGGCGGTGTGCGAGCCGATCGCGCCGTCGACGAACAGGTCGCCGCCGGCGCCGACCGCGCCGAGCCGGCGGGCGGTCTCCACGCCGCGCTCCCCCAACTCCCCCCAGTAGCCGAAGACCTCGGGGCCCTCGCCCCCGGCGGCCAGCGCGAGCAGGGCGGCGAGGTCCTCCTCGGAGGAGATCTCCGGACCGGCGCACTCGTGCAGCGCGCCGATGCCGAGTTCGGCCGCGCGGGCCAGGGCGGCGCGCTGGGCACGGGCGCGCTGCTCGGGGGTGAGGCGGGCCAACGCGGTCTGCCGGACGGCGTGGTGGGCGTCGCGGGTCAGCGGGCCGTCGGCGTGGTGGCCGGGGCGGCCGGCGAGGTCCTCGGTGAGCTCGCGCAGCGCGCTGGTGGCGAGGGCGGAGTGCACGTCGGTGCGGGAGAGGTAGACGGCCGCGCCCCGGGCGGCGGCGTCCAGCTCGGCGAGCGTGGGCGGGCGGCCCTCGGGCCAGCGGGTCTCGTCCCAGCCGTGGCCGATGAGCACGCCGCCGGGCACGTCCTGGGCGTCCACGAAGGCGGAGAGGGAGTCGAGGGCCGCGGCCAGCGAGGCACTGCCGGTGAGGTCGAGCCCGGTGAGCGCCAGCCCGGTGGACGTGGCGTGCACGTGGGCGTCGACGAAGGCGGGGGTGACCAGGGCGCCGTCCAGCTCGACGATCTCGTCGGCGGTCTGCACGTAGGCCTCGGCGGCTCCGTCGCTGCCGACCCAGGCGACGTGCCCGCCCTCGACGAGCATGGCGGTGGCGAAGGGGTCGGCGGGGCTGTAGACGGCGCCGCCGCGCAGCAGGACGGTTCGTGGGCCCCTCCTGCCCGAGGGCGGGCCAGGAGGGAGGGTGCGTTCGGTCATGCGGCCTAGTCTGCACCTCCCCGGAGCCCGCTCAGAGCTTCGGGGGGCGCGCCTCGTAGGGGGTCGAGAGCACGACGGTGGTACGGGTGGAGACACCGGCGGCGCTGCGGATGCGGGCCAGCAGGTCCTCCAGGTCACCGGGGGCGCCGACCCGGACCTTGAGGATGTAGTTCTCCTCGCCGGCGACGCTGTGACAGGCCTCGATCTCGGGCAGGCCGGCCAGCCGCTCGGGCGTGTCGTCCGGGGAGCTGGGGTCGAACGGTTTGACCGAGATGAACGCGGTCAGGGCCAGGTCGACGGCGTCCGGGTCGACGATGACGGTGTAGCCGCGGATGACGCCGCGCTGCTCCAGCCGGCGCACGCGCTGGTGCACCGCCGAAGTGGACAGGCCGGTCGCCTTGCCCAGGTCCGTGTAGCTCATCCGGCCGTCCTGGAGGAGCAGCTGGACGATGCGTTGGTCGAGATCCTCCACAAGGCGCAAACCTACCCCCTCGGGGGCGCACGCGGTGCCGGGGCGGGCGCACGCGGAGTCACCCGGGGCGCCACGGGGTGTCATACGGGCACATGCCGGGCGAATGTGGCGGACGACACACCCGGTGCATCACAGTGCGCCCGGCCGCAGGGTTATGAGTCCGCGTGGGCGGGAAGTGCTGGTTGTGGCCCCGGGCGACCACGCCGGGCCCGATCCGAGGGGGATCACCATGCGCGTAGCCGACCACCGCCCGACGGGCGCGGACGACTCCCACGATACGAGCGACCGCGAGGACCTCGCGGTCCCCTACGACGCCGCGCCCGGGGTGGACCCGGGCGAGGCCGACACCTGGGAGATCTTCCGGGTGCACTGCCCGGAGTGCCGGCGTCCGATCGCCCTGGTGGGCGACGAGGAGCGGCTCCCGCAGCACGCCGTCCTGCCGACCGCCTGGCACCCCTTCTCCCCCGCGCTCTGCCCGGGTTCGGGCGTGCCGTCGGACGACCTGGCCGAGGTGGACGCCGCCGAGGACGCGGAGCCGACCGGCCTGGAGGCGCTGCTCGCCCTGCCCTCCGAACTCGACTGGCGCACCCAGCCGTTCTCCCACGCGATGGTGCACCGCCCGGTCCGGGTGGAGCCCGCCCCGGCCATCCCCGAACAGCGCAGCCGACTGACCCGGCGCTGAACGACCGCGCCCCGGGCGGCCGTACGCCGAACCACCGCATCCTGAACGGCGTCTGGTCCGAACGTCGTTGACGGGACCTCAGAGGAAGAGACACCTCCGGGCGTCGCTCCGCACCCTGGAGCGACGCCCGGAGGCCGTTCGCGGGCCGCCCCCGCTCAGCCCTTGGTGAGGTGGCGGCCGATCACCAGGCGCTGGATCTGGTTGGTGCCCTCGACGATCTGCAGCACCTTGGCCTCGCGCATGTACCGCTCGGTGGGGAAGTCCTGCGTGTAGCCGTAGCCGCCGAGCACCTGCACGGCGTCCGTGGTCACCTTCATCGCCGCGTCGGTGCAGAACAGCTTGGCCATCGCCGCCTCCTTGGAGAACGGCAGCCCGGCGTCGCGCTTGCGGGCGGCGGCCAGGTAGAGCGCCCGGCCGGCCTCGATCTGGGTGGCCATGTCGGCGAGCAGGAACGACAGGCCCTGGAAGTCCGCGATCGGGCGGCCGAACTGGCGGCGGGTGCGCGCGTAGTCGACGGCCTGGTCGAGCGCGGCCTGGGCGACGCCGACCGCGCAGGCCGCGATGCCGAGGCGGCCGGAGTCGAGCGCGGCGAGCGCGATCTGGAAGCCCTGGCCCTCACTGCCGATCAGCCGCTCCCGGGGGACCCGGGCGCCGTCGAAGTGCAGTTGGGCGGTCGGCGAGGACTTCATGCCCATCTTGTGCTCCGGCGGGGCCGCCGACAGCCCGGGCTGGGTACCGGGCACCAGCAGGCAGCTGATCCCGCGCGCGCCCTCCTCGCCGGTCCGGACCAGCGAGCTGTAGAAGTCGGCGTGGCCGCCGTGGGTGATCCACGCCTTGGTGCCGCTGACCACGTACGCGTCACCGTCCAGGTCGGCGCGGGTGCGCAGGGCGGCGGCGTCGGAGCCGGACTGCGGCTCGGAGAGGCAGTAGGCGCCGAGCTGCTCGCCGGAGAGCATGCCCGGGAGCCAGCGGTCGCGCTGTTCGTCGCTGCCGAAGGTGGCGAGCGCGTGGCAGGAGAGCGTGTGGACGCTGACGCCGAGGCCGACGGCCAGCCAGCCGGCCGCCAGCTCCTCCAGCACCTGGAGGTAGACCTCGTAGGGCTGCTCGCCGCCGCCGTGCTTCTCGTCGTACGGGAGGGAGAGCAGGCCGGCCTCGCCGAGCGTGCGGAAGACCTCGCGCGGGAAGCGGCCGACGGCCTCGTCCTCGGCGGCGCGCGGCTGCAGCTCGCGCTGGACGAGGTCCCGGGTCAGGCTCAGGAGCTCGCGGGCCTCCTCGCTCGGCAGCTGGCGGTCCACGGCTTTCGCAGGGGAGGGGGTCATAGCGGCTGGTCGCCTCCTCGATCTGGCACCGGGCCCCGGGAGTGGTGGGCCCCGCGCGGGGTGTGGCAGGTCGGCCCGACCGGCACCGGATTGCGGTGAACGGCCGTTCACATACGTGGCGAAGTGAGTATGCCCGATCACGGCGCTGCCGTCACGACCTGCTTTCCCTCACTGTCCGTATCGGCGCACGGCCCCCCGTAGGGTTGACGTTGTGGCTTGTTCCGAGACCCCCGCTCCCCCTGTAGAGGGGCCCCGCGCGCCCGCTCCGGACCTGGCCGGCCTGGCCGCCGGGCTGCGGGCGCTGCCGCCCTCCTGCGGGCCCGTGCGGCTGGTCTCGGTGGACGGCCACGCGGGTTCGGGCAAGACCACGTTCACGGACCGGCTGGCGGCGGCGCTGGGCGGGGCGCCGGTGGTCCACCTGGACGACCTGGCCACCCACGCCGAACCGTTCGGCTGGACCGGGCGCCTGCGCACGCAGGTGCTGGAGCCGCTGGCGGCCGGGCGGGACGCCGCGTACGAGATCTACGACTGGACGCTGCGCCGGTTCGCCCGCACCGCCGCGGTGCCGCTCGCGCCGGTGGTCCTGATCGAGGGGGTCGGCGCCGGGCGGCGCGCGGTGCGGCCGTGGCTGAGCCGGCTGATCTGGATGGAACTGGACGCCGCGTCGGCCCGGCGGCGCGGCGAGGAGCGGGACGGGCCCGGACTGGCCGAGTTCTGGGAGGGCTGGGCGTCGGCCGAAACCGCACATTTCGCCGACGACCCGAGCCGGCCGTTCGCCGGAAACCTGGTCGACGGAGTGACCGGACGGATCGCGCCGAGCACGTTCGGTGAACCTTCAACAAGCGCTTGACCTGCGGTATCTCCAGGAATTAGGTTCTCCCACGTTGCCGGGTTCGTTGAATCCGCAACCTCGGACCCGGCATCCCCGGCTTGTTCCCCCGTGAGCCGGGGGTGCCGTCCGTCATTCCTCCCCCGGTCCCGGCCACCGTCCAACGGCCGCACCCCCGATCGCATTTGACATCGTGCGGCACCCTTCCGGATCAGCGCCGCGCCGGTACGATTCCTGGCAGGCGCATATGCGCCCCGGGGGTTGACGACCACCGGCCGGCTCCGCACATCGCCCCGCCGGCCGAGCCCCGAGCCACACCGCGGGGGGCGTGAGTGACGACGGTGGAGAGTTCCGACAGCAACAACGCGGGCGGCACGGCGCCGGACCGGCTCGCCGACCGTGCCTGGCTCCGTGCCATGGACGCCTACACGGCCGGCGCGTACTCCCGGGCCGAGGAGGAGTTCCGCGCCGCCGTGCGACTGGACCCCGGCATGGCCGACGCCTGGCTCGGCCTGCACGCGCTGCGCAGCGACACCTCCGGCGCGCTGCTCGCCATGTACCGCCACCAGAAGCGGTTCGGTGAACAACGCCGCCGGCACGGCCGGCCGCTCAGCTCCTGGTACTGGCTCGGCTGGTGGGTGCAGCCGGTCCTGGAGAACACCCGGGACCTGGCGCTCGCCCACGCCTCGCACTGGCTCGACGGGCGTCACCTCACCGAGCTGGACCAGGCCCTGGAACAGTGCCCGGACCCCGACGACGACCCGTGCGCCCGGTTCCTGCACGCCTGCCGGTCCTACCTCCTGAAGGACTGGGAGCAGCTGATCAGGGACACCGACCGGCTGCTGGACGACCCGCTGCTCGGCATCGAGGCCGGACTCTTCGCCGGCATGGCGCGGGTCCGGCTGGACATGTGCGCGCAGGCCCAGGGGCCGCTCGCCGCCTCGCTCGCCCGCTGCCGCTCCGAGCAGCCGCAGCGCAAGGAGCTGCGGTACTGGCTGGCCCGCTCGTACGAGGGCGCCGGGCGCAGCGCGGCCGCGTTACCGCTCTACCGGGCCGTCCACCGGGCCGATCCCGCGTTCATGGACACCGCGGCCCGGCTCACCGCGATCTCGGCGGAGGACGGCGTCGCCGACGCGCTGCTGGAATCCGGCGCAGCGGGCGGGCTCGGCCGCGAGACGGGCCGCGCGGGCGGCCCGGAGGACGGGCTGGACCCCCTGGACCCCCTGGGCCCCCTGGGTTCGCCGGGCTCCGTGGAGGCGCCGGACGCGCTGGACGCGACGGGGCTCGACCCCGTCGGCTACGGGGCCTTCGGACCGGATCCGGTCGGCGCGGAGGCTCCCGGCCCGGGCGGTCCCGGCGTCGAGGGGCTCGGCGGCGACGGCCTCGCCGGCGGGAGTCCGAACCTGGCGGGTGTCGGCGCGGAGGGGCCGGGGCCGGCCCTCACCGGTCCCGACGGCCCCGGCGGTTCGGTTGCGGATGTTCCCGGCCCGGACGCCGAGCCCTACCCCGCGGCGCCGGCCGCGCCCGCCACCGCGGGGACCGGCACCGACAACAGACCCGGCAGCGGGCCCGGGTCCACGGCGGGCGGCGGGCGCTCCGGTTCTTCGGCCGCTCCGCAGCCGGCCCCGGCCGCTCCCGCCCCGGCCCGGGGCGAGGCACTCCCCCGCACCGCGAACGCCTTCACCACGGTCGAACGCGAGGACGACCGGGGCGACTTGGACGCGGCCCTGGCCGAACTGTCGCAGATGGTCGGTCTGGAGCCGGTCAAGCGGCAGGTCCGGGCCCTCTCCGCACAGCTGCGGATGGCCAGGCTCCGCGCCGAGCAGGGCCTGCCGGTCCAGCCGCCCAAGCGCCACTTCGTCTTCTCCGGCCCCTCCGGCACCGGCAAGACCACCGTGGCCCGGATCCTCGGCCGGGTCTTCCACGCCCTCGGGCTGCTCTCCGGCGACCACCTGGTCGAGGCCCAACGGGCCGACCTGGTCGGCGAGTTCCTCGGACAGACCGCGGTCAAGGCGAACGAGCTGATCGACTCCGCGCTGGACGGCGTGCTCTTCATCGACGAGGCGTACAGCCTCTCCAACTCCGGCTACAGCAAGGGCGACGCGTACGGCGACGAGGCGCTCCAGGTCCTGCTCAAGCGCGCCGAGGACAACCGTGACCGGCTGGTGGTGATCCTGGCCGGCTACCCCGAGGGCATGAACCGGCTGCTCGCCACCAACCCCGGCCTCAACTCCCGCTTCACCACCCGGGTCGACTTCCCCAGCTACCGCCCCGGCGAGCTGACCGCGATCGGCTCGGCGCTCGCCGGGCGGGACGGGGACGGCTGGGACGAGGACGCCACCGAGGAGCTGGCCTCGATCTGCACCCACGTGGTCCGCGAGGGCTGGATCGACGAGCTGGGCAACGGCCGGTTCATCCGCACCCTGTACGAGAAGTCCTGCGCCTACCGGGACCTGCGGCTCACCATGCTGCGCGAACCGCCCGGCCGCGAGGACCTGGCCACCCTCCGGCTGCCCGACCTGGTCCAGGCGTACGGCGAGCTGATCGACGGCCGGAGCTGAACCGGTGCCTGCCCGGCACCGGGCAGGCACCGGGCCGGGGCGACCGGCCGGGCGGGCCGCCCCGGCCGGTCCGGTCACCGGCGGCCCGCTCAGCCCGCCAGCACCTTCGCCTCCAGCTCCGGGTCCAGCCCCACCTTCGGCCGGTCCGGGCGCTGCGGCGCGGTGCCGCCGATCGCGGTCAGCCAGGCCCAGGTGTCGGCGACGGTCTCCGCCACCGGGCGGCAGCGCAGCCCGGCCGCGACCGCCTTGGCGACGTCGGAGCCGTGCATGGTGTCGTACAGCTCGCCCGGCGGGATCCAGACCGGCAGGTGGCTCCACGGCTCGACGCCGGCCGCCAGGATCGGCGCGGGCTCCGTCCAGCGCAGCTCGGCGTCCGCGCCGGTGGCCGCCACACAGGCCTCCAGCAGCTCGCCCATGGTCGCGTGCCCCCTGGGGCCGACCAGGTCGTACGGACCGCCGAGGCCGGCCGCCAGGGCGTCCAGCGTCCAGGCCGCGAGGTCGCGGGCGTCGATGTACTGCACGGCGAGGTCGCGCGGCCCGGGGGCCAGCACCGGGCCGCCGCGGGCGATCCGGCCGAGCCACCAGGGCAGCCGGCCGATGTTCTCGTACGGGCCGAGGATCAGTCCGGCCCGCACCAGCAGGGCCCGGTCGCCGAACGCGTCCAGCACCGCCAGCTCGCCGCCCCGCTTGGCCTGCGGGTACGCCACGTCACCGCCGTCGTCGGGCGAACCGTCGACCACCGGTGCGGTCTCGTCCGCGCCGGCCGGGGCCGGGTAGGCGTACACCGAGCGGCTGGACACGTACGCATACCGGCCGACCCGGCCGGCCAGCAGGCGGGCGCTCTCGCGCACCGCAGACGGAGCGCCGGACCAGGTGTCCACCACGGCGTCCCACTCCCCCTCGGCGAGCGCCGCGAGCCCGCCCCCGGCCGTCCGGTCCCCGTGCCGGACCTCGGCCACCCCCTCCGGCGGAGCGTGCGTCCCCCGGTGGAAGACCGTCACCTCCCACCCTCTCGCCACCGCGTCCTCGGCCACGGCCCGACCGACGAACTCCGTCCCACCCAGCAGTAGAAGCTTCATGCCGCCCACCCTGCACAGAGGGTGGGCGGCATGGGAACAGTCGCACGCTCAGAGCGGAATCGCCCTGAGCGAAAGGGCCGGGCCGAAGGCCGGGGCCGGCTACGCCGCGGAGCGGTGGTCCGGGTCGTGGACCTCGCCGACCAGCTCCTCCAGGACGTCCTCCAGCATCACCACGCCGAGCGTCCGCCCGTCGGCGTCGAGGACGGCCGCCAGGTGGCAGGCGGCCCGGCGCATGGCGCCGAGCGCGTCGTCCAGCGGGAGCGTGCCGCGCACCACCGTGATCGGCCGCCAGAGGCGGGCCGGGACCGGCGCGGTCGGGTCCTCGACGTCCAGGATGTCCTTGAGGTGCAGGTACCCCAGGTAGCCGTGGCCTGCCGGGTCGCCGTCGGCGACCGGGAAGCGCGAGAACCCGGTGCGCAGCGCCAGCTCCTCGATCTGTGCGGCGGTCACCTTGGTGTCCACGGTGACCAGCTGCTCAGGGGTGAGCAGGACCTCGGTGACCGGGCGGCGGCCCAGCTCCAGGGCGTCCTCCAGACGTTCCTGGCGGCCCTCGTCGAGCAGGCCGGCGTCCCGGGAGTCGACGAGCAGGTACATCAGCTGCTCGGTGGTGAAGACCGACTCCACCTCGTCCTTGACCTCGACCTTGAACAGCTTCAGCACGCCGTTGGCGAAGGCGTTCAGGAACGAGATCACCGGGGTGAGCCAGCGGGCCAGGCGGTCCAGCGGCGGGCCGAGCCAGAGCGCGGCCTTCTCCGGGCCGGCCAGCGCGATGTTCTTGGGCACCATCTCGCCCAGCACCATGTGCAGGTAGACCACGACGGCCAGGGAGATGCCGTACGAGAGCGGGTGCATCAGGCCGGACGGGATGCCGATCGCGTGGAACGGCCCCTCCAGCAGGTGGGCGATGGTCGGCTCGGCGAGGGCACCGAGGCCCAGCGAGCAGACGGTGATGCCGAGCTGCGCGGCGGCGAGCATCGCGGAGACGTTGGAGAGCGCGTGCAGCACGGTGCGGGCACGCTTGTTGCCTGCCTCGGCGAGCGGCTCGATCTGGCTGCGCCGGACCGAGACGACGGCGAACTCCGCGCCGACGAAGAAGGCGTTGCCGAGGAGCAGCAGGACGGCGACGGCCAGTTGGAGCGCGGTCATCGGGTCCCGTCCTCGTCGTCGCCGAAGAAGTGGTGGTGCTCGGCGGTGCGTTCCACCCGGACCCGGCTGGTCCGGTGGCGGTCCACGGCCTCGACGGTGAACCGCCAGCCGGGCAGCTCGGTCTGCTCGCCCGGGGCGGGCAGCTTGCCGAGCAGGTCGGTGACCAGGCCGGCCAGGGTCTCGTACGGACCGTCCGGGGCGTACAGGCCGATGGCCTCCAGCTGGTCGAGCCGGGCGCGGCCGTCGGCGGCCCAGACGGGCTGTCCGTCGACCGGCGGCAGCGGCAGCAGCTCGGGGGTGTCGGCCGGGTCGTGCTCGTCCTGCACCTCGCCGACGATCTCCTCGACGATGTCCTCGACGGTGACCACGCCGGCGGTGCCGCCGTACTCGTCCACCACGATGGCCATCGGCTGGAGGCGGCGCAGCTGGTCGAGCAGCCGTTCGGCCGGGAGCGTCGCGGGCACCAGCAGCGGCGGCACGGCCAGGTCGGAGACCCGGACCGAGGCGCGCCGGCCGGAGGGGACGGCGAGCGCGTCCTTGAGCGTGACGGTGCCGGTGACCTCGTCCAGGCTGTCGCTGTAGACCGGGAAGCGGGAGAGGCCGGTGGCGCGGGTCAGGTTGAGGACGTCGGCGGCGCTGGCGTCGTGCTGGAGCGCGGCCACGTCGATCCTCGGGGTCATCACGGATTCGGCGGTGAGGTCGCCGAGGCCGAGGGTCCGCACGAACAGGGTGGCGGACTCCTCGTCTATGGCGCCGGCCCTGGCCGAGTGACGCGCGAGCGAGACCAGCTCGGCAGGGGTCCGGGCGTGGCCCAGCTCCTCCTGCGGCTCGATCCCGAAGGCGCGGACCATCCGGTCGGCCGAACCGTTCAGCACGCTGATCAGCGGGCGGCAGACGCGCGAGAAGGCCATGTGCGGCGCGGCGACCGCGCGGGCCACCTGGAGCGGCCGGGAGATCGCCCAGTTCTTCGGGACCAGCTCACCGATCACCATCTGGACCACGGTGGCGAGCACCATGCCGATGATCACGCCGGTGCCTCGGGCCGCGCCCTCGGGCAGGCCGACGCCGGTGAGGACGGGCTTCAGGAGGACGGAGAGCGCCGGCTCGGCGAGCATGCCGACCACCAGCGAGGTGACGGTGATGCCGAGCTGGGCTCCGGAGAGCTCGAAGGAGAGGTGCCGCAGGGCCTTGGAGACCCGGCCGGACTTGGCGTCCCCGGCCTCGGCGGAGCGCTCGACGGCGCCGCGCTCGACGGTCACGAAGGCGAACTCGGCGGCCACGAAGAGGCCGTTGGCGAGGATGAGCAGAAGGGCTGCGAGCAGCAGCAGCCAGGCGGTGATCACAGTGCCGCCTGCCTTCCGAGGGTCGGAAGTTGGGCGGCGCAGGTACTACCGGACGGATCGTCCATGGACGGGGGGTTTCACTCCTCAGGTCGTTTTCGGGCAGGACAATGCCTTTGCCCCGCTTTTACCAGCGTAGACGATACCCGTGCGCATGTCGGATCCGTGTTCGGACCCGCGAAGGGCGTGAAGGGAGGCGAGCAGCGGTGCGAGGGGCGGAACGGCGGCTCAGTGGCCGCGGCGCTCGACCAGGTCGCGCAGCGCGCGGGCGTCCGCGATGGCCTGGGCCTTGCCCACACCGGACTGGATACCGACGGCGGCCAGCGAGGAGCCGTCCGCGAGGTCGAGCGTGGCCCACGGGTCGCCCTGGCGGAAGTTGACCCGGACGATCTCGGCCCAGGCCAGGCGACGGCTGCGGACGAAGTTGACCACGGTGACGCCCTCGGCGTCGGCCCTGACCCGGGGGCGGGCCAGCATCAGGCCCACCGAGGCGAAGAACACCCCGCTGGCCGCCATCATCAGCCGGTCGTTGAACTGCCAGTTCGCCGGCAGCGCGACCGCCATCACGGCGAACAGCACCACCAGCAGCGCGCAGACCGGCAGCAGGACGGCACGGGTGCGGCGCGGGGCCCAGGTGACGGGGAACTCGGCGGTGGTGGACACGAGGGGCTCCGGGGTGGTTCGACGGCTGGTGCGGGGAAGGGGCGGGGACGCGTACGGCGTCCCCGCCCCATTCAACCGGTCCTTACCTGCGGGGCCGCAGGCGGCAGGCGGATCAGAGACGGCAGGCGTGGATGTTGGTGACCAGGATCGCCCGGGCGCCGATGCTCCACAGGTCGTCCATGATCCGCTGGGCCTCCTTGCGGAGCACCATCGCGCGGACGGCCACCCAGCCCTCGGTGTGCAGCGGGGAGACGGTCGGCGACTCCAGGCCCGGGGTGAGACCGACGGCGGCGCCGACGTTCTCGGCGCGGATGTCGTAGTCCATCAGCACGTAGCGGCGGGCCACCAGGACGCCCTGCAGACGGCGCAGGAACTGGTCGACGGCCGGGTCCTCGCCGGCGCCCTTGGGGCGGATCACCACGGCGTCGGAGACCAGGATCGGCTCACCGAACACCTCCAGGCCCGCGTTGCGCAGGCTGGTGCCGGTCTCCACCACGTCGGCGATCACGTCGGCGACGCCCAGCTGCACCGCGGTCTCGACCGCGCCGTCCAGCTTGGTGACGGTGGCCTTGACCCCGTGGTCGGCGAGGTGCTGCTCGACCAGGCCGGTGTAGGAGGTGGCGATCCGCAGACCCTCCAGCCCCTGCACGTCCTGGACGTCCACGCCCTCCGGGCGGGCGAAGCGGAAGGTGGAGCCGCCGAAGCCGAGGGCCAGCACCTCCTCCGCGTTGGAGTGCGAGTCCAGGAGCAGGTCACGGCCGGTGATGCCGACGTCGAGGCGGCCGGAGCCGACGTAGACCGCGATGTCGCGCGGGCGCAGGAAGAAGAACTCGACCTGGTTGCCCGGGTCGACCAGCACGAGCTCCTTGGCGTCCTTGCGCTGGCGGTAGCCGGCCTCATGGAGCATCTCCGCCGCAGGACCCGAGAGCGAACCCTTGTTGGGAACGGCGATGCGCAGCATGGAGGTCTGTTCCTTACCTGTTGGGTGTGACGAAGGGGGTTACGTGCCGGACCGGTTCTAGAGGTACTTGTAGACGTCGTCGAGCGTCAGCCCACGGGCGACCATCATCACCTGAAGGTGGTAGAGGAGCTGGGAGATCTCCTCGGCGGTCTGCTCGTCCGACTGGAACTCGGCGGCCATCCAGACCTCTGCGGCCTCCTCGACGACCTTCTTGCCGATCGCATGGACGCCCTGCTGGACGAGCTGCGCGGTACGGGAGGACGAGGGGTCGCCGGTGGCGGCCTTCTGCTGGAGCTCGGTGAAGAGCTCCTCGAATGTCTTCGAAGCCATGATGGACTCACCTTACGGCGTGCGGGCTTACGGGCGGTAAACGGTCCCGGACCGTGGACAGTCCGGTGGACGTCCACGGTCCGGGTTCCCGAACGGGTGGGCGGGGACGGGCCCGCGAAGGCGCGGCCCGCCCGCGGCTCAGAGCGCGCGCAGGGTGACGGCGGTCGCGACGGCGGCCGTGACGGCCTCGTGCCCCTTGTCCTCGGCGGAGCCCGGCAGGCCCGCCCGGTCCAGCGCCTGCTGCTCGTCGTCGCAGGTCAGCACGCCGAAGCCGACCGGAACGCCGGTGTCCACGCTGACCTGGGTGAGACCGGCGGTGGCGGCCTGGCAGACGTAGTCGAAGTGCGGGGTGCCGCCGCGGATCACCACGCCGAGGGCGATCACGGCGTCGTAGCCGCGGTCGGCGAGCCGCTTGGCGGCCACCGGCAGCTCGAAGGTGCCGGGGACGCGCAGGACGGTCGGCTCGGCGACACCCAGCTCCTTCAGGGCGCGGTGGGCACCGTCCAGGAGGCCGTTCATCACCTGCTCGTGCCACTGGGCGGCGATCACGGCGACCTTGAGGCCGGCGGCGTTGTCGATGGTCAGCTCGGGGGCTCCGTGGCCGCTCATGTGCGGGTGCCTTTCGATGGTTCGGCTCGGTGGTTCGGCGGTGCGGGCGGGTGGTGCGGGCGGGTGGTGCGCGGTGCTGCTCCGCGGGTCAGGAACCGAGGCCGGGCAGGTCGTGGCCCATCCGGTCGCGCTTGGTCCGCAGGTAGCGCAGGTTGTGCTCGCCGGCCGGGATCTCCACCGACTCGCGGCCCTTGACCTTGAGCCCGTGCTCGGTGAGCGCGGTCAGCTTCTCCGGGTTGTTGGTCAGCAGGGTGAGCGAGCGCACCCCGAGGTCGCAGAGCATCTGGGCGCCGATGCTGTAGTCGCGGGCGTCCGCGGGCAGGCCCAGTTCGAGGTTGGCGTCGACGGTGTCCCGGCCCTGCTCCTGCAGCTCGTAGGCGCGCAGCTTGTGCGCCAGACCGATGCCCCGGCCCTCGTGGCCGCGCAGGTAGAGCACCACGCCGCGGCCGGCCTCGGCGACCCGCCGCAGCGAGGCCTGCAGCTGCGGGCCGCAGTCGCAGCGCAGCGAGCCGAGGACGTCGCCCGTCAGGCACTCCGAGTGGACCCGCACCAGGACGTCCTCGCCGTCCGGGAGCCGGCCGTCCGCGTCCAGCCCGCCGGCGACCAGGGCGATGTGCTCGACCCCGTCGATGGTGCCCTGGTAGCCGACGGCGGTGAACTCGCCGAACTCGGTGGGCAGCGAGGTGACGGCGGCCCGGCCGACGTGCAGTTCGGTCCGGCGGCGGTAGGCGATCAGGTCCTCGATCGAGATGATCGCCAGACCGTGCTCGCGGGCGAAGGCGACCAGCTCGGGCAGCCGCGCCATGGTGCCGTCGTCGTTGACCACCTCGGCGATCGCACCGGCCGGCGCCAGCCCGGCGAGCCGGGCCAGGTCGACGGCGGCCTCGGTGTGACCGGGGCGGACCAGCACGCCGCCGTCGACGGCCCGCAGCGGGAACACGTGCCCGGGGCGGGCCAGGTCGCCGGGCCCGGTGCCGGGCGAGGAGAGCAGCCGGACGGTACGGGCCCGGTCGGCGGCCGAGATGCCGGTGGAGACCCCGTCGCGGGCGTCGACCGAGACGGCGTAGGCGGTGCCCTTGCGGTCCTCGTTGACCTGGGTCATCGGGGGGAGCTTGAGCCGGTCCAGTTCGTCGCCGGTCATCGGGACGCAGATCACGCCGGAGCTGTAGCGGATGGTGAACGCCATCAGCTCGGGGGTGGCGGCGGAGGCAGCGAAGACGATGTCGCCCTCGTTCTCGCGGTCCTCGTCGTCGACCACGATCACGGCGCGGCCGAGCGCGATGTCGGAGACGGCCCGCTCGACCGGGTCCAGGGCGAGGTCGAGCACGTCGGCGTGGTCGCCGGTGTGGGCCGGGGTCTGCTTCTCGGGCTGGTTCTCGGGCCGGTTCTCGGTCATGCGGAGGCTCCCTGGAGGACGCGGTCGGTCGAGGGACGGGCGGTACGGCCGCGCAGCCACCAGGCACGCAGGCCGAGCAGGACCAGGACGAAGTAGACGGAGTACGTGAAGCCGGAGAAGACCAGCCCGTTGTTGAAGGCGAGCGGGACGCCGACCAGGTCGACGGCGACCCAGGCGAACCAGAACTCGACCCAGCCGCGGGCCTGGGCCACCATCGCGGCCAGCGTGCCGACGAAGATGTAGGCGTCCGGCCAGGCGTCCCACGACAGTTGCGGGTAGACGGTGAAGAGCGTGCCGACCGCCACGGTGCCGAGCGCGGTGCCGCCGATCAGCACGGCGCGCTCCCGGCCGGTGGCGAAGCGGACCTCGACGTCGCCGCCGCCGTGCTTGCCGCGCTGCCAGCGGGTCCAGCCCCAGACGGCGGCCACGATGACCACGAACTGCTTGCCCACACCGCCGCTGAGGTGGGCGGACCAGTAGGCGCCGACCAGGACGACCCCGGACAGCAGTTGGACCGGCCAGGTCAGCCGGGAGCGCCGCCAACCGAGGGCGAGCGCGGTGAGGCCGAGCAGGTTGCCGATGATGTCCGAGCGGTAGACGTCCTGACCGAAGAGGTGGACGGTGCCGTTGAGCCAGTTCACGTGTTCTCTCCGGCGGTCGTCGGAAGGGTGGGGAGGGCGGGGAGGGCGGGGAGCGTGCGGGACTCCAGCAGCCGCTCCACGTACTTGGCGAGGACGTCGACCTCCAGGTTGACGCTCTCGCCGACGGCCCTGGTCCCGAGCGTGGTCAGCGCGAGGGTGGCCGGGATGAGGCTGACGGTGAAGCTGTCACGGGCCGCCTCGACCACGGTGAGGCTGACACCGTCGACGGTGATCGAGCCCTTCTCCACCAGGTAGCGCGAGACCGACTCCGGGAGCGAGAAGCGCAGCACCTCCCAGCGCAGCTCGCCGGCGGCGTCACGCTCGCCCGGTTCGCGGCTCAACAGCCGCCCGGTGGCGTCGACATGACCCTGCACCAGATGTCCGCCGAGCCGGGCTCCGAGCGCCATGGCCCGCTCCAGGTTGACCCGCGAGCCGGGCTTCAACTCGCCCAGGCTGGAACGGTGGAGTGTCTCGGCCATCACGTCCGCACTGAACTCGCCGGTTCCGGCGGCCAGTTGGTCGGGGCTGTCGACGACGGTCAGGCAGACGCCGTTCACCGCGATGGAGTCGCCGTGGTGCGCGTCCTGACAGACCACCGGACCACGCAGGCGGATTCGCGAGGAGTCGCCGATCTCCTCGATCGACACGACCTCGCCGAGCTCTTCGATGATGCCGGTGAACACCCGGGTTCTCCTCGCGCTTGGGGCGCGGACTCCGGGGCTGTGGCATGGGAGATGACACGGACGGGCACGGGGTGCACGGATCCGCCGACGGCGGGCCACCCGTGGTCACGGGTCACCGCCGACCGGCCGACGGCAGAGGAGACCTCTCCCGTCGTGCACGTCCGCGGTCCACCGGGGGACCACGGATACCGCTCTCTCGTCCGTCGCGCACGCCTCCCATCCGGACTTTAACCGTCGGTCCAGGAATTTCACCTGGTCAACCGGCCGCTGGCTGCGGACGGGTCGCGGACTGTAACCGCCGGTTCGGATTTTCACCGACCCCGGAGTGCGCTGAACGTCACTGCTACTACTGCCGTCATTGTGCCATGATCCGTGCGGTCCCAGGGAGAGGCCCCGGCTGTGGTCTGTTTCACGCGGAGGCCGGGAATGCGGGCGGACGGGAGTACGCGGCGGGCGCGGGGTGCGCGGGGCTCCCGGTGGCGGTTCGCGGTGCGCCGGGCGCACGCTGGTGGTAGGCGGACGGACGGCGGCCGTCCGCAGGCTCCAGGAGGTGCGAGCACGATGGCGAAGTTCATGGATGTCCACCACGGGATGGCCGGCATCACGCAGGACGAGTTGCGGATGGCCCACCAGGCCGACCTGGCGATCCAGGCCGAGGAGGGCGTGCAGTTCGAACAGGCGTGGGCCGACCCGGAGTCGGGCATCGTCTACTGCCTCTCCGAGGGTCCGTCGAGGGAGGCCGTGCAGCGGGTCCACGAACGCGCCGGACACCCGGCTGACGAGGTGCACCCGGTGCCGCTGATCGTCTGAGCAGGCCCGAGGGGTCGGCGATCCCTCCGAACCCGGACCCGGCGGCCGGGTCGCGGGCGGCCTCGGTGCTGCCCGTCGGCGATCACCCGGAGGCCCTCGGCTAGATTTCCGGTATGACCAGCACACCGGAGACTCCCGACCCGTCAACCGTCGAACCGGGCACCCCGAACGGCCTGTTCGAGGCGCTCGGCGCGAGCGCCGTCCGCGACGCCGCGGGTCTGCGGGAGGTCTACGAGCAGCCCGGCGTCCATGCCCGTCGCAAGCAGGTCGACCACCTCCACGAGGTGGCACGCCGACTGATCGCGTGCTCGTCGCTGGTCTTCGTGGCCAGCGCGGACGCGGACGGCCGGTGCGACGTCTCCCCGCGCGGCGGGCCGGCCGGGCTGGTGTCGGTGCTGGACGAGCACACCCTGGCGATCCCGGACGCGACCGGCAACAAGCGGCTGGACACTCTGCACAACATCGTCGAAACCGGCCGGATCGGGCTGATCTTCGTGGTGCCGGGCCGGGACTCCACGCTGCGGGTGAACGGCCGCGCCTGCGTCTCCACCGATCCCCGGCTGCTGGAGCAGCTGACGGCGGTCGGCAAGCCGCCGCGCAGCGCGATCGTGGTGGCGGTCGAGGAGGTCTACGCGCACTGCCCGAAGGCGTTCCTGCGCTCCTCGGCGTGGAAGCCGGAGAACTGGCTCGCCGCGGACGCCCAGCCCAGCTCGGCCGAGGTCACCCTCTCCCACCTGGGGGACCCGTCGCTGACCGTCGAGGCCATCGAGCAGAACGAGCGGGAGGCGCTGCTCTACCGGTACGCGTAGCGGCCACCCGCCCGGCAGGAGCCGGGACGGTGCGGGAGACCGGGCTCGACGCACCTCCGCGTCCGGCCCGGCCTCCCGCACGCGCACCGCGGTCCGCGGACCGCGGACCGCGGACCGGAGCTCAGGCCGCGGCCTTGGCCACGTCCACCACGCTCGCGCCCGCGGCGGCCCGCTGGACCGCCTCGACTCCCTTGTGGGCGGCGTCCTTGCTCGCGTACCCCTGGCCGGTGGCGACGATCTCGCCGTTGCCCGCCTTGAGTCGGAACCGGAACTTGCCGCCGGAGTCCTCGTACACCTCGAACTTGCCCGCCATCCGGGCCACCTCCTCGTCGAGGGGGCGCGCCACGCGCCCCCTCCTGCACGGTGCGCCCCGGCCGGGGCGCACCGCACCCGGTCGGGGTCCGGACGGGTGACGCCGCCGCACCGGCGCGCCGGTGCGGCGGGAGGCCGCTTGAATGGACGGATGGACTGCGTCTTCTGTGCGGTGGTGGCGGGCACCGAGCCCGCGCACCGGGTGCTGGACGACGGGTCGGCGGTGGCCTTCCTGGACCGCCGCCCGCTCTTCCCCGGCCACGTGCTGGTCGTACCGCGCGCCCACCACCCCACCCTGGCCGACCTTCCGCCGGCCGAGGTCGGCCCGTTCTTCCTGCGGGTGCAGCGGGTGGCGGCGGCGGTCGAGCTCGGGATGGGAGCGGCGGGCAGCTTCGTCGCGGCGAACAACCGGATCAGCCAGTCGGTGCCGCACCTCCACGTCCACGTGGTGCCGCGCAACCCGAAGGACGGGCTGCGCGGCTTCTTCTGGCCGCGCGGGAAGTACCCCGACGAGGCGGGCGCGGCGGAGGTCGCCGGGCGGCTGCGCGCCGCGCTCGCCCCGGTCGCCCCTGTCACCCCGGTCGCCCCGGTCGCCTCGCCGGAGGGGCCGGCGGGCGGTCCGACCGGCGGGCCGGCCGGCCCCTAGCTCTGGCCGACCCGGACGTTGTCGAGCACCCAGTACCAGTTGTTGCTGCCGGTGTACCGGAACCGCAGCCGCAGGCGGCTCGCGCCCGCCGGGACGGCCAGGTTCAGGGTCTGCCGGCCGTTGGTCTCCGCGGTGTAGCTCTTCACCTGGACCGGCGCGCCGCCGTCCCAGACGGCGAGCACCTGGGCGGTCTGGGCGCCCTCCTGCTGGTAGTAGGTGGTGAAGGAGACCGGCACGGTGGCCAGTCCGGCGACCGGGTACTCGGGGCTGACCAGGGTGGAGTCGTAGCTGCCCTTGAAGGTCTTGTCGGCCCACTCGTCGGAGTCCGCGACGGCGAACACGTTGCGGGCGCGGACGTTGAGCTCGCGGGACTGGTCGCGCTGGGCCTTGGTCCAGAACTCGTCGGTGGTGAACGACCAGCCGCGCCACTCGGTGATACCGCCGGTGCCCATCGCGGAGTTGTCGACCGACCAGCCGCTCGGCGGGGTGTGGGTGAAGCCGAGGACCCCGGCCGGGATGCCGGTCTCGTCGACCCGGCCGGTCAGCTGCGGGCGCAGCGTGTCGAAGGCGTCCGGGACGAGGCTCGGGACCGGGCTGCCGTCGAGGCCCCAGGCCGGGTCGACGGCGATGCCGAGGTGGGCGAGGGCGGTGGGGGCGATGTCCACCATGCGCACGTCGTACCGGACCGAACCGGCCGGGAAGGCCGAGCCGTTGGCGATGACGAAGGTCTGCCGCTCCTCCCAGGTGGAGCCGCCGTGGCCGCCGGTGGGGGTGTGCCCGTGGTCGGCGGTCACCATGACCAGCCAGTCCTCCTGCGCGTACCCGGTCCGGCCGCGGACGGCAGCGAGGATCTGGCCGACCTGGGCGTCCACGCCGCGGATCGCCTCCAGGTAGGCCTGGCTGGCGGAGCCACTGCTGTGGCCGGCGTGGTCGACGTTGTCGAGCTGCACGAAGACCGCGTCCGGGTCGGTGTCGCGGAGCCTGGCGACGGCGCGGGAGGTGGTGCCGGCGTCGTACTCGGCGGACGGCGTGGCCACCCGGGTGTCGACCCGCCCGGAGTAGATGATGTCGGCGATCGGCGCCCAGGAGGCGACCACGTAGGTGTTGAGCGCGGGCCTGGCGGTCTCGGCCCGGGTGAGGAAGTCGGGGTAGGCGGCGAAGGCGGGGGCGGTGAAGTTGTTGTCGCGGACGTTGTGCTTGTCCGGCCAGACGCCGGTGGCGACGGTCGACCAGCCCGGGCCCGAGCTGGTGCCGGCCATCGGGTTGGCGTAGAGGCTGCCGGCGGCGGTGAGTCCGCCGGCCATCAGCGCGTTGAGGTTGGCGGCGCCGGAGTCCTTGATGCGGTTGAGCATGGTGCCGTCGAGGCCGATGACCAGCACCTTGGGGGTGCGGCCGGCCACGGCGGCGGTGGCGGCACGGGCGGCGCCGGCGGTCAGCGGGGCGGCGGCGAGTACGGCGGCGGCGGAGCCGAGGAGCAGGCCGCGGCGGGAGAGGCCGGAGGCGGCCGGGGCGGCGGCGGGGGGCGTGGCGGGGGTGTGCGGGGTCACGTCGTCCTCCTGATGCTGCGTCATGGCGGGGAAGGGGGCGGTGACCACGGTCGGATCGGCGGATGGACGACGGTGGCCCGGCTTCCGACCCGGGCATGAACAGCGCTCGAAATTAGGTCCAGACCCGTTATCTCTGCGTGATCAACAAGGGGTCGGGGTCGGGGACAGGACCAGGGTCGGGCCGGGCCCCGGGGTCGTCAGCCGGCTTCGAGACGCGTGGTGAAGCTGAAGCGGTCACCCCGGTAGAGCGAACGCACCCGCTCCACGGGGGCACCGGCCGGATCCATGGTCAGCCGGTGCAGCAGCAGCATCGGCAGCGCCGGCGGCGTACCGATCAGCAGTGCCTCGCGCGGCGAGGCCAGCACCGTCTCGATCCGCTCGTCGGCCGCACCGAAGGTGATGCCCGCCTTCTCGGCCAGGAACGCGTAGAGCGAGGATCCCGGATCGAACTCCCGGTCCAGCGCCGGGACCCGCCGCACCGCCAGGTAGGTGCTCTCCAGCCCGACCCGCTCTCCGTCCGCGAGCAGTACCCGCTCCAGGTGCCAGACCGGCTCGCCCGGTGCGATCCGCAGCTGTCCGGCCAACTGGGTCCCGGCATCGAGCCGTTCCAGCCCGATCAGGGTGCGGCCGGGGACCCGGCCCTGGCGGCGGACCCCCTCGGTGTAGCTGGCCAGCGAGAGCGGCTGCTCCAGCTTGGGGCCGGCCACCACCGTGCTGCGCCCGCGCCGGCGGACCCGGCCCTGGATCAACAGGTCGCGCAGGGCCTGGCGGAGCGTCTCGCGGGCCACCTCGAAGCGGGCGGCCAGCTCCCGCTCGGTCGGCAGCACGCCACCCTCGCCGAGCTCGTCGAGCAGTTCCTCCAGCCGGCCCTTGACGGCGTAGTACTTGGGCACCCGGCCGTGCTCCGGGATACCCGACCTGATCGGTGCACCGGGGCCGGACAGGGCGGCGGGGTCGGGGGTCTCGTCCACCCCGTCATCCTCCCAGACCACCGGGCGGGGCCTACGCAGGTGCACGGCCGGGGCGGGGCCCGTGGGGTGGGCGGGGCCCGTGGGGCAGGCGGGGCCTGCGGGACGGGCCGGATCCGTGTGTCGGCCGGAGACGGAGGGCGAGTTTCGGCCGGGGCGCGACCGGGGTGCGGAGGCGGGCAGGTCAGGGCAGGGGGCGGACACCGTGCGGACGGTGACGGACCGGGGGCCGCAGCCGCCGAATCCGGGCCCCGCCACGCCGTGCGCTCTTGACAGGTTTAGACCATTCCGCTTGAGTCTGGGCCAGCCCCGCACCGGCCCGCACCCCGGTCGGCCCGTCCCCCACGACGAGCCCCCACACCGCGGGGCCCCCTCCCTGCCCCGACCTTCCCGCCTCCACGACCGTGCGGCCCCCACCGCACAAGGGGTGATCAAGTGTCAACGAAACGTCTCCTCGCACTGCTGTCCGCCGTCGTCACGGCCCTGGCAGTCGTCCTGCTGCTGCCCGCCGCCAACGCGAGCGCCGCCGTCTGCGCCACGCCCTGGAGCTCGTCGGCCGTCTACACCGGCGGCACGAGCGCCTCGCACAACGGCCACAACTGGTCCGCGAAGTGGTGGACCCAGGGCGAGGCCCCGAGCACCGCCGGCTCCGGCGTCTGGGCCGACCAGGGCACCTGCGGCACCGGCCCGACCCAGACCCCCACCACGACGCCCACCGCCACTCCCACGGTGACGCCCACCGCGACGCCGACTCCCGGGAACTGCGCCTACCCGGACTGGGTCGCCGGACGCACCTACACCACCGGCACGATCGTCCGGTACGTCAACGGCAGCTTCTACCGGGCCACCCACGACAACCCGGGCTACGACCCGGTGATCAGCACCTGGTACTGGGAGCCGTACAGCTGCGGCCCGACGCCGACGCCGACCACCACCGTGACCCCCAACCCGGGCGGATTCCCGGTCAGCCAGGCGCAGTTCAACCAGATGTTCCCGAACCGGAACACCTTCTACACCTACCAGGGCCTGCTCGACGCCCTCTCCGCCTACCCCGCCTTCGCGGGCACCGGCACGGACACCGTGCGCAAGCAGGAGGCCGCGGCCTTCCTCGCCAACGTCAACCACGAGACCGGCGGCCTGGTCTACGTGGTCGAGCAGAACACCGCCAACTACCCGCACTACTGCGACGCCGCGCAGTCGTACGGCTGCCCGGCCGGTCAGGCCGCGTACTACGGGCGCGGCCCGATCCAGCTGAGCTGGAACTTCAACTACAAGGCGGCCGGCGACGCCCTCGGCATCGACCTGCTGCGCAACCCCAACCTGGTGCAGACCGACCCGGCCGTGGCCTGGAAGACCGCGCTCTGGTACTGGAACACCCAGAACGGGCCCGGCACCATGACCCCGCACAACGCCATCGTCAACGGGTACGGCTTCGGCGAGACCATCCGCAGCATCAACGGCAGCCTGGAGTGCAACGGCGGCAACCCCGCGCAGGTGCAGAGCCGGATCAACGCCTACCAGCGCTTCACCCAGCTGCTCGGCACCGTTCCGGGCAACAACCTGAGCTGCTGACCGGCACGACGGCCGCCCACCGCCGCCCGCCCCCACGCATGCGGGCGGCGGTGGGCGCGTACCTCCGGCGGACGAACGGCGGGGGCCCGAAATCGTCGCCACGGTGGACGTCGCGACCGGCCGGGGGATCCTAGGCTCGGGGTCATGAACGACCTTGGCAGCCTCGTCCAGCAGACCGCCGACCGCCTCGCCGGCCAGCACGTCGGCGCGGTGGTCGCCGGCCTGGCCGGAGGCACGGTGGAGATCCGCGGCGCCGGCCGCACCGGCCCCGGCAGCGCCGGCGGTGCTCCCGGCCCGGACACCCTGTTCGAAATCGGCTCGGTGACCAAGGTGTTCACCTCTCTCGCGCTCGCGCGACTGGCGCTCGCCGGCACCGTCGCCCTCGACGAGCCGCTCGCCGACGTCCTGGCCGACGCGCTCCCGGCGGGCGTCACCGTCCCCGCCAAGGGCGGCACCCCGCTCACCCTCCAGCACCTCGCGACCCACTCCGCCGGGCTGCCCCGCCTCCCCGCCGGGATGCTGCTGCCGGCCCTGCTCACCCCCAACAAGCCCGACCCGTACGCGCACTGCACCGCCGAGTACCTGCTCGCCGGACTCGCCCGCACCCGGCTGCGGGCCGCCCCCGGCCGAAGCTTCCGCTACTCCAACCTCGGAGCCGGACTACTCGGCCTCGCGCTCACCCACCGGACCGGCCTCGGCTACCAGGAGCTGGTGACGCGGGAGATCTGCGCCCCGCTCGGCCTGACCGACACGACGGTGACGCCGGACGCCGAGCGCGCCGCCCGGCTGGCCCCCGGACACACCTCCGGCGGTCGCCCCGTCCCCGGCTGGGACCTCGCCGACCTGGTCGGCGCCGGCGGCCTCCACTCGACCGTCGCCGACCTCGCGATACTCGTGCGGGCCCAGCTGGCGAACGGCACGGACGGTGACGACTCGCCACTGGCGCCCGCGATCGCGCTCAGCCGGGAGGTCCGCCACCGGGTCAACCCGTTCGCCTGGATGCACCTCGGGTGGCTCGGCCACCGCCTGCACGCCCGCCAGGGCGGCCACCTGCAGATCTGGCACAACGGCGGGACGGGCGGCTACCGGTCGTTCGTGGCCTTCGACCCGGAGAAGCAGGTGGGCGTGATCGCCGTGGTCAACACCCGCCGTTCCGTCGACCCGGCGGGCGTCGCGCTGTTGCGCACGCTCCAGAACACCCACGCCTCGGGCGGGACGGCGTAGGAGCGCAGCGACGCCCACCGCCGCGGGCGGCCGGGCAGGCCCCGGCCCGGCCCGGCCCGGGGTACCGGTGTCGCCCGCTCGGACGCCGGGCGTGACCGGCCGGTCGCCGCCGGTCGCCGCCGGGCGGCCCGGGCTCGCCGTGCACCGGACGTCGGACCCGCCGACTTCCTGTGCGGGCGGCCGGAGGGGCCGGAGGGACCGGGGCGGGCCCACCGGTCGCGGGCGCCGCCCACCGGTGCCGGGGCGCGTGCCGCGCGGGCGGAGCAGGGCGCGTGGGAAGATGGCAGGGCTGGCGAAAACGATCTCCGGGCGGTTCTCTGGCCATGGTGACCGAGCATGGTGAACGAGCGGCGTGACCTCGGCGGGCCCGGGCGGGCTCGCCGGGACGAACCGGGCGGCGAACCCGGCGGGGGGCCGTACCAGGACGCCCTCCTCATGGTGCCGATCGCCACCGCGCTGATCGAGTCCGACGGCCGCATCCTGCACTGGAGCAACGACGCCGAGGCGCTGCTCGGCTACTCCCCGGAGGAGGCCATCGGCGCCCGGGCCGCGCAGCTGCTGGCCCCCGACGACCAGCGGCCCGAGGTGCTGGAGCTGTTCCAGGAGATCCTGGACGGGCGCGGCTGGTCCGGCGTGTTCCCGGTCCGGCACCGGGACGGCCACCACGTCAACCTGGAGTTCCGCACCCACCCGATCGCCGGACCGGGCGGCAGCCCGCTGGTCCTGGCCGTGGCGTCGGACGTGACGACCCTGCGCCGGATCCAGGCGGACCTGGCCGTGCTGGACGGCTTCTTCACCCAGTCCCCGGTCGGCATGGGCGTCTTCGACAGCCGGCTGGCGTTCGTCCGACTGAACGAGGCGCTGGCCCGGGTGAACGGGTTGCCGGTGGACCGGCACGTCGGCAGCCGGCTGACCGAGCTGCTGCCCGGCATCGACGGCGAGGAGAGCGAGGCGGTGATGCGCCGGGTGCTGGAGACCGGCGAACCCGTCCTGGACGCCCGGTCCCACGGCCGGACCCCGGGCGACCCGACGCACGAGCACGCCTGGTCGGCCTCGTACTTCCGGCTGGAGGACCCGAGCGGCCGGGTGCTCGGGGTCAGTTCGACGGTCATCGACATCACCGAGCGGTTCCGTGCCGACGCCCGCGCCGCCCGGGCGCAGGAGCGGCTGGCCCTGCTGGTCGACGCCAGCGCCTCGATCGGCACCACCCTCGACCTGCGGCAGACCGCCCGCGAGCTGGCCGACGCCATGGTGCCCAAGGTCGCCGACATCAGCGGCGTCTTCGCGCTGGAGGCGCTGGCCGCCGGCCGGACCGTCGAACCGCTGGACCCGTCCGCGCCGCAGCAGGTCCGCCGGCTCGCCCTGGCCACCACCGACCCGCTCTACCCGGCGGAGGCCCTGCCGGTGGACGCCGTGTACGAGGTGGCGCCGGAATCCCCCTACGCGAGGGCGCTGGCCACCGGCCGGACGGTGGTGGTGCCCTCCTGGGAGCTTCCGCCACTGAGCAACGGGATCAGCGAGAGCCGCCGCCAGGCCTACCTGGGCGACCGGCCGCGGTCCGTGCGGATCACCCCGCTGGTGGCGCGCGGCACCACCCTCGGCATGATCGTGTACTCGCGGCGCGGGGAGCGGGAGTCCTTCGCCGAGGCGGACATCACGCTCGGTGACGAGCTGGCCTCCCGGGCGGCCGTCGCCATCGACAACGCCCGCCTCTACCTGCGCCAGCACCAGATCGTGCTGGCGCGGCAGCAGGCCCTGCGCGAGGCGAAGGCCGCACAGGAGCGGCTGGCGCTGGTGAACGTGGCCTCCACCCGGATCGGCACCACGCTCGATCTGGCCCAGACCGCACTGGAGTTGGCCGAGGTGGCGACGCCCCGGCTGGCCGACACGGTGGTGGTCGAGGTACTGGACGACCTGGTACGGGGCGAGCGCGAGGCCCGGCCGTCGACGGACGGCTCCGCGGTGCTGCGGCGGATGGCGTTCCACTCGGCGCACGGCTCGACGCTCGAACCGATCGACCGGACCGGCGGCGTGCAGCGGTTCCTGCCCGGCTCGCCCTACGCCTGGGCCCTCACCCGTCGCAGGCCGGTGCTGGTGCCGAGGATGGACGAGGCCGGGATGGCCTGGTTCGCGAACGACCCGGTCCGCACGGCGGCCGTCCACGAACAGAACGTCCGCTCGTTCATGGTGGTGCCGCTGATCGCCCGGGGCTCACCGGTCGGTGTCGCCGCCTTCTACCGGACGGTGGTGGACCATCCCTACGAGGACGACGACCTGGCGCTGGCCGGGGAGCTGTCCGTCCGCGCGGCCGTCGCGATCGACAACGCCCTGCTGTTCACCCGGGAACGGGACGCGGCAGCGGCCCGCCAGCGCGCCCTGGACGAGGCGTGGGCCGCGCAGCAGCGGCTGTCCCTCCTCAACGAGGCCTCCACCAGGATCGGCACCACGCTCGATCTGGACCGCACCTCCGAGGAGTTGGTGGAGGTGGTGATCCCCCGCTTCGCCGACTTCGTCACCGTCGACCTGCGCGACGCGGTGCTCGGCGGCGAGGACCCGTCCCCCGTCCCGGCCGACGGCTCGGTGCTCATGCGGGCCGTGGCCGTCGGCGAGGCCGCCGCCGACGGCACCATGTCCCGGGCGGCCGACCAGGTCGGCACGACCTCGCAGTCCGCCCAGGTGTACGCGGAGAGCCTGCGCACCGGCCGCTCGATCCTCGTCTCGGAGGTGGACGAGGCGGCGCTGCGCCGGATCGTGGCCTCGGAGGACCGGGTGCAGCCGGGGCTCGACGCCGGCGTGCACTCCTACCTGATGGTGCCGCTGCTGGCGCGCGGACTGGTGCTCGGCGGCGTGGAGTTCATCCGCACCCGCAACCCGCTGCCGTTCGGCGCGGCGGACCGGGCGCTGGCCGAGGAACTGGCCGCCCGCACCGCGCTGGCCATCGACAACGGCCGGCTCTACCGCCGGGAGCGGGAGACCGCGCTCACCCTGCAACGGAGCCTGCTGCCGCAGGAGATCCACCGCACCCTGGGGCTGGAGATCGCCTACCGGTACCTGCCCAGCAGCGTGGTCAGCGAGGTCGGCGGCGACTGGTTCGACGTCGTCCCGCTCTCCTCCGGCCGGGTCGCCCTGGTGGTCGGCGACGTCATGGGCCACGGCATCCGGGCCGCCGCGACCATGGGTCAACTCCGCACGGTGGCCCGCACCCTGATCACCCTGGAACTGTCGCCGGACCGGGTCATGCACCGGCTGGACGAGGCCACCACGGCGATCGGCGAGGGCCAGTTCGCCACCTGCGTCTGCGTGGTGTACGACCCCGTCGGCCGGCACTGCATCGCCTCATGCGCGGGCCACCTGCCGCCGGTGGTGGGCGACGGCCGGGGCGGCGCCCGGCTCGTCGAGCTGCCGCCCGGGGCTCCGCTCGGGGTGGGCGGAGTCCCCTTCGAGAGCGTCGAGTTCACCCTCCCCGAGGACGGCCTGCTGGCCCTCTACACGGACGGATTGGTGGAGCGGCGCGGCCGTGACCTCGACGAGGGCCTCGACCTGCTCTGCCGCACCATCGCCGCCGGCACCCACCGCTCGCCGGAGCAGACCTGCGACGCGGTGCTGGCCGAACTCACCGGCCGCACCAGCGAGGACGACATCGCCGTCATCATCGCGCAGGCCCGGCCGGTCGGCTCCGACCGGATCGCCACCCTCCCGCTCGGCGACGACCACGCGATGGTCGCCCACTCGCGCCGCTTCACCCGTGACACGCTCGGCGACTGGGGGCTGGGCGCGCTCGCCGACTGGGCCGAACTGCTCACCAGCGAGCTGATCACCAACGCCCTGGTGCATGCCGGATCCCCCACCCAGCTGAGGCTGTTGTGCAACCGGACGCTCACCGTCGAGGTCGCCGACCAGGACGCCGAGTCGCCCCGGATGCGCCGCGCGCGGGAGGAGGACGAGGGCGGGCGCGGTATCCACCTGGTCAACGAGCTCGCCCACCGCTGGGGCAGCCGGAAGACACCGGACGGGAAGGTGGTCTGGTTCGAACTGGAGCTTCCGCCGGGCCTGGTGGAGCGGTAGCACGGCCGGGGACCGGCCCGGCTCGGCTCGGCTGCGCGGGATTCCGGGGGCGCCGCCGGTCAGTCCGGGAGCAGCAGGTTGACGTCGCCGAACTCGTGCCACAGGTACCGCTGCCGGACCGCCTCCCGGTAGCAGCGCGCCAGCAGCGGCAGGCCCGCGACGGCGGCGAGCAGGTGCAGGTGCGAGGCGCGCGGCTCGTGCCAGCCGGTGAGCAGGCCGTCCACCGCCCGCACGCCGCGCTCGGGGGTGACCATCAGCTCCGTCCAGCCCTCGGCCTCCCGCACCGCGCCGTCCGGGCCGGCCGCCGACTCCAGGGCGCGAACGGCCGTGGTGCCCACCGCGATCACCCGCCCGCCGCCGGCCCGGACGTGGTCGACCAACCGGGCGGTGGCGGCCGGTACCCGGAACCACTCCGCGTACGGCGGCTCGTGCGCCTCCGGGGAGGCGACCCCGGTGTGCAGCGTGATCGGTGCCAGCAGCACGCCCCGACCGGTCAGCCGGGCCACCACCTCGGCGCTGAACGGCCGCGCCGCACTGGGCATCTCACTGCTTCCCGGGACGGTCGCGAACACCGTCTGGTAGGCCTCGATCGGCCAGTCGCGGTCGACGTAGCCGTAGCGCACGGCCCGGCCGTGCTGCGCGAGGTACCCGGTCAGCGGCCCCGGGAGGACGAGCCGGGCGTGCCAGAGCCGGGCCGTGAATGGTGCGGTCAGCTCGGCCGACCCGCCCGCCGGCAGCGACACCAGCAGCCCGGGCCGGGCGGGCGACTGCGCCGACGGGAAGTGGGCGGGCGCCTCACCCGGGACGACGCGGCGCAGTTCGACCAGGTGCGCGCCGTGCCGGTCCGGCCGGCTGGAGGACAGGTGCAGGGCGACCGGGCCCCCGTCGGGCAGCCGGCCCGGCAGCGCGGCGGGCAGGGTGGCCGAGTTGTTGACCACCAGGAGGTCGCCGGGGCGGAGCACCTCGGGCAGCTCGGTGAAGCGGTGGTGCGCGACGGTGTCGGTGCCCCGGGCGTTCCGGCGGCCGACCAGCATCCGGACGCCGTCCCGGGTCGTGCCGCGGGCCTCCGCGGGTGCGCGGGCGGAGAGTTCGGGCGGGACGGTGACGTCGAGGGCGGGCTCGGCGACCGCGGTCACCGGTCCCCCCTGCGGGCGGACGACGCGGCCAGGGGCACGGAACCGACGGGGGCCTCGGCGAAGGCGTGGCCGGGGGCCTCGGCGGCGGGGGCGGCGGCGGGGCCGGCGGGGTCCGGTCCGGCCGTCACGGCGCCGGCGGGGCCGACCCGGTCGGCGAGCAGCTCGGAGGCGCGGTACCGGCCGGAGGCGGCCCGGTCGCGGACGAGGGCGAGCAGTGCGGGCGCCACTTCCTCGGGCAGCGGCTCGCCGGAGATGTCCTCGCCCGGGCTCGCCTCCTGGAGCATCCTGGTGCGCATGCTGCCCGGATCCACCGCCCAGACCCGCAACTCGGGCTCCTCGACGGCCAGTACGGCCGAGGCGAGGTCCAGCGCCGCCTTGCTCGCGCCGTAGCCGCCCCACCCCTCGTACGCCACCGCGGCCGCGTCCGAGCTGATGTTGAGGACGTCACCGGTGTGGGCGCGCAGCTGCGGCAGGACGAGCTGGGTCAATGCGATCGGGGCGAGGACGTTGACCTCGAACGTCTCCAGCAGCTCGGGCAGCGGGAAGTCCGCCAGACGGGGCAGGGGTTCGCAGCTGCCGTCGGCACCGGCCGCGTCGGCGCCGTTGAGGGTCCCGGCGTTGTTCACCAGGAGCCGCGCCCCGCCGAGGGCCGCCGCGGCCGAGGCGAGACGGGCCCGGTGGTCGTCGTCGACGATCGAACCGGCGAGTGCCACCACCGTGGTGAGCTCCGCCAGCTCGGCCTCCGCGGTGGCGAGTTCGGCCCCGCCCCGGGAGGTGATCACGAGCTGCCAGCCGTCGGCGGCGAGGGCCCGGGCGAGCGCCCGGCCGAGACCGCGCGAGGCGCCGGTGACCAGGGCGACGGGGCGGTTGCTGATCTGTTCTGCGTTCATGGCACCACGATCACCCCGGACCGGTCCGATCCGGATCGGCCGCCGGACCCGCCCCCACCTCGGCCCTTCGTCCTCCGCCCTCCGGCCTAGGACAGCCGGGCCGCCTGCGCGGGGGCGGACGGCGGCGGGCCCGGGGCGGGTCGGACCTCCGGGTCGGCCGACCCGGCCCACCCGGCCGGGTCGGCCCACGCGGACAACGTCCGGCGGCTCTCGAAACGGCGCGGGTGCCCGCTCAGCGGATCGGTGAACTCGACCACCGAGGAGAGCAGTTGGAGTGGGCGGCGAAAGTCGTCCGGGGCCGGCTCGGGCAGCACCACCGGGTACACCGGGTCGCCGAGGATCGGCACGCCCAGGCCGCTCATGTGCAGGCGCAGCTGGTGCGTCCGCCCGGTCGACGGCAGCAGCCGGTAGCGGGCCAGCGCGCCGCGCCGCTCGGCCAGGTCGATCCGGCTCTCGCTGTTCGGCGGCGCGTCCACTTCGCGGGCCGCGATCTCGCCGCGCTCCTTGAGGATGTGGCTGCGCACCGTCCGGGGCAGCTCCAAGTCCGGGTCGTACGGCGCGACCGCCTGGTACTCCTTGTGGACCAGGCGGTCCCGGAACAGCGTCTGGTAGGCGCCCCGGTCCTCCGGGCGGACCACGAACATCGCCAGCCCGGCCGTCAGCCGGTCCAGCCGGTGCGCCGGGCTGAGGGCCGGCAGGGCGAGTGCGTGGCGCAGCCGGGAGAGCGCCGTCTCCACGACGTGCCGGCCGCGGGGGGTGGTGGCCAGGAAGTGCGGCTTGTCGACCACCACGAGGTGCTCGTCGTGGTGCAGCACGTCCAGCGCGAACGGGACCGGCACCTCCGCCGGCAGCTCCCGGTAGAACCACAGGTGCGCCCCGGGCCGGAACGGCTCGTCCGGCGCGATCGGCAGCCCGTCCTCACCGACGATCCCGTGCTCGTCCAGCAGGGCGCCGACCCGCTCGACCGCCGCGGCGGGCAGCCGCTCGGCCAGGTACGCGCGCACCGTCGGCCACGGGCCGCCGACGACCGGCAGCCGCAGGTGCACCGGGTCCACTCCTAGGCGTTGCGGGAGGGGGGCGGCCGGCGGCGTGCTCTTGCGTCTCATCTCGCCGGCCAGCCTATCCGGCCCGCCGGACCGGACCGGGCGGGCGGACCGGGCGGGCGGACCGGGCGGAGCAGGCCGGCCCGCCGGGATGCCGTCCGCGGCGGCCCCGGTGGAGAGTGGGGGGTGGAAGAGGGTGGAAGCACGCAGGCGCCCCTCCCGGTGCCTCCGTCGACCTCCTGGGAGGCGAGTGCGTGACCGAGACCGCCGACGGCCCTCGGGACGGGGCACGGCCGCCGCGCCTGCCGCGGCGGACCCGGCTGCTGCTCTACTGCGCCTTCCTGCTGCTGGTCGCGGCCGTGGTGGCCGATCTCCTCACCGGCCCGGGGACGACCCTCTCCCCCGTCCTCGCGGTGGCACCCGTGCTGGTCGGGGCGACCACCCGCCGTGCCCGGGTGCCGTTGGCCACCGGGGTGGCCGCGGCCGTCGCGGCCGGGCTGCTGGAGCGGGGCAACACCGCCGTGTCGGGTTCCGTCCACCTCACCGCGCTGGTCACCATCCTCGCGGCGACCCTCGCGAGCACCGCCAACGTCGTGCTGATCTCCTCCCGGGAACGCGAGCTGCTCCAGGTCCGGACGGTCTCCGAGGCGGCGCAGCGGGCGCTGCTGCGCCCTCCCCCGGAACGGATCGGCCCGCTGCGGATCGCCGTCCGGTACGTCGCGGCGGCGGCCGAGGCGCGGATCGGCGGCGACCTCTACGAGGTGGCCGACACGCCGTTCGGCATCCGGGTGCTGCTCGGGGACGTCCAGGGGCACGGGCTGTCGGCCGTCGAGACGGCGGCCGACGTCCTCGGGGCCTTCCGTGCGGCGGCCCGCACCGAGCCCGACCTCGCCCGGCTCGCCGGGCGGCTGGACGCCGCGCTGGTCGCCCGGCCGGACAACGAGCGGTTCGCCACCGCCGTGCTGCTCGGCGTCGACGGACCGGGGGGCTCCGCCCTCCTGGTCAACTGCGGCCATCCGCACGCCCTGCTGCGCCGCGCCGGCCGGGTGACCGAACTCGTGCCTTCCCGGCACGCGCCGCCGCTCGGCCTGCTCGATCTCCTCGGCGGCGGCCGCTACCGGGCCGATCCGTTCGAGCCGCTCGCCGGGGACCTCCTGCTCCTGCACACCGACGGGTTCTCCGAGGCCCGCGACCCGGCGGGCCGCTTCTACCCGATCACCGACCGTCTCGCCGCCCTGCACGCCACCGCGCCCGACGCCCTCCTCGACGACCTCCTCGACGATCTGGCGGCGTGGGTCTCCCCGACCGGTCTGGACGACGACGCGGCCGCGCTGGCCCTCCGCTGGGAGTACTGAGCGGCCGCGGGGCCGGCGGGCCGGCCGCCCGCACGGCGCCGCGGCGCGCTTGTCGGTGGGGCGTGCAAGGGTGGGCCTGCGGTCGGCGACGGGCCCGGCCGCGGAGTTCGGTCGAGGGACGGTGCCATGGGGAGCAGGACGAGCGGGGCGTTCGAGCTGACGGCGTTCGAGCCGGAGGAGACGGACGAGCAGCCGGGGTCGACGGTCGGCCGGGTGCGGATCACCAAGGACTTCACGGGCGGGCTGACGGGGACGAGCCTGGTGCGGATGTTCTCGGTGATGGACGGCGAGGGCGGGCCGGCCGCGTACGTGGCGGTGGAGCGGTTCACGGGCACGCTGGACGGGCGGCAGGGGTCGTTCGTGCTGCAGCACTCCGCGCCGGGGAGCCAGGGCGAGCGCCTCGCGATCCGGGTGGTGGCGGGGACCGGCTCGGGTGGGCTGACGGGGATCACCGGCACGTTCGAGCTGAACGTCGACGAGCAGGGCGCCCACACCTACGTCCTGGAGTACGAGCTGGGCTGAGTGGCGGAGGGGGGCGGAGGAGCAGCCGGGGGCTCCGCGCGGCACCGACCGGGCCCAGGCAGGCGACTGTCACGATGATGCGATCAGTGCACGATCGACATCGGAGGGTGAGGATGGCCGGCACGCACACGCGGGTGGCGATCGGGGTCGACGGCGTGATCCGTCGGCTGCGGGCGATCGGGCGCGGGCTGCCGCCCGGTGACGGCGTCGCGGTGTTCAACCGGATGTACCTGACCGTGACGGAGACGGTCCGGGCCCGACTCGGGGAGTTCGCGGACCCCGGCGCCGTGGCCGAGCTGGACGTCGTCTTCGCCGGGCGCTACCTGCTGGCCGTGGACGCCGTGGCGGCCGGGCGCCGGCCGCCGGCCAGCTGGCAGCCGCTGTTCGAGCGGCGGGCGTGCCCGGAGGTGCACCCGGTCCAGTTCGCGCTGGCCGGGATGAACGCGCACATCCAGCACGACCTGCCGCTCGCCGTGATCGACACCTGCCGGCGGCTGGGCCGCGAGCCCCGGCAGCTCGCGGCCGACTACCACCGGATCAACGATCTGCTGGCCGGGGTGGAGGCGGCGGTCCGGGAGCAGCTGATGCCGGGGCCGGACCTGCTGGAACGGATCGAGCCGCTGACCCACCGGATCGGCGCGTGGTCGGTCGACGCCGCCCGGGACGCGGCCTGGTCGTCGGTCCGGGTGCTCTGGGAGCTGCGCGGGCTGCCGGGCGCCGCCGTGGCGTTCACCGCGACGCTGGACGGCGCGGTGGGGCTGCTCGGCCGGGCGCTGCTCGCCCCGACGGGCCTGCACCCGGCCACGGCGGACGCCCGCCCGCACCCCGCCACGACACCGGCCGGGCGGCTCCCCGTCGCGAGGAGCCGCCCGGCCGGCGGTGGGCTTCAGCGCTAGGCGTCAGGCCCAGCTGGAGTGCAGCGGCTTGCCCTCGGCGTAGCCGGCGGCGCTCTGGATGCCGACGACGGCCTTGTCGTGGAACTCCTCCAGGGAGGCCGCGCCCGCGTAGGTGCAGGAGCTGCGCACGCCGGCCACGATCGAGTCGAT
>NZ_JAQYWW010001185.1:0-328 GCF_036322525.1 Streptomyces sp. BE20 | reverse complement strand
GGTGAAGGGCGACAGCGAGTGCGGAAAGACCAAACTGCTGAAGACCCTCGCCGCCGGCCTTATCGCGCGGCACGGCGCCGACGAACTGGACTTCGCCGTCATGGACCCCCGGCGCACCCAGCGCTTCGTGATCACGGACGAGGACAGCTGCGGCTACGCCTACAACGCCCGGATGTGCGCGCGCCTGGAGGCCGGCGTCACCACCGAGCTGGACCGCCGGCCGCCCGACGAGAACGCGCCCCTGGCCGCACTGGAAGCCGGCAGCAGGCGCCGCGGCCCGAGGATCGAGGTGCTCGACGACGTCTCCGACGTGCTCACCACCACCGTC
>NZ_JAQYWW010001184.1:0-288 GCF_036322525.1 Streptomyces sp. BE20 | reverse complement strand
TTGCACGGGTGCGTCGGAGCCGGTTTCCGCCCGGTGCTGGACGATCGGCATGGTTGGTGCGGGGGTGGCGGGATCTGGTCCCGAGGGTGTTGCGGGAGTGGAGGGTTCGGGTGTCGGTGTGCCGAGGGTGGGGTGATCGGCCGTGCGTTGCACGGGTGCGTCGGAGCCGGTTTCCGCCCGGTGCTGGACGATCGGCATGGTTGGTGCGGGGGTGGCGGGATCTGGTCCCGAGGGTGTTGCGGGAGTGGAGGGTTCGGGTGTCGGTGTGCCGAGGGTGGGGTGATCGGC
>NZ_JAQYWW010001183.1:0-618 GCF_036322525.1 Streptomyces sp. BE20 | reverse complement strand
GGTGAAGTCGAACATCGGGCACACCCAGGCGGCGGCCGGCGTGGCCGGGGTGATCAAGTCGGTGCTGGCGATCCGGCACGGTGTGCTGCCGCGCACCCTGCACGTCGACGCGCCGTCCCCGCACGTCGACTGGTCGGACGGTTCGGTCCGGCTGCTGACGGAGGAGCAGGCGTGGCCGGACGCGGGCCGTCCGCGCCGGGTGGGCATCTCGGCGTTCGGCGTCTCCGGGACCAACGCGCACGTCATCGTCGAGCAGGCGCCGGTCGAGGCGGAGACCTCCGAGGTCCGCGAGGGGGAACCGGTCGCCGATCCTGCGGCGGCTGCCGCGACCGCTGCCTCGGTGCCGTCCGTGGTGGTTCCGGCTGTGGTGCCGTCCGTGGTGCCGTTCGTCGTGTCGGCGCGTTCCCCGGAGGCGCTGCGTGAGCAGGCCCTGCGGATCGCCGGGGTGGCCGACGCCGCCCGGACGCGGGGCGGTGGCGGTCTGGTCGACCTGGCCCGCGCCCTGGTCACCACCCGGGCGAGCTTCGAGGAGCGCGCGGTGGTGCTGGGTGATCCGGCTGCGTTGCGTGATCTGGAGGGTGTGGAGGTCGTTCGCGGTACTGCGCAGGCTGGTGGGCT
>NZ_JAQYWW010001182.1:0-91092 GCF_036322525.1 Streptomyces sp. BE20 | reverse complement strand
TTGCACGGGTGCGTCGGAGCCGGTTTCCGCCCGGTGCTGGACGATCGGCATGGTTGGTGCGGGGGTGGCGGGATCTGGTCCCGAGGGTGTTGCGGGAGTGGAGGGTTCGGGTGTCGGTGTGCCGAGGGTGGGGTGATCGGCTGCGCGTTGCACGGGTGCGTCGGAGCCGGTTTCCGCCCGGTGCTGGAGCATGGGCGCGACTGGTGCGGTGATGGCGGCTTCCGTCGCCAAGGGTCGGCTGGGAGGCGGGAGTTCGGACGCGGAAGCGCCCGGGGCAGGACGGTCGGCGGCGCGTTGCACGGGAGCCGCGTCCGCGCCCCGCGCGGGTGCGCCGGGCCGGTCGGGGACGGTCCCCGCCTGCCGCTGGACGACAGGCATGGCCGGTGCCGGTGCCGGAGTGGGGGCGGGGGCGGGGGCGGGACCGGCCACGTCCGAGGGTACGGCGGGCGCCGGGACTTCGGTCGGCGGGGTGCCGAGAGGGGGCGCGTGGTCGGCCGCCCGCTGTACGGGTGCGTCGGGGGAAGGCCCGCCGGTGTGTGCCGGGGGGACGGCGGGGAGCACGGCGGGCACCCGGCGCCTGGGGATGGCGGGCACCCGGGCGACGGTCAGCGACCGGCCGACAGGGCGCGTCCGCACCACGGCGTGCGGCGCTTCGGCGCGGTCCGCCGGAGCCTCTCCGCCAGGGGGGCCGGGACGGCGGCCGCCGGCGGCGGGGAGGGATCCGGCTCCGGTGGCGGTCCGTTGCGCGGGCCGGTCGGCGGGGGCGGCCCCCGGGGTGCCCCCGCCGGAGACGCCGGGAACCACCGCGATGCGGCGGACCAGCGGGAGTCGTGCGGGCGCCGGCGTACGGCCGGCCCCTGGGGCTGCGGCGGTCGCTTCGGCTCGCTGGACGACGGGAGCGGCGCCCGCGCGGAGCGCATCCGGACCGAGCACCGCCGCGGACTGCGCGGGCGGGCGGCCACGGGTGCCGGGTGCACCGGCCGCCGCACCGGCCGACGAGGGGGTCTCCCGCCCGCCGCGGGACCGACCCGGGCGCTCGTCGGCCCGCGAGCGGCCGGTGCCGGCGCTGACCGCGGGCGCGGCCTGTGCGGACACCGGAGCGCCCTTCGCCGAAGCATGCGCACCCGACCCGCGTGCACCCGACCCACCTGGCTGCGCCCGCTCGGTGGCCCGCGCACGCGGTGCGGGAGGTGCCTCCGGCTGTGGTGCCCCCGTCCCCGTCCCCGTCCCCGCCCCCGGCGCGGCGTCCGCGTCGGACGGGCGCAGCGCCCTGAGCAGCAGCGGGCCGCCTCCGCTGTGGGTGGGGTGCGCGACGGCGGGGCGGGCGATGCCGCGGACGAGGCCGGTCGGGGCGGTCGGCAGCAGGGCGTGGGCGAGGCCGGTGTCGAAGGACGGATCGCGCCAGGCGGCCAGCCCGTCCCGGAAGGCGAGTCCGTCACTGACGCTCATCGGCGCCCGGGACACGGTCAGGAGGGGTGGCGCGGTGCGGCGCCAGCCGCCGTCCCAGTCCGCGGGCACGCCTGGGCCCCGGCCGGCGGCAGTCTCCCGGACCGCACCCGCCGCGCCCGCCGCAGCCGTGCGCACGCCGTCCGAGGGCGCGCCGCCCGGCACGGCGCCGCGCCGGCGTACCCTGTCCCGCCACGCCATTTGCTCAACCTCCTTCGTTCATTCGGGAGTTGATCTGAGCGATCTCGGTGACCCACTGCCGGCGTTCGGCATGGGTCAGGTCGAGGATCTCGTCGCGTTGCCAGTGGAAGTGGTAGGCGATGTACGCGATCTCCTCCCTGAGCCGGGGGAGCGCGTACGTCACGATTCCCCCAGGCGCCCACCGGAGAGGTCGACCTCGAAGCCGCCGTCGCAGTGCGGGCAGGTGACCGCCGCGCGGGTGTGGCCCTCGCTGTTGACGCGCCGGTAGAAGTCCTGGAGGAACGCGACGTCGGTCGCGTACATCCGCTCCACGACCCCGGCGTGCACGTCGGTGACGGTGCCGAGCCGGGTGATGACCTGGCTGAGCAGTACCACGCTCAGGTACGCCGGGTTCTCCTTGACCCGCAGGTCGATCTGGGGCCGCAGCTCGTCGCGGGCGGTGGCCAGGCGCATCGAGCCGTGGCGGTGCAGGGTGCCCGCCTCGTCCACGTACCCGCGCGGCAGTTCGAACTCGAACTCGGTGCGCAGCGCGTGCTCCTCGCGCCGCGCCGGAGCGCCGGCGGAGGGTGCCGCCGGCGGTGCCGGGGCCGGGGCGGGCGCCGTGGCCTGGAGGATCTCCTCCAGGCTGCCCGCCGTCACCGTACGTCGCCTCATTCGACGATGATCTCCTCGAACACGATGGTCACGGACTCCGTGGCCGCGGCGGACTCGCCGGCTTTGAGGGAGGGGCCCTCCCATTTGGAGGCCCAGCCGTTCATCAGCTGGATGCGCCGGACGGTCTCGCCCGTGGAGTCCTTGATCTCGATGGTGAGGTTCTGCCGAGCGGTGTCGACGGCCCCGTTGTTCAGGGTCTCCTTGATCCACGTGGTGAACTCGCTGCTCTTGTCGAGTCCCCGGGTGATCGTGACCTCGCCGGCCTGACGGGCGCCGGGCTGCTTGCGGATGATCTGCTTGCCGTCCTTGCTGACCTGCCGGACCTCGACGACCTCCTCCTCGACGGTCAGGCCGCTGATCTCCTGGATCGACTCGACCAGGTAGCCACCGAGCTGAACGCCGAAGATATGGGTGGAAAGAGCATCGCCCTCTGCCATGACTGTCTGTCACCTTTCCTTGCTGCTCGTCCCGGCGGTCCCGGGAGCGCCGGACCTGCGGGTCACTCGTCGATGAGGCTGGTGCTGTCGGAGAACTGCGCCAGCCGGAACACCACGAACTCGGCCGGCTTGACCGGTGCCACGCCGATCTCGCAGATCACGCGGCCCTGGTCGATCGATTCCTGCGGGTTGTTGTCCCGGTCGCACTTGACGTAGAACGCCTCCGCGGCCGTCCGCCCGAACAGCGCGCCGCGCCGCCACTCCTCGGTGAGGAACGCGGTGGCGTTGCGCCGGATGCTCGACCAGAGCCGGTCGTCGTTCGGCTCGAAGACCACCCACTGGGTGCCCAGGAGGATGGACTCCTCCAGGTAGTTGAAGAGGCGGCGCACGTTCAGGTAGCGCCAGGCCGGATCGGAGGAGAGGGTGCGGGCGCCCCAGATCCGGATGCCCCGGCCGGGGAAGGCCCGGACGCAGTTCACCCCGATCGGGTTGAGCAGGTCCTGCTCGCCCTTACTCAGACGCAGTTCCAGGTCGACCGCGCCGCGGATCACCTCGTTGGCGGGGGCCTTGTGCACCCCGCGCTCGGCGTCGCTGCGCGCCCACACGCCGGCGATGTGGCCGCTCGGCGGGACGGTGGCGTTGCGCCCGGCGGCCGGGTCGAAGACCCGGATCCACGGGTAGTAGAGGGTGGCGTAGCGGGAGTCGTAGCCCGCCTCGTCGTTGCGCCAGGTCCGCACCTGCTGTGCGGAGAGACCGGGCGGGGCGTCCAGGACGGCGACCCGGTCGCCCATCTGCTCGCAGTGCGAGATCACGGCGAGCTGGACGGTGCGCACGTCCTCGGCATCGATGTCACCGCGCTGGTGGGAGCCCATCAGGTCGGGCACCGCGACCATGGTGATCTCGTCGATGGTCTCCAGGCCGCCGAGCCCGGTGCGGGCCGCCGCGTCGCCGACGTACTCGGCCGGGTCGAGCCGGGCCGCCGCGCCCTGGCCGGCGGCCGGGGCGGGTGCGGCTGTGGGGGCGTCGGGCAGGGCCGCGGTCTGGTTCGCGGGCCGGCCCTGGGCGGTGCCGCGCTGCTCGGTGACCTCGATCAGCGCCGAGCCGCGGGCCTGGGTGACGAGGTAGCCCTTGACGTTCCGGCGGGCCGACACCTCGAAGGTCTCGGTCACCGCCCCGTCGCGGTGGACCAGCAGCCTGAACCGGTCCTCGGGCGGGTTCTCGCCGTCCGCGTCGGCGATCTCCACCGAGAGGCCGGTGACGCCCGGCCGGGCCGCGACCAGGAACCCGCCGAGCGCGACGGGCTCCGCCGCGGGCTGCTCGGGGCCCGCGGCGGCGGGCGCGGAGCTGTCCCGGTCGGAGCCGCCGACCCGGACGACGTACGCGGCGCCGCCGCCGTTGGCGAAGTACCCGTAGACCGCGTGGGGCAGGTAGGCACCCTCGGTGAACCCGCCGAAGCGCTGGGAGTACTGGTCCCAGCTGGTGACGAGCGTCGGCTCGTGGAACGGGCCGGTCCGGGCGAACCCGACGAACGCGGCGACGGCGGTGCCGACCCCTTCGATCGGGCGGGCACCGGACTGCACCTCCTCCACGTAGACCCCCGGGGTGAGGTACGTCGGCATGCTCGCTCCTTCGTGTCACCGGTCTTCGGTGGACAGTCTTCGGTGGACGGTCTTCGGTGGATCTCCGGCCAGGTTCTACGGACGGCGGACGGCGAACGGCTGAACGCCGTCGACGGACCCGGTCGCGCGCCGTCGCGCCCCGCCCCCAGCCTTTCCGGCGGGCCGCGGCCGGCGGGAGGGACCGGGGGACCTGCCCGGGGGCAAGGGCGCTGCCCTCCCCGGCCCGCCCCGGCCCGCCGCGACGGTCCGCCGGCCGCCCCGGTTCAGACCCGCGCGACCTGGGCCACGTACGGTCCGAACTCGCCCTCCAGCACCAGCCGGCCGAGCTTGCGGTACTCCTGCGCGACCGCCGCCACCGTCTGGGCCATCGTCAGCGGTCCACCCGACTCGGCGGCGAGGTACGCGGCGGTCACCGCGCAGGCCCGGATGGAGCCTCCGGCCAGGTCGAACCGGTCCGCGCAGAAGTGGAGGTCGAGGTCGTCGCTCCGGGGCACCCGGTCGCCCAGGCAGCGGTCCCACAGGGCGAGGCGCTGGTCGGCGTCGGGCACCGGGAAGTCTGCGATCACGTCCAGGCGGCGGGTGAAGGCCTCGTCCAGGTTGGCGCGCAGGTTGGTGGTCAGGACGGCGATGCCGTCGAAGGACTCCATCCGCTGGAGCAGGTACGCCGACTCCATGTTGGCGTGCCGGTCATGGGCGTCCTTGACCTCCGAACGCTTGCCGAAGATCGCGTCCGCCTCGTCGAACAGCAGCACCGCGTTGACGGCGGAGGCCTCGGTGAAGATCCGCTCCAGGTTCTTCTCGGTCTCACCGACGTACTTGTCGACCACCGTGGAGAGGTCCACCACGTACAGGTCCATGCCCAGGTCGGCCGCCACCACCTCGGCCGACATCGTCTTGCCGGTACCGGACGAACCCGCGAACAGCGCGATCACCCCGCGCCCCCGCCCGCCGCCGGGCCGCATGCCCCACTGCCCGAGCACCTGTTCGCGGTGACGGGCGCGCACCGCGAGCTCCCGCAGGCTGCGGTGGGTGGGGGCGGGGAGCACCAGGTCGTCCCAGCCCACCGCCGGTTCGACCCGGCGGGCGAGGCGGGCGAGCCCCGCGCCGTTCTGGGCCCGGACGGCGGTGCGCAGGTCGTCGGGGGAGACCGGGCGCCCGTCGAGCGCGGCCGTGCGCACCGCGGTGCCGGCGGCCCTCCGCAGCTGCCCGGCGTCCAGGCGGTGCGCGGCGACGGACCGGGCGAGCGCCTCGGCCCCGTCCTCGCCGACGCCCTCGTCGCCCCCCGCGCCGTGCTGCTCGCCGGCCCGCTCCAGTGCGTGCCGCCAGCGTGCGACCTGCCGGTCGGGGGCGGGGGCCGCCACCGTCAGGGTGACGGGGGTGTCGGCCGCCCAGGCGGGTTCCCAGCCGCCGGTCCCGTGGGTGAGGAAGGGGAGGCCGCGCAGGGCGTCGCACAGCGTGCGCAGGACCCTGGCCCGCTCGTCGGGCCGGTCGGGGAGCTCCTCCAGCGGCCCCAGCAGGACGCCCGTGCCCAGCAGCCGGGCCTCGCGTGCGACGGCCCGGGCGACGGCCGGCACGCCCCGGGGGTCATGGGACAGCGCCGCCGGGTCCAGGGCCAGCGGCGGCAGCCCGCCCGCCTGCAGCGCGGCGACGGCCAGCCCCTCGGGATCGCCGCCCCGGCTGCGCAGATGGACATGGCCGGTGCCGGTCCCGGCCGCGGCGGCGGCCCGGCGCAGCTCGGCCGGGTCGGCGGCCGGATCACCGGCCGGACGGCCGAGCACACCGGTCAGCAGCGGGTCGGGCGCGGTGTCGCCCAGCAGGTGCGAGGTGACGCGGTCCGGGACGGTCAGCACCCGGGACAGGGGCGGCCGTTCGGGTTCGGTGACCTCCAGCAGACCGCCCGCGACGAGCGGCGCGGAGGGAGCCAGCCGGAACCGGGCCGCCGCCACCCCGCGGTGCCCGCACAGTTCGAGGGCGAGTCCGACGGTGGGCCGGCGGCGCGTCAGGTCGTCGTTGAGGAAGCCGTAGAGCCGCTCGAAGCGGGTGTCGAGGTCCGGGGCCAGGGCCACCAGCAGCAGGTCCAGGTCCAGGGGCGCCAGGGCGAAGCGGGCGGCGAGCACGGCCAGCGGCGAGCCGGGCGGCGGCGCGTCCGGACCGGGCAGGGCGGGCGGAGCGGGCCGGTGCCCCTCGTCCAGGACGCGGGCGACCGCCTCGGGGGTGAGGAACTGGCCGCGGTAGGGATCGTCCGGATCGGGATCGAGCGCGCGCCGGATCGCGACGGCCTCGCGCACCCGCTCCTCGACGACCCGCAGCCGCGCCCACAGGTACGGTACCGGGGTCGGCGTCGCGGCCGCGGGTTCCAGGGTCCGCGTCACGGCTGCCGCTCCCCGCGTCGGCGGCGGGCGGGGGCCGGCCCCCGCTCCCGGGAGCCGCCGAAGCCCTCCGGACCGGGCTCGGCCACCTCCGTGTAGCGCAGGCGCCGCGCGGCCCCCGGCTCCTCCGGTGCGGTCCGGGCCGCGGCGCGGACCACGAGCCCCTCGGTGACCGGTGGGGCGACGGCAGTGGTGGCCCCGGCCAGCGGCGCCCTCACCCGCAGCCCCAGCGACGGCTTGAGCTCGCCGCCCAGCGCCGACCACACGTCGGAGGCGGCGGGCGCGTCCAGCCCGGTGCCGCCGCCGTCCAGGCCCACGATGAGGCCGAGTTCGGCGAGCGAGCCGGTGAGCAGGCGCGGTGGCAGTGCGTCGGTGGACACCAGACACGTCAGCACCTGGGAGAGCAGCCGGTGTTCGTCCTGCGGCCGGCTCGCCCACGCGGTGACGAGGTACGTCAGCTCGAACCAGCGGGCCGGGGCGCGGCGCGCGGCGAGGAAGCCGTCCGCGTCGTACACCTCACCCGCGCCGCTGGCGCGCCGGGTGTGGTCCTCGCGGACGTCGTACAGGAACACGCACACCGTCGGGGCGCTGCGGCGGGCCGCCCAGTCGCGGGTCGGCGCGTCGAACACCACGTCGACGCCCGACGCGTCCAGGCCGGACTCCGCGAGCAGCCGGCGCAACGCCTCGTCGACCTCGTGGATCATCGGCGGATCATCTCGTTGGGCGGCTGGACCGTGCCGCCGACCACCAGGAAGTCGGTCCGCACCGGGGAGAAGCCGGGGCCGTTCGCGGTGATGACCCGGGGGCCGGTCCGATCCTTGGCGAGGATCAGCAACTGGCCGATGAACCGGCCGTCCGGGCCGGGGACGGTCGGGGCCGCCGCGGCCGTGATGCCCGGCTGCCAGGTGAACCGGACCGGCGCGCCGGGCGGGAAGTCCTCACCGCGTACCGAGGTGACGAAACCGGGCTTGCCGATCGGCGGGACCGCGACGATGCGCGGCTGGAGGATCCGCAGCTGCTGACGGGCTTCGTTGTCCCCGGGGTCGGCGTCCGTGCCGGTGGTGGTCAGGGAGCCGGTCACCAGGCCGGTGAGGGCCTGATCGGGGCTGAGGACGACCTGGACGACGGTCCGGGCGCCCGGGGCGAGGTCGGGCAGCGCGCACACCCAGGCCCGGTCGCAGCCCGGCGGCGGTCCGTCGTGGGGCACGCCCCCGGGCAGGCCCACGCGGAGCCGCAGACCGGTGGCCAGCCCTTCGCGGCCGTTGCGAACGGTGTACGTGAGGACCACGCGACCACCCACGTAGCCGGGGTTCGGCTGCGCCGTGAGGCTCAGCCCGGGGCCGGCCGGCGGCTCGGGCGGCAGTGGCGGGGGCGTGCGGACCGGCGGCGGGGCCGGCGGAGCGGGGGCGGGTGTCGGAGGCGGCGGAAGTACCGGGGGCGGCGGCACCGGGTTCGGCGGCGGATCCGCCGTCGGCGTCGGGGCCGCTGTCGGGGCCGCTGTCGGGGTCGGGGTCGGACCGGGCGTCGGCGGGGCCGGCGCCGGGCGCACCGGCACCACGGTCCGGCCGGTGTTGTCGCTGGGACGGGGGTCGAGGACGGCACCGGTGACCGACCAGTCCAGGGGCCGGTCGCCGGGCTCGACCCCGGTGACGGTGACCGTGACCGGCACGGTGTCGCCCGGGCGCACCACGCCCAGGGCGCAGACCAGCGCCGCCGCGTCACAGACGGCGCCGGGCGCGGCGAGGCCCGTGACGATCACCCCGGCCGGGGGCGCGACGGTCAGCCTCGTCCCGGGCGAGGCGGCCGGGCCGTGGTTGACGACGTCCACCCGGACGGTCCCGGAGTCGCCCGCGGTGAGCGGCGCGGCCGTGCCGGGTGCCTGGACGGCGAGGTCCACGGACTGCTGGACGCCCGGTTCCTTCTGGCGTCCCGGCAGCCCGGCGGTGAGCGGGGTGCGGGCCCCGGAGACCGCGTCCACCAGGGAGAGCTTCTCCGGGCTGTTGGCGGCGAGGGCGGCCCGGGAGCTGATCACCAGCGTCCTGCCGTCGGAGCTCCAGGCGGCGTCGCGGGGCTGGAAGGGCCCGGTGGAGGTGGTGTCGGGCAGCTCCCGGCCGCAGGCCCCCGGCCGGTCGCGGGCCGCGTCGGGCAGCAGTACCCGGCAGGCGCCGCCCGCCGCGGCGACCAGCAGGATCCCGTTGCGCTCGTCGACCCGGCCGGCGCCGTTCTTGCGGTTGAAGGCGATGGTGGCGCCGTCCGGTGAGAATGCCGGGCTGTCGTCGATGACCTCGCAGGCGCCGGGGCAGTGGGCGGCGCTCAGGTCGCGCTGCCGGTCCAGGCGGTCCGGACGGTCCACGGGCACGGTCCACACGTGCTTGTTGCCCCCGCCACCGTTGATCACCTGGTTGCGGGTGAACGCCAGGGTCGAACCGTCGGAGGACCAGGTGGGCTGGGCGTCGCCGCCCTGGAGCTGCCCCTCGGGCGGGACGATCACGCCCCGGACCGCGCCGGTGGCGGCGTCCGCGATCAGGATCCGTCCGGGACCGGAGGCGCCGCCGACCCCGCCGGGTGAGGTCCGGGTGAAGGCCAGGTACCGGCCGTCCGGGGAGAACGTCGGATCGGTGTCCCAGTCCCTGGGGCCGCGGCCCGCCAGCGGGAGCGCCGTCGGGCCGGAGCCGTCGGCGTCCGCGATCCAGATCCGTTCGATCCGCCCGGCCGGCAGGTTCGGTCCGGCCGGCGCGTCCTCGAAGCGGGTCACCACGATCCGGCGGCCGTCGGGCGTGTAGTTCTGCCGCTCGGTCCACGGGTCGTACCCGGCGGCGGGCCGGAACAGCGGGTCCTTCGCCGGATCCGTCTCGGTGTCGGCCGCCGGGTCCTCCTTGAGGACGGTCCGGTTGAGGTCACGGGGGTCGGAGCCGTCCGGCCGGACGTCCTGCAGGGTCACCACGTGCGGGCCGTCCGCCGAGACGCGTTCGACCACCGCGCCACCGCCCTGGAGCGGGCCGAGCCAGGTGGCCGGTCCGACCTCGCGGTCCTCGCTGAGCACCACCTTCGGTTCGTCCTCCGAGAGCGCTCCCACCCGGAAGACGTGGTCCCAGTCGCCCTCACAGCTACAGGTCCGGTCCGGGCTGAGGAAGAGCAGGTCGTTCCCGTCGGGCAGCCAGGCTGCCCCGTGCGTGCGCCACTGGGCCCGCGGGCCCGCCAGCAGCGGCCCGCCGGTGCGCCCGTCGGTCCACCGCAGCCGGGGCCCGTCCGGTCCGGTGGCGGTGTAGGCGATCCGGTCCCGGGTCGCCGGCCCGTCCAGCGGGTTCCACACCGGCTCGGTGCCCGCGCCGTCGGCGGGGTCGGAGACCCGGGTGGCGGGCCCGCCCCGAAGCGGCCGGACGTAGACCTGCCGGCCGGCGGCCCGATCGGCGTCGGAGGAGTACGCCAGCCGCGCGCCGTCGGCCGAGACCGTGGGGTGCTCCTCGTTCGCGGGGGTGTCGGTCAGCCGGGTGAGGCCGCTGCCGTCGGTGCGCACGAGCCACAGGTCGCGCTGGGTGCCACCGGCCCCGGCGGGCCGGGCCGCGTCGAAGACGACCGACCGGCCGTCCGGCGTCAGCCGCGGGTTCGCCGCGTCCAGACCGCTGGTCAGGCGGTGCACCGAGCCGTCGGCGGAGCGCAGGTAGACCTGCGGGGCCTGCTCGTCGCGGCGGCTCGCGAAGACCAGCCGGTCGCCCAGGGCGGCGGGCTGGACGTCGAAGTGCGCCGGGCCCTCGCCGAACAGCGGGGGGCTCGTCGTGTCCGTCGCCACCCGGCCGAGGCTCCGGTGGCGGGTACCGGCGTATGCGATCCGGCTCTCCCCGGCATCGGCCGCCGCGGCCCGGGCCCCGGTGCCGTCCGCGCGGGGCCGGTCCCCGGCGCCGCCCGGGCCGGCGGCCGTCGTCACCGCGAGCAGAGGCACCAGCAGCAGCGCCGCACCGGCCCTGCCCCAGCGGTCTCGCCGACGGCCGGAGCCACCCGTGCCCATCACGGTCCACCTCACAGTCCGGTCCAGCATCCATGTCCGACGGTGCCACCCTGCCGGTCCGCGGCCGCGGACCGGCAGGGCCCCGGGGCCGCGCTCGGGGGAAGCACCGGCTGCGCTTTCGGGCAGCCGGTGCCGGTCCGGTCAGATCAGCCCGTTGCGCAGCGCGTAGCCGACGGCGTGGGAGCGGTTGCGCAACTGGAGCCGGGTGATGACCTCGTGCAGGACGTTCTTGACGGTCCGTTCGGAGTACGAGGTGTTGCGCGCGATCTCCGCGGTGTCCAGGCCCTCCGACACCAGGCGCAGCATGTCCGCCTCGCGCGGGGTCAGCGTGGACAGGGACGCGGCGTGCGGGTCGAGGGCCGACCGCTGCAGGCTGCCGACGTGGTCGAGGAGCTTCGCGAGCAGGTCGCCGGGTAGGACGCCCTCACCGTTCGCCATCGCCAGGACCAGCCGCAGCAACCGGTCCTGGTCGGCCTCCGCGCGCCGCAGCACCGCGGTGACTCCGCACTCGATGGCGCGCTGTAAGGCGTCACCCGATTCGAAGGTGCCGACCACGAGTCCGGTGCGGGTGGCGGAGTTGTGGCGGAGCCGGTACAGCAGGGCGGCCGTCTCGTCGTCCACGCTGTCCACGGCGACGAGCGAGACCCGCGCCTCGTGCGCGTCGGCGTCGTCGACCAGTTCTACCTCGGGCCGCTGGCGCAGCTGTTGGACGATCCCGACGTACAGGACCGGGTCCGAGGCGTACACGGCCACGGTGACCCGTCCGCCGGGCTCGCCGGCCGCGGCGTCGTGCGCGGCCCGGGCGTGGGCCGGGCTGTGGGCCGGGGCGCGGCCCTGGGGCGGGACGGTCGGCCGCGTGGTGCCGGTGCCGGACGGGTGGACGGTGCCGATGAGGTCGGTGTGGAGCATGAGGCGTACCTGTTCCATGATGCGTATGAGGGGAGTACTGCGGGGTCCAGAGGCAACAAAGCTCCTGGACACAGGAGTTGGGCGGAGTTCGCGGGGGCATCGCGGCTGCCCGGGGCCTTGCCCCCGCGTCCGTGGAGGTGGGCGGGGCGGCGGCGTAGCGTCGCGGCGTGACGACCCCAGCAGCCACTCCCAGCCCCGGCGCGCCCGGCCTCGACATCCCGTCGGTGACGGTGACACCGGGCGGTACCGCGACCACCAGCCTGACCGTTCGCAACGACGGCGACATCGTCGAGGCGTACCGCCTGGAAGTCGTCGGTGACTGCGCTGCCTGGACGACGGTCGAGCCCGACCGCGTCTCCCTCTACCCCGGCACCTCGGAAACGGTGACCATCCGCCTGGCGCCCCCGCGTTCGCCGCGGGTGCGGGCGGGCGAGGTGCCCCTGGCCGTGCGGGTCCTGCCCACCGAGCACCCCGAGGCGGTCAAGGTCCCCGAGACCACCGTGCGGGTCGAGGGATTCCGGCAGCTTCGGGCCGAGAGCGCTCCCAAGCGCCGCCGCGGCTGGCTGCGCGGACGCTACCGCCTCGCCGTCCACAACGAGGGCAACCGCCCCGTCCAGGTGGGATTCACCCCGGCCCAGCCCGGCGAGGACCTGAAGTTCGAGGTCCGCCCCGCGGCTCCGAAGCTGGAGCCGGGTGAGTCGGTGGAGGTGGCGCTGCGGGTCCGCGCCGGGAAGCCCGTGTGGTTCGGGAAGCCGGCCACCTGGCCGTTCACCGTCACCGTGGCGGAGACCGTGGCGGAGACCGAGGCGAAGGCCGGGGCAAAGGCCGGGGCCCGGGCCGACGACGCCGGCGAGGACGACCGGGAGCGACCGCGGCCGGAGGCCGAGTTCGTCCAGATACCGATCTTCCCGACCTGGCTGCTGGCGGCCCTGGCGGCGCTCCTCGCGCTGCTGCTGGCCTGGTTCCTGCTGGTGCGTCCCGCTGTGCGCAGCACCGCGAGGGAGGCCGCCGACCAGGCGGTCCAGCAGCAGTCGACCCCCACCGAGGCGCCGGCCGGCGGCCGGACCCCGGTGGCGAGCCCCGGGCAGCCGGGCTCCGGGGCCGGGAGCGCCCTGCCCGGCGCGGGCGCGGGCGGTACCGGTACCGGAACGGGAACGGGAACGGGCGGCGACACCGGGACCGGACCGGGCGGCGGGCAGCAGGGTTCGGCCACCATCGACCTGACGACGGCCGGCGGGGAGACCAAGGTCGGCACCTACGTCGTGCCCGCGGGAAAGACGTTCGGGATTACGGACATCGTCGTCGCCAACTTCCAGGGCGACGAGGGCGTCGTGACGATCGGTTTCGGCGACCGCAAGATCACGACGATCGCGCTGGAGACGTTCCGTAACCAGGACTACCACTGGGTCACCCCCATCAGGATCACTGAGAACCAGACCGTGACGGTCCAGGTGACCTGCGCGAAGCCGGGCACTCCGGCCACCGGCGTGCAGGCCCAGGAGTGCCACGAGGTCCTCAACGTGAGCGGCGTGTTGAGCGACCTCAGGTGAACAGATGCCACACGCATGGTCTGTCAGGTTGTCCCGTGAGAAAAGGTGAGCCTCAGTCGTTCCGGCCGAAAACCGACGGTTCGGAGGCTGGGAAGGCACCCTGCTCGTGACTGTACATTCTCATTTCGGCGGCCCTGGGAAGCTCCGGCCCGGCGTTCGAACGTGAATCTGACGGTCACTCAAATACGGCTGAATCCGATCCCTCCCGGCGCCCGTCCGACCGTTCGGGCGCCGGTGGGGGCAGCGGCCGTCCCCGGCTTGTCGGAGAGTACCGAGGGCCGGCCCGTGTCACGGGCCGGCCCTCGCCGGATGCCGGTACGTGTCACGAACCGGTGCGCGTCAGGAACCGGTGCGCCTGCGGGCCGTGTCGCCGGCCAGCGTCCGGTCGTGCCGGTACGCCTCCTCCGCCCAGCCCGCCAGGTCGCGCAGCTCGGTCTTGAGCTCGTCCCAGGTCTTCATCAGGGAGCCCATGGTCCGGATCTCGAAGGGGACCATCATGGCGCCCTCCTCCTCGTGCGGGTCGATCTGGTTCATCCCGCCGAACACGCTCTGCTGGGGCACCTGGGGGACGCCCTTCAGCGTCGACTCGGCGAATTGGAGGAGGGTCACCGGGAGGCCGTCGATCTCCCGGGTGGCTTCGTCGCGGAACTCCAGGTTCGCGCTGCCGTCGCCGGGATCCTCCTGGAACTGTGCGAGCAGGTCGACGATCACCTCGCTGTCGTCCCGCAGGAAGTCCTGGAACCCGGGGTCGAGGAGGGCGCGGACGTCCGTGAGCCGGGACCGGGACAGCACGACCGTCAGGTTCTTGATCTGGCCTTGGTCCTGATCCTGCGCGAGGTAGTCGGCCATGGCCGCGACCTGGGTGAAGAACAGCTGGCTGTAGCCGTCCAGGGCGTCCGTCTCCAGCCGCTTGCGCTTGCGCGCCGACGCCTGGCCCTGTTCGTACCGGGCCACGACCTGGCCGGCGAACGTCCTCGCCTGCGAGAGCCGGAACCGGGCGCGGGGGAGCGGCGCCCCCTGGACGTGGGGAGCGGCACCCCGGAGGTGGTCGAAGAACATCGGCATCCCGGCCAGTGGCACACCGACCGAGTAGTGGACGAACAGCCCGTCGCCCATGCCCTGGGCGCCGGCGTAGTTCGGGAAGTCGAGATCCGGGGCGATCCGGGCGTCCTGCCCTGCGGGCAGGATCTCCAGCTCCAGGCCCAGGTCCGCCAAGGGGGTCTTCTCGGTCTCCCGGTAGAACGCCTCGCGCACCGTCCTGATCTCGTCGACCAACCGATCGAGGGCCGCCGGCCCGGACTCGCTCCCCGTGCCGACCACCGGGACGGCTCCGGTCACGAACTCCACGTTCGAGTAGTCGGCCCCGTTGCGCAACGACCGCTTGTCGGAGACCAGCTTGAAGTCCCCCGCGGTGCTCTGGGCCAGGTCGGTGTCACCCTCGTACGCCGCGCCGCCGGACGTCTCGACGGGCATGTCGATCTCCGTCTCGAACCCCAGCTTCCGTTGCACGGCGGGCCCGCCGTCCCCTGCGGCGGCGCCGCCCGGCTCCGCCCGCCGGACCGCCTCCGGACGGCCGGCCGGGCGCGCCATCACGCGTCGCGCGTTGGCCTCGGCGTCGCGTTCGAAGGAGTCACCGGGATCGCTGACCCGCAGCCCGTCCCCCCGGTCGGTACCGGCGACGGCCCCCTTCCGCTGCTGGATCACATGGGTCAGTTCGTGCGCGAGGGTGTGCCGGTCGCCGCCCCCGTGCCCGATGACGACGTCTCTGCCGGACGTGTAGGCCCGCGCACCGATCTCGGCGGCGGACCGCTGGGCGGCCGCGCCGGTGTGCAGCCGCACATCGGAGAAGTCCGCCCCGAGTCGCCCCTCCATCTCCTCGCGCACCGGCCCTTGGAGCGGCCGCCCGGCCCCCCGCAGCACGTCGTGCACACCGGACCGCTGGACAGGGTCCGAATCGTGTTCTCCCCGCCCGCCCCGCGCGATCCGGGCCACGACCGCGTTGCCGATGCTCCGCTGCAGCTCACGAGCCTGCTCCGGGGACATCGCCTCCGCCACGGGCCCGCCCACCCGCGTCTCCCGGGCCTTGCGGTCACCTCCGCCGGCCCGCTCGCCGCCGTTCCCCCTGCGATCGTCCGCCCTCGCGCGCACTGGCCCTCCCGGTCGCCTACCGCTGCCTTGCCTCTTCTCCCTACACCGCCGGCACCCGCCGCTCCCATCCCCGAAAGTGCACCCCCGGGGCCACACCCCCTGCCCGACCCGGGCGATCCCGGGCCGCCCGACTGCCCGGCGCCCTCGCCGGCGAGGGGCGGATCGACGGGTACGGCGCCGTCGTCCACATCTGCCTCGCGGTGAGCAGCACTGACGATCGGTCGGAGGTCGCCCGGTAGCCGGATGCGCCTGGCGTGAGGCGTCGGGCGGCGTCCGCGGCCGACCTCGGTGGACGGACTCGGCCAAGGCCGGTTCGGGCCAGCGCCGGCCCCTGGTCCGGCCACCGGACGGCGGGCAGGCTCTTAGTCGACGGCAGCGACGAGCAGCCGAGAGGAGCCGGGACAGCGTCACTGCGGGACACGCCGGATCCGAACCACACCCGTGTTGTGCGTGTGCCCCCGAAGGAGCCCCGCCGTGATCCGCTCTCGCAGCACGAAGGCCGTCGCGGTCACCGCCCCGCTTCCGCCCCAGGTGAGCATCGACGCCACGGGTCGGCAGTAGCCGCCCACTTCGGGCTCCACCCGGACGCCACCGAACCGGGACGTTCCCACACTCTGCTCCCACTCCGCACCGCACGCGTGTCCGGCCGGGCCTGCCCTTGCCCTGCCCGGCGCACGGTCGACGGCGATTCCCTCAGCACCTTCGAAACCTGTCGTGGCCCAACTCCCCGGCGAAGGTACATCCGACCGAGCGAACGAAGCTTGCGAACGAAGGAAGCGTTTCCCATGAAGAAGACTCTGCGCAAGGCCCTGCAACTCCTCGCGGTGAGCGCGGTCCTGGCCGGCGGGACCGTCGCCGCGACAAGCCCCGCGTACGCGGCCCTGCCCGACGTGTCCTGCGGCACGATCTCCTCCGCCGATACCGCCGCCGCCGCCCAGCTGAACCAACAGCTCACCGGCACCCTGCGGAACGCGATGACCGCGTACCGGATGTCCTGTGCCCGGGCCATCGTCAACACCGTGCGGGCCATCGGAGTGCCGCAGCAGGCCGAGGTCATCGCGATCACCACGGCGATCGTGGAATCCACCCTGCGGAACAACCCGAACATGGAGGACCACGACAGCGTCGGTCTGTTCCAGCAGCGGGCGTCGTGGGGCAGCACCGCGCAGAGGCTCGATCCGGCGACGACGACCCGCAAGTTCATCAATGCGCTGCTCTCGACGTATCCGAACAACTCCTGGATGACCAAGCCGATCGGCGAGGTCTGCCAGGGCGTCCAGCGCTCGGCCTATCCCGACCGCTACCAGTACCAGGTGGCCGACGCGCAGCGGATCGTCAACGCCATCGGCCAGGCCCCCGCAACTCCGGTGGGGATGACGGGCTTTGCGTCGGCCGACTTCAACGGTGACGGGAAGGCGGACCTGGCCGCGGTGGAGGCGGCCACGGGCAAGATGCTCCTGTACCCGGGCACCGGGGTCGGCACCTTCGCTCAGCCGAGCCTGATCGGCACCGGGTGGGACACCGTCGGCAATGTGACGCCGGGTGACTTCAACGGTGACGGGAAGGCCGACCTGGCTGCGGTCGGCGCGGGGGACGGGAAGCTGTACGTCTACCCGGGCACCGGCACCGGCGCGTTCGGTACCCCGTGGTCGGCCGGCACCGGCTGGAACAGTCTGGACAACTTCTCCGCCGGTGACTTCAACGCCGACGGGAGGGCGGACATCGCGGCGGTCGGCACGGGTGACGGGAACCTGTACGTGTATCCGGGTACCGGGACCGGGTACTTCGCGGCTCCGATCAACGCCGGCAACGGCTGGAACAACCTGGACCGTTTCACCGGCGGTGACTTCAACGCCGACGGGAAGGCGGACATCGCGGCGGTCGGCATCGGTGACGGGAGCCTGTACGTCTTCCCGGGCACCGGAACCGGTTGGTTCGCCGCCCCGGTCAGCGCCGGTACCGGTTGGAACATCATCCGCGACCTGGTCGGCGGCGACTTCAACGCCGACGGAAGGACCGACATCGCCGCCGTCCAGGCCCCCCGAGGCGCCGCCGGGACCATGTACCTCTACCCGGGCACCGGCCAGAACACCTTCGGCACGCGCAGCACCATCGGCACCGGCTGGTAGCCGGCTCCCCGCACCAGTCTCCGACACCCACCCTTCAGTAGATCGAGGTAGTCAGTCATGCCCAGGACCAGCGTCTTCCGCCGCCCGTCAGTGCTCGCCCCGTTGCTCGCCGCCATGGCCGCCGCCGGCCTGAGCGCACCGCCCGCCCAGGCCGGCTCCTCCCTCGGAGGCCCCGTCAACCGGTCCGAGGTCCTGTCGCGCGCCCAGTACTGGGACGCCCAGGACGTCCAGTACAACCAGGGTGCGACGTACGGGGACGGCGACGGCCACTCGTACCGCACCGACTGCTCGGGGTTCATCGCGATGGCCTGGCACCTGTCGGCCACCGGCCTCGGCTCGGCGACCACCCAGACCCTCGACAGCCGGTCGCTGACCGCGCGCATCAACAAGAGCGACCTGCGCCCCGGCGACGCGCTGGACAACATCAGCGACCATGTCGTGCTCTTCGTGCGGTGGAACAACCAGGCGACCGGGGACTTCACCTACCTCCACCAGTCGAACTCGCGGACCGACATGACCTATGGGAGTGGGAACGTCTACAGCGGAAACATATCGAGCTACCCGGCGAGCAGCTACGTGGCCCTGCGGTACAACAAGGTCGTCGAGGACAACAGCACCCCTCCGCCGGCCACTCCGGTGGGGATGACGGGCTTCGCGCCGGCCGACTTTAACGGTGACGGGCGGACGGACCTGGCCGCGGTGGACGCGGCGACGGGGAAGATGTTCCTGTACCCGGGCACCGGTGTCGGTACCTTCGGTGAGCGGAGCCTGATCGGTACCAACTGGGACTCGCTGGCCAATATGACGCCGGGTGATTTCAACGGTGACGGGAAGGCGGACATCGCCGCCGTCGGCAAGGGCGACGGGAAGCTGTACGTCTACCCGGGCACCGGCAGCGGCGCGTTCGGCGCGTCCTGGTCGGCGGGCACGGGCTGGAACAGTCTGGACCACTTCGTCGGCGGTGACTTCAACGCCGACGGGAGGGCGGACATCGCGGCGGTCGGCAAGGCTGACGGGAGGCTGTACGTCTTCCCGGGTACCGGAACCGGTTGGTTCGCGGCCCCGGTCAGCGCCGGCACGGGCTGGAACATCATGCGTGACCTGGTCGGCGGTGACTTCAACGCCGACGGCAGGTCGGACGTCGCCGCCGTCCAGGCGCCTCAGGGGTCCACCGGTGACATGTACCTCTACCCGGGCACCGGCCAGAACACCTTCGGCAACCGCAGCACCATCGGCACCGACTGGTAGATCCCGATGAGGCACCCGCCGAAACTGCGCGAACCCGCCGGGCCCCGGTCCCGGCGGGTTCCCGCGTCGGGGACGCGCCGCTTCGGCCCGCGAGGGAGGAGTGCGGGGAAGGTCCAGCCACCCGGGGTTGTGCGTCGGGTGAGGGGCGGGCGGTGGCGGGTGATCGGTCAGGTGCGGCGGGTGGGGAGCCAGCCGTTCTGGACGGCGCGGACGCCGGCTTCGAAACGGCTGCGGGCGCCGAGGCGTTCCATGAGGTCGGTGGCGACGCGGCGTGCGGTGCGGGGGGAGACGCCCAGACGCTTGGCGATGGCGTCGTCGGTGTGTCCTTCGGCGAGGAGGCGGACGCAGGCCGCTTCCTGGGCGTTGAGCCCGTGCTCGTCGCGGCTGGCCTGTTCGCCGAGCGGCTGGGCGCCGGCCCAGACGTTCTCGAACAGCGCACACAGGGCGACGAGGGTGCCGTGGCCGGTCAGGACCACGGCGCCGGCGGCGGTGTCGTCACCACGCACGGGGATGACGGCGGTGGCGCGGTCGACCAGGATCATCCGGGTCGGCAGCGAGGGCGCGGTGCGTACCCGGCCGCCGCGTTCGGCGAGCCAGTTCACGTACTCCACCGTGTGCGGGCTGTTGCGCACGCTGTCCAGGTAGACGGTGCGCATCCGGATCCCACGGTCCAGCAGAGCCGCGTCCAGGGGCTTGGCAGCCTCGATGTTCTCCGGCTGCTGGCCCCCGTCCGGGGCGAAGGTCATCACCTCCTCGCGCACCTCACGGGTCAGGGCGGCGAGGCGGTCGCGGATCTGGTCGAGCCCCACCAGTTGCTCGACCCCGGGGTTGCCGGCGGCGGGGCGCAGTTGCGCGTACTCGGCGATGAGTTCGGCGGCGGCGGCGCGGGAGGCTTCGACGCGCATCTGCTGGGCGGCGAGTTCGGCCTGCTGGCGGGCCATCAGGATTTCCATGCCGATGTCGGGGGACACGGCGCGCAGTCGGCCGTGGCGTTCGGCGGAGGGGCGCAGCAGGGCGAGTTCGCTGAGCCGGTCGAGGGCGGTCCTGACGTGGTGTTCGTCCTGGCCGAGGCGGTGCGCGATGGCGGTGACGCCGTCGTCGGGGTGGGCGAGCATCACGCGGTAGACGGCCTCGGCGGCGGTGTCCAAACCCAGTGCGGTCAGCACGTGTCCCCCCAGGGATTCTTCGTACACGCGTTCAGCGAATCATGTCACAGCGTGCTCCTGGAATGGACGGGTCAGGGGGAAGGCTGGACGGTTCCGGCCTGGGCCCGAACCGTCCAGGTTTCTCCCCTGTATGGGAATTGCCCGATTCGGCACCCTCGTTCCATGTACCTGGTTCATGTCTCCCTGCAGGCCCCCGCGGGCCCCGCCGAGCTGCCCGACGACGCCCGTGAGCTGCTGCTGGCAGCCGCCGAGGAGGGGATCGAGCACGTCAGCGTCCACGCCGGTGCCGTGCCGCACCCCGTGCTGGGGGTGTTCGTGCTCGCCGACCGTCTGGAGGACGCCGAGCAGCGTGCCCAGGCGTTCTGCCGGCGGGCGGTGGCGGTGTCGCCGGGGCTCACCGGCTGGCGGGTGCAGTGTGGGCAGGTGCCCCTGGTCGCCGCCTTCCACGAGCGGCTGCCGGCCGATCCCGGCCCCGCTGGCCGGAACGGTCCAGGGACGATTCCGTCCACCTGAATGCCCTTCCACCTGCCCTGAGCTGCGGCGAAGCTAGTGACTGTCGCCAGGGAGCACCGCTTCCGGGCGGCGGGCCGGACGAAGCGTCACCGCGGGACGCGAGCCGGACCCACGTCGCCGCCGCCCCTTTTCTTCCGAAGGACACCGTCATGCTTCGTACCGCCCTCGCCAAGGCCGCCGCGGTCTCCGCCCTCGCCCTCGCCGCCGCCGCCGTGGCTTGCTCGCCGGCACTGGCCTCCGACACCGACGGTGCCACGCCGATCGCTGTCACTGCTACCGCCACCCCGCAGCCCACCGCCACCCCGGCGGACAACATGATCTGGGGCTGACCGCCCGGCCGCCCGCGGCCCTGCACCGGGAACCTGCCGCCGCGCCCGCGCTCCGCGATGCGGCGGTCCGAACGGACAGCCTGCCTTCCGTCGGGCTCCATGCCCCGCAGGCGAGGGCGCTAGCCGTGCGGGCGCCGGCTCTCACCGAGGCCGCCCCGGGCGGCACCGCCCGCCACGCCGGGCTCCCGGGGCCGTCGCGTACGACGTCTTCGGCCGGGACGGCACGGCCTTCACCGTCATCCTCGGCCGGGGGCCTGAGGGCGTCGGCCGGTCTGCGGTGGACGACCTCGGCCACCAACTCCCTGTCGGCGCTGAGGGCTATCGGCTCCGCTGGGGAGCAATCAGTGAACGGCCGCTCATGCCGTGCTCCGGTTCCCGGGTCGCTGTGCGTGCACCGTGGGTGAACACCGCTGTCGCGGCCGTCAACGGGTGGTCAGGACTCGAGGTCGTAGGCCACGGTGACCGGGGCGTGGTCGGACCAGCGTTCGGCGTGGGTGTCGGCGCGTTCGACGCGGGCGTCGGTGGCCTTGGCGACCAGGCCGGGGGTGGCGACCTGGAGGTCGATCCTCCAGCCGGTGTCGTTGTCGAAGGCACGGCCGCGGTAGGACCACCAGGTGTACGGGCCGGTGCCGTCGGGGTGGAGGCGGCGGACGACGTCCACGTAGCCGGCCTCGTCGAAGACGCGGGAGAGCCAGGCGCGCTCCTCGGGGAGGAATCCGGCGGACTTCTGGTTGGCCTTCCAGTTCTTGAGGTCCTCGGGGCGGTGGGCGATGTTCCAGTCGCCGCAGACCACGACCTCCCGGCCGTCCGCGGCGGCCCGGGTGCGGAGGGCGCCGAGGTGGGTGAGGAATTCCGCCATGAAGCGTTCCTTCTCCTCCTGGCGTTCGGTACCCACTTCGCCGGAGGGGAGGTAGAGGCTGGCCACGGTCAGGCCGGGGAGGTCGATTTCGAGATATCTGCCCGAATTGTCGAATTCCTCGGAGCCGAAGCCGACCACCGTGCGGCTCGGCTCCCGGCGGGAGAGCACCGCGACGCCCGCCCGGCCCTTGGTGGCGGCCGGGGCCCAGGCCGCGTGCCATCCGTCCAGGTCGCGCAGCTCGACCGGCAGCTGCCCGGGCTCGGAGCGCACCTCCTGCAGGCAGATCACGTCCGCCTCGGTGGCGGCCAGCCACTCGATGAAGCCCTTCTTGGCCGCAGCCCGGATTCCGTTCACGTTCACACTCGTCACCACGATCACCCGAGCAGCCTACCGAGAGGCCCGGCGGGGGGTGTCATCCGACGCGTCCGCTTGCGGAGCTGTCGTGAACGCACCATGAAACTGTGCGGCAACCACGTCGAGCGCCGCCATTGGTCTTGACCATCTCCCGGCACAGCCCCTAGTGTCACTTACTGCAAGGACCTTTAATAAAGAAGGACGGAAAAAGCCCGCTCTCCCACCTGCCGCAACAGCGGACAGCGGGCCGGATCCGCCCTCTTTCCGCAGACTGAAGAGAACAGGGTGGAGGACGCGGTGGGGACGACAGGGCAGCTCACGGCCGTACCGGAACCGAAGTACTGGCACCTGCGCACGGTGCTGCTCCGCGCCATCGACACGGAGTTCTCCACCGGTCAGATCCTCCCCAACGAGCGCGAGCTCGCCGCCCGCTTCGGCGTCGCCCGGGCCACCCTGCGGCAGGCGCTCGACCAGCTGGAGCTGGAGGGCCGCCTGGTCCGCCGGCGCGGCATCGGCACCCTGATCGCCGCCCCCCGGGTCGGCGTGCCGGTCAACCGGCAGGAGGAGGGCTGGCCCGGCGCCCCCCGCAGCCAGGCGTGGCGCACCGTCGACTGCACCACCGCCCCGGCCGCCGGCCGGCTGGCCGTGGCGCTCGGTGTCCCGGAGGGTGCCACCGTCCACACCGTCCGCCGGGTCCGCCTCGTCCAGGGTCAGACCGTGGCGAGCGAGTCGCTGCACGTGCCCGCCGCCGCGCTGCCGCACCTGCCCGGCTTCCGGGCCGAGAGCGACCGTGCCCGCTCGGTGCTGCGCCAGCTGGAGCGGCTGGAGGTCGACGGCGAGTCCCGCTCGGTCGAGCTGGGCGTCGCCGAGGCCGGCGAGGCCGCGCTGCTGGAGCGCCCGCCCGGCTCCCCGGTCCTGGTGATGACCACCCAGTACGCGGCGGCCGGCCGCCTGGTCGCCCTCGCGGTCTCCACCTACCGGGCCGACACCTGCAAGCTCACCTTCGGCGAGACCGGACTCGTCGAGGTCACCCCGGTCGGCGCGACCCCGGTCGGTGCCGCCGCTTCCTGAACCATTCCCGGAAAACCCTCAGGCCCGGGCCCGGACGCTCCCACAGGCGTCCTGGCCCGGGCCGTTTTTGTGCTGCGGCGACCACCGCGGTCCGCCCCGGCCCGGCCGCCGCGCCGACCCCCGCCCCGCCGGTCGCGGAGTTGTCACGGGTTCCTGAACGGGAGGGAACCGTTCGGGGGCGCCCCTGGGCTTGTGGCGCAAGGATCGGTAGGTTCCGAACGATCTCTGTGCAACCCGAGCGCTCCGTGAGACCCGAGCGTTCCGGGCAACCCAAGCGTCCGGCGATCCTGGGGTGGGGCCGTGAACTCGCACTGGTACGGAAAGATCGGCGACGGCCCGGCCGCGCGTCGTGTCGCACAACTGCTCATCCTGGCGCTGGTCGCCGTCGGTCTCGGCATCCCGCCGGCCGCCGCCTGGGCCGCGCCCAAGGACCGCGCGGTGGTCTCCGCACCGCTGCCGCCCGGCCGGGTGAGCGCGGATCCGCGCACCCCCGAGCCGCCGCCGACGCAGGTGCCGGCCGCCGACGACAGCCCGCTCGGGCAGGAGCGCGCCCGGATCGCCGCCGAGATCAAGGCGGCCGACGCGCCCCGCAAGCCCGCCCCCGGGCCGGCCGCGGCGCCGGACGCCGAGGAGCACCGCAGGAAGCTCGACGAGCTGGCGGCCCGGCAGGCGCTGCCCGAGTACCGCATCCCGCAGCCCGAGGTGGACGACACCGGCAAGCGGCGCCGCTCGCCCGCCGGCCCGGCCCCGCTGACCCTGGAGCAACTGGCCGCGCCGAAGGCGGAGGCGGCCCCGCAGGCACCGGCGCAGACCACCGCCCAGTCCTACGGAGCCACCTACCAGATCGGTCAGCTCCAACTGGCCCCCCGCTACGACGCCATCGGGTACCTGCAGCTCACCGTCGCCAACACCTCGAACTTCACCTGGACCCCCGCCGGCCAGCACCTCGGCCTGCACCTGTACCGGTCCGACCAGACCCTGGTGAACTACACCGCCTCGTTCACCGCCCTGCCGTTCGACGTCGCCCCGGGCCAGTCCGTCACGCTCAGCGCCGTCATCCCCTTCCTCGGGGCCGGGAACTTCCTGCTGGTCTACGACATGGCGGACCGGACCAACGGCGCCGGCTTCTTCTCGTCCCACGGAGTGCCGGCCTCCCAGGCCGCCGCGCTGACCGTGCCGCACTACGCGCCCACCGCGAGCGACGGCTGGCCCGCGGTCGGTGCGACCGTCTCCACCCGCACCCCGACGGTCTCCGCCTTCGTCGGTGACGACGGCACGACGCAGACCTCGGCCGAGTTCCAGATCTGCCCGACCAGCGACCCGGCGGTGGGCGGCTGCTGGGGCTCCGGCATGGTCAACGTCGCCGCACACCCCGGCGCCTTCGGGACGATCGCGAGCTTCACGCCGCCGGCCGACGCGCTGCGCTGGAACACCGCCTACTACTGGCGGGTCCGCGTCCAGGACGCCGGCTACACCTCGCCGTTCAGCGAGATGAGCATGTTCGCGGTGGTCGTCCCGCCGCCGAACGACGCCGCCCACCTGGGCCTCGACCCGGGCGCCCTGGACGACACCGGCGTCAACCTCTACCTCGGCAACTACACCCGCCAGGAAACCGACTTCGACCTCCCGCAGCCGGGCATCGGACTCCAGGTCAAGCGGACGTACAACAGCGCCGGCTCCACCAACGGCTCGTTCGGGATCGGCTGGACGTCGATCTGGGACATGGGCCTCACCGACGCGGGGAACGGCATCTCCACCCTCGCCCTGGAGGACGGCCGGAAGGTCAACTTCGGCCGGAACCCCGGGGGCGCCCTCGTCCCGGAGTTCGGCGGCAGCGGGTTCGGCGAGTGGGTGGACGCCGGCCACCTGCGGATGAGCGGCATGGACTACTACCTGGGGGACAGGGTCCGCCAGATCACCCGCCAGCAGGGGGCCGGAAACCTGCGGCTGGACCGCGACTACGTGGGCTCGCAGCTCTCCACCTCGCAGCTCAACCTGGCGTCGTCCGACCGCCGGCTCTTCCTCAACTGGGACAACCGGGGCCACGTCACCTCGGTCTCCACCAGCTCCCGGCACTTCGAGACCGGCGCCGTCACCTGGTACTACACCTACACCGGCGACTACCTGACCAAGGTCTGCGACCCGGGCGGCAACTGCACCGCGTACACCTACGAGACGTCCCGGTCCGGCGGCCCCAACCGGCTGGTCAAGGTCCAGAAGGCCCGCGCGGAGAACGTCACCACGGTCGCCTACGACGGCAACCTGGTCCAGCACGTGGGCAGGGCCGACAACGCCGCCACCGGCGTGGACAACGGCTGGACGTACGACCGCACCACCGACACCAGCGGCCCGACCCCCAACCTGGTCGTCCACCGCACCGACCCGCGTGGCATCCACACCTACTACCAGTACAACCAGGAAGGCCAGTTGGCCTACCGCTGGTACGGCACGCCGACGCCGCCACCCGGCCGGACCCGGATGTTCGGGTACGACGCCTTCGGGCACCTCACGTCCGCCGTCGACGAGAACGGCAACGTCGTCCGGTACGGCTGGAACTTCGGCACCAACCAGCTGACCACCACCACCCGGTACCGGACCGCGCTGGAGCCGCTGACCGAGCGGACCACCTACTACGGCAACGGCGACTGGGCCGGTGACCCGCGCAACGGCGTGCCGCTGGAGGTCACCGACGCCAACGGCCACACCACCACCCTGACCTACAACACGGCCGGCAGCCGGCGCACCGAGACCGGACCGGCCGGCGGGGTGACCACCACCACCTGGGCCTGCCAGGAGGTGCTCAGCCCGCCCAACGTCAACTCCACCCCGCAGTACAACGGTTCGACCTGCAACGTCCCCGTCTCGGTGACCGACCCGGCGGGCCGGGCCACCACCTACGGCTACACCCACCGCGGCGACCAGTCCCAGGTCACCACCCCCGCCGGGCAGATCCTCAACACCTTCTTCGACGACCTCGGCCGGGTGGTCCGGCGCACCGTCGCCGACGCCGCCCACCCCGACGGCGTGGCCACCGCCTACACCTACGACAAGGCCGGCCGCCTGGCCACCGAGACCGGCGCCGCCGTGACGAACCCGGTCACCGGCGTCACCCACCAGGCCCGCACGACCTACGCCTACGACCCGGACAACAACCTGGCGACCCGCACCGTCACCGACCTCACCGCGCAGGCCCAGGGCGGCGACGCGCCGCGCACCACCACCTACGGCTACGACGCGCAGGACCGGCTCACCACCGTCACCCAGGACGGCGTCACCACCAAGCGCGTGACGTACGACCAGCTCGGCAACGTCACCGACACCTGGAGCCCGAACGGCGCGCACTACGTCTACGGCTACGACACCAACGGCCGACTCACCGCCGTCGACCTGAAGAACTTCGTCGACGACCCCGCCGCCGACTCGCCGCCCCGCAGCGTCCGGCTGCAGACCTTCGCCTACGACGCCGGCGGCCGTCTCGCCGCAGCCACCGACGCCATGCAGCACCTGGTCACGTACACCTACACGGCCGACGACCTGGTGCTCACCGAGACCTACTCCCTGGTGAACCAGGCGGGCACGAGCACCCGCGAGATCACCCTCCACACCTTCACGTACGACAAGGCCGGCAACGTCGTCAAGGACGTCCGAGGCAGCGGTCCGACCGCCCGCACCACGACCTACGCCTACGACGCCGCCAACCGCCTCACCACCACCACCGCCGACCCGGGCGGCCTCGGCCGGACAGCCACCAGCGCCTACGACACGGCCGGGCTGGTCACCGCGACCACGATCAGCGACGGCACCCGCACCGAGACCCGCGAGAACGTCTGGGACCAGACCACCGGCCAGCTCGTCCGCACGCTCGTCCGGCCCGACGCCGGCACCGCCCTGGTGACCGGCTTCCGCCGGGACACCCAGGGCCGGGTCCTCGCCACCACCGACCCGCGCGGCATGCCGCAGCCGGGCGCCCCCGGCCAGGCCGACCCGGCGTACACCACCACGCACGGCTACGACCTGCTCGGCCGGCTCTCCGCCACGAGCACCCCCGCGACCCCGGTCGAGGACGGCACCCCCGGCGCCGCCCCCGCCGCCCAGCAGGCCACCGGCACCCGGGGCTACAACACCTTCGGCGAACTGACCGACGTCCGGGACGCCACCGGCCTGGTCACCCGTTACCTCTACGACAAGCAGGGCCACCGGACCGAGGCCAGGCTGCCGGCCTACACCCCGCCGGGCGCCGGCACCGCGCTGAACCCGGTGCGGAAGTGGACGTACGACGCGGACGGAAACACCACCTCGGCCACCGACGCGCTCGGCCGCACCACCACCTTCACCTACGACCTGCGGGACCGGCTCGTCCGCACCACCCTCCCGCCGGCCGCCCCGGGAGCCACACCCGGCGTCACCGTCGTCGCCCGTGACGACAACGGCAACGTCCTGTCGGTCATCGACCCCTCCGGCGCCCAGTCCCTCGCCGTCTACGACGGCATGGACCGACGGCTCTCCGCCACCTCGGTGGTCCGCAACGGCACCGCCACCCCGGACCGGTACACCACCACCTACACCTACGACGACTTCGGCGACGTGCTCTCCGAGACCCTCGGCGACACCTCCACCGGCTACACCTACGACAAGCTCGGCGAGCTGACCTCCAGCACCCCGGCGGGCCGCGGCACCACCCGCTACGCCTACGACCTGGCGGGCCGCGTCTCGACCGTCACCGACCCGCTCGGCCGCACCTCCACCACCACGTACGACCTGGCCGGCCGGGCCACCGCCACGTCGGCCGCCGACCAGGCCGGCACCGTGCTCACCCGGACCGGCTACGGCTACGACGCGGCCGGGAACGTCGTCACCCTCACCGACCCCGGCGGCCAGGTCTGGCGCACCGCGTACGACGCCCGCAACCAGGCCACCTCCTTCACGGACCCGCAGGTCCGACCCGGCGACGCCGCGTCCGCCCCGGTCACCGGCCTCGGCCACGACCTGCTCGGCCGGCTCACCCGGATCACCGACGCCAACGGCAACGCGACCCACCAGCGGTACAACACCCTCGGCCTGGCCGAGGCGCAGTCCCTGCCGGCCGTGCCCGCCGACCAGTCCGCCGCGGACCGGACCACGACCAGCGCCTACGACGCGGCCGGACAGCCCGTCACCGTCACCGAACCCGGCGGCGTCCGCAGGACGTTCACGTACGACGGACTCGGCCGGACGGTCGCCGAGAACGGCACCGGCGGCGACGCCGACGCCTCCCGCGCGTTCGGCTACGACCTCGCCGGCCGCATCACCTCCGCCTCCGCGCCCGGCGGTACCCAGACGTTCGCCTGGGACGACCGCGGGCTGCTGAAGGGCAGCCAGGGCCCGCTCGGCACCAGCGCCTACACCTACGACACCGCGGCCCGTCCGCTCACCGAGACCGCCCCCGGCGGCGCCCGCGTCACCTACACGTGGAGCGGCAACGACGACCTCGGCACCGTCACCGACAGCCTCTCCGGCCTCACCCGCACCCTGACCCACGACCTGGCCGGCCAGGTCACCACCGAACAGCGCCGCTCGGGCCAGACCGCCGGCCCCACCCGCACCCTCGGCCACGACGGGCTCGGCCGGATCACCACCGACACCGTCACCGACCCGACCGGCCACGTCTCCACCCAGCTCACCTACAGCTGGGACCCGTCGGGCCGCATGCTCACCAGCGGTTCCACCGGCACCGCCGACCCGCACGGCGAGCAGTACGGCTACGACCCGGCGGGCCGCCTCACCCGGACGCACAACACCACCGCCGCCACCGGCACCGACTACACCTGGGACGCCGTCGGCAACCGCACCTCCGTCGTCGACTGGACCGGCACGCCCGCGCAGCACACCACCACCGGGACCACCACGGCCGCCTACGACCCGCGCAACCGCCTGACCGGCACCACCGCGCCCGACGGCTCCACCACCGCCTACACGTTCACCCCGCGCGGCACCCTCGCCACCGCCACGACGAAGAACGCGTCCGGCGCCGTCACCGGCTCCTCCACCAACCGCTACGACGCGCTCGGCCGGCTGACCGGCGTCGACGGCCGCTCCTACGCCTACGACGCCCTCGACCGGCTCACGGCCGCGACCGCCGGTGGCGCCGCTGCCGCCGCGTTCACCTACCCCGGCCTCGCCAAGGAGCCCGACTCCGACGGCAGTTACGCCTACGCCCGGACCCTCGACGGCACCCCGCTCGCGGCCGCCCCCGCGGGCGGCGGCGCCGCCCGCACCCTGCTCACCAACGCCCACCACGACGTCCTCGGCACCACCGACACCGGCAGCGGCGCGCTCGCGGCCGGCCGCTCCTACAGCGCCTTCGGCAAGCGCACCGCCACGACCGGCAGCGCACCCGACCTCGGGTACCAGGGCGGTTGGACCGACCCCGCCACCGGCCGCGTCCACGCCCAGGCCCGCTGGTACGACCCGGGCACCGGTACCTTCACCTCCGCCGACGACCGCGTGCCCGGTCTCGGCTCCGCCGCCGCCACCAACCGCTACGCGTACGGCAACGCCGACCCGGTCGGCAACTGGGACCCGAGCGGCCACTTCAGCATCGGCGGGTTCAACATCAGTGCGGGGGCCATCACGTCCGGCCTCCGGGCCCTCGCCGGCGCGGGAGCGGCCGTCGTGGAGACGGCGCTCAGCGCGGGCGCCGTCGCCGCCGAGACGGTCGCCGTCGCGGGCGGCGAGATCATCGCCGCCGGGGCCACGGTCGCCGAGGCGGCCGGCGCTGCCGCCCTCTGCAGCGTCGGCTGCGTCGTCGCGCTCGTCGTCGGCACCATCGTCGTGGTGGCCGTCGCCGGCTACCTCATCTACGAGCTGGTCAACGCCGACGGCAGCCTGACCCCGGTCTCCACCGGCACCGGCGCGAGCCCGCAGGCCGCGACCGACCCGGGCACCAGCGGCGTGCCGAAGGCGGTCGGGGTCACCGGCACCGGTACCGGCAAGGGCACCGGAACGGGTAAGGGCACCGGCACGGCCAAGGGCACCGGCACAGGCACCGGAACGCAGCCGCCCAAGCCCCGGCCCACACCGCCCCCGCCCCCGTACCTCACCGGCACCACCCGGGCCGTCACCCAGGACGTCCGCACCGAGGTCAGCCACTGGTGGGACGACACCTACCTCTACACCCGCACCGACACCTGGATCACCGACACCACCTTCATCACCTCCCACTACTCCGACGGCTCCTGGACCAAGAGCGGGCCGCAGGTCAGCATCCGGCACCTCTGGGAGACGCTCAGCCGGCTGCTGATCGACTTCTCCGACCCCGTCCAGCTCCCCACCCCGCTCGACAGCGGCAGCCCCGACCCGCACATCGACAACCCCGCCGATCCCGGCGCGGGCTGCGGCACCGGAGGGACCCTCGACGCCTGCGCCGACTCCCAGGCCGCCGGCCGTCTCCCGCTCGGAGCCCTCGACGGGACCCCGCGCACCGACGATGCGGGCAGGGGCGGCAAGAAGCCGCCGACGGTCGACGCCCCGTCCTGCGACGCGTCGCCCTACGACCCCAACGGACTGGGCCTGAGCCGCGAGGAGCGGGTCGCCCGGATGATCGGTGGAACGGTCGCCAAGGGCGCGAACGGGCAGGACATCAAGATCGTCATGCCCAACGTCGGCTCGTCCGGTCTCGACGTGTACGGTCCCAACGGCGAGTACGTCTTCGTCGGGGGCGGGGCGAAGGCCCTGAACGCCTCCAAGTTCGGGCAGGCCCTCAAGATCGGGAAGTACGCGGCGGACATGGCCGGAGTGAAGGCGATCTACTACTTTGACGAGGCGACGACGCCGGACTCCGTCATCCGGAAGGCGGAGAAGGTGTTCGGCAAGGACAACGTGTTCCTCTTCAGCATGGAGGACGACGACTGTGACGACGAATGACGCGTTCGTGGCCTGGTACCGCACCCGGACCTCCCGCCACCGGTTCGAGGCGCTGGCCGGAGCGTTCGGCCGGGCGGGCGTCACCCTGGTGCACCCGGGTCTCGGTACGGCGGTCCTGCTGGACGTCGAGGGCGACCAGGTCCGGCTGCCCGCCGACCGGGTGGCCGAACTGGTCGGGTTCGCCCTCGGACCGCTCACCGTCGAGTGGTGGTTTGACGCGGACACGAACGTGATCTGCTCCTTCGCGCACGAGCCCTTCGGCTGGGAGAAGCAGACCTACCACCTCGACGGCCTGACGCCGCAGGAGGCCCGCACGGTCGAGGAGGTCCTCCTCGGCGAGGTGCGGGACCACCCCGGCGAGACGGTGGCGCTGGTGGTCGACCGGACCGGGCGGACCGTCGAGTTCGACTGGGACGCGGTCGTGCGCGGCGACACCGCGGTGCTCGGCGCCATGCCCGAGGCGCTGGTCCTCGACCCGGCCGCCGCCGGGGCCCTCCACGGCCTCCCGTCCGGGGCCGTCCGTCGGGAGCTCGACCCGGGACTGGTGCTCCTGACCGGCCCGGACCGGCAGCCGCCGGAGGGCTGAACGGGCGCCCGCCGCAGGGCGGGAGAGAACGCCCGCCGGGGGCGGGACCACGTGCGGCGGCCGACGGGGGCTCACCCCGTCGGCCGCCGCTCCGTTCACACGCGGGCGGGGGCCGCCGGGTCCGTGGCCGGCGGGTTGACGGCGAAGAGCTGTTCCTCGACCTGGTCGAGGGCCACCCGGAGGGCGCCCATGGCGACGACCTCGGAGCCGAGGGCGGCGAGGGCGACCTCGGGCGCGCGCAGCGTGAACTGGGCGAGGCGCTGACGCAGCGGGTCGAGGACGCCGTCGAGGCCGGCCGCCCAGCCCCCGACCACCACCAACTGGGGGTCGATGGCGAGGACGAGGGCGGCGACGCTCTGGACGAGCCGGGTGAGGAACCGGTCCATGGCGACCTGCGCGACCTCGTCGCCCTCGCGGGCGAGCTTGAGGACCCGGGCGACGGCCGCCTCGTCGAGCGGGTTGAGCGGCTTGCCGGTGGTGGAGAGGAGGCGCTCGGGAGTGACCTCCTGGCCCAGCAGGTGCAGGGCGCCGATCTCGCCGGCCGCGCCGCCGAAGCCGCGGTGCAGCCGGCCGTTGATGAGGGAGCCGGCGCCGGGGCTGAGGCCGGCCATCACGAAGACCATGTCGTCGGCGCCGACCGCGGCGCCCTGCCAGTGCTCGGCGATGGCGGCGAGGTTGGCGTCGTTCTCGATGAGGACCGGGCAGCGGAACGAGCGCCGGAGGCGGGCGCCGAGGTCGAGGCCGGTCCAGCCGGGCATGGCGGTGCCGAGCTGTACGGTGCCGTCGCGGTCGACGATGCCGGGGGTGCCGACACCGACCGCCCACAGGTTGTCCCGGGAGACACCGGCCTTGCGCAGCACCTCGGCGACCACCGACCGCACGGCGGTGAGCCGCTCCTCCGCGTCGAGGGTCTCCTCGACCGGCCGGAAGTGGCTGCCGACCACCTCGCCGGTGAGGTCGGCGAGGATGATCCGGATGTCGTGGACGCCGATCTCGATGCCGAGGATGTGCCCGGCCTCGGCGCGGAACCTGAACCAGCGGGCGGGCCGCCCGCGCCTGCCGCCGCCGGGCTGGCTGCCGTTCTGCGGCTGCTCGACCTCGGCGACCAGGCCGGTCTCCACCAGTCCCTCGATCACGCCCTCGACCGTCGGCCGGGAGAGTCCGGTGTCGCCGACCAGCTGAGTGAGGGTCACAGCGTGGCCGGCACGTAGCGCCCGGAGGGTCACCGCGGCGTTGATCCGCCGCAGTAGTGAGGAGTCGCCACCGGTGAGTCGATCCGCCAAGACGCTGCCCTTCGCCGTTCGCGCGACTGCCCTGGCGCGCGTACCGAGTACGCGGGCACCACCGACCGGCCCGCGCGAGTCCGCCGCCCGGCAGGCCGGCAGGGCAGCGCTGAGCCGCCTGCACCGGGCCGGATGGCATGTGCCGGATGCTACCCGTGCCCGGCCCCGGGGAGCGAGCATCTTCGCAGCTCACCCAGGCTTCGGTATCGAAATGGTACGCATCGGGTGGCGGTGCGTGATCCGGGTTGCGCCGGGCACCTCTCGGGGCACGCGGCCGGTCGCGTGCCGGCCGGCACCGCGTCGGTGGCGGCGCGCGGCCCGGGTGGCCCGGCCCCTCCCGGCGGGCCGGTCCACCCGGGCCGCGCCGGGCCCGAGCGGCCCCGGCGCGCCGGGGCCTGCGGTCCCCGTCACCCCGTCAGCCGAGCCCGCCGGTGGCTCCCAGGTTCTGCCCGGAGACCCACCGCCCGTCCGGTCCGGCCAGGAAGGCCACCACGTCCGCGATGTCCGACGGCTGCCCGAGCCGCCGCAGCGGCGTCAGCCCGGCCACCACCTCCAGGGCGTGGGGCGGGTTGACGGCGCGCAGCAGGTCCGTCTCGACCGGACCGGGGGAGACGGTGTTGGCGGTGATGCCGCGTGGGCCGAGTTCGAGGGCGGCGGCGGCCGTCAGCTGTTCGAGGGCTCCCTTGCCGGCGAGGTAGGCGGCGATGCCGTCGGTGGGGCGGCGGGTGTTCAGGCTGGAGATGTTGACGATCCGCCCGTTGTCGCGCATCCGCCGGGCCGCGTAGCGGAGGGTCAGGAAGACGGCGCGCGCGCTGACGGCCAGGACGGCGTCGAAGTCGGCCGGGTCGGTCTCGGCGAGCGTGGCCCTGGTGAAGGTGAGCGCCGCGTTGTTGACGAGGATGTCCAGCCCGCCGAGGTGCTCCTCGGCCTCGGTCATCAGCCGCTCCGCGCCGTCGGGCTCGCCCAGGTCGACCCGTACCGCGTGCGCCCGGCCGGAACCGTTGGCCCGCACCGTGCGGACCACCTCGGCCGCGGCTGCCTCGTTGCCCGCGTACGCGAACACGACGTCCGCCCCGTCCGCGGTCAGCCGTTCGACGACGGCCCGCCCGATCCCGCGCGAGCCGCCCGTGACGACCGCCGCCTTGCCCGCGAGCACCTTGCCCGCGAGCGCCTTGTCCGTGAGCGCTTTGTCCGGCATCGCCGACCCCCGTCTCCGGCCGGCCCCGTGCCGACCACGCGGAGTACCTACCCGTTGTGCGGGGCCGTTCGGCCGGGTCCGCGGGTCGTCTTTCGGCCGTCCGGGACACGGAGCGGTAGCACGTCGCGGGCCGGTGTCCGGGACACGGGCCGGGGCGCGGACCGGGCGCGGCCGGGGCCGTCCGAGCGGTCGGGTGGGCGGAGCACCTGGTCACGGGCTCTATGCTGCACGCATGCTGAACGAGACGCGACCGGCCGAGTCCGCCGCAACTGCCCGGTCGGACCGGGAGTTTGTGCGCCGCGAGACGGTGGTCCGACCCGTGCCGTTCGTGCCGGAGGTGAACCTGCACATGGCGGAGGACGCCATCGCGCTGTGGGAGACGACCGAGGACGCGCGGGGCGAGCGCGGACTGCCGCCGCCGTTCTGGGCGTTCGCCTGGGCGGGCGGGGTCGGCGTGGCCCGCTACGTGCTGGACCATCCGGAACTGGTCGCCGGCCGGACGGTGTTGGACCTCGCGGCCGGCTCCGGGCTGGTCGGGATCGCGGCGGCGCTGCGCGGGGCCGCCTCCGTGCGGGCGGCCGAGATCGACGCGTACGCGGTCGCCGCTATCGGGGTCAACGCCGAGGCGAACGGCGTCCGGGTGGACGCCGCGTTCGCGGACCTGCTGGACGGCGACGGCGCCCCGGCCGAGGTGGTGCTCGCCGGGGACGTCTTCTACGAGCGGGCGATGGCGGCCCGCTTCCTGCCCTTCCTGGAGCGCGCCCGGGCCCGGGGCGCGGTGGTGATCGTGGGCGACCCGGGCCGCGCCTACCTGCCGCGCGGACGGTTCACCGAGCTGGCCGAGTACGAGGTCCCGGTGGTCGCGGACCTGGAGGACGCGGCGCTGAAGACCACCACCGTGTGGTCGCTGGCGGGCGGCTGAGGGCCCGCCCCGCCCCGCCTCCCGCCCCGCCGGGGGCCTGCTACGGGTCTGCTGCGGTCGGCCGGTGCCCGTCCCGCTCCGCGGAATTCCCGGCGGCGCGTGCGAACGCCCTGGTAGACACGGCGGCATGACCGACCACGCGCTGCGCACCGCCACCCCCGACGAGATCCCCGCCGTACTCGCCCTCTGGGCCCGCGCGGCGAAGGGCACCAGCATCACCGACGACGCGGCCGGGGTGGCCGCGCTGCTGGCCCGCGACCCGGAGTGCCTGATCGTCGCGGTACGGGCGGACGATCCGGCCGTCCTGCTCGGCACGGTGATCGCCGGGTGGGACGGCTGGCGCTGTCACCTCTACCGTCTGGCCGTCGACCCGGATCACCGTCGCCGGGGCATCGGCGCCGCCCTGCTGGCCGCCGCGGAGGAGCGCTTCGCCGCTCTCGGCGGGCGGCGGGCCGACGCGATGGTGCTGGACGAGAACCTCCTCGGCCACCGGACCTGGCAGGCCGCAGGGTACGGGCCGCAGCCGCAGTGGACCCGCTGGGCGAAGCCGCTGGCGTCGGCCTGATCTCGCCCCGACGCCGGTCCGACCTTCGCGCGACCTCCGCCGGGGCCGGGTCGATGCCGGGTCGGGTACGGGTCGTCCCGGCGTGACGGGTGCCGCCGGCCGCCAGCCGTCGCCGGATGGGTGCCGATCGCTGGCGGGGGTCTCGGGGGCGTGGTGCGCTGACACTATCCGTATGCGAACCATGCCGATGTCGCCACGTTCCGTGACCGGCGGGCGAATCCGGCGAATCCGGCCGACCCGGAGGAGTGCTCCCCACCATGACCACCCCCGTCACCCCCACCGGCCCGAACGAGGCCGCCGAGCTGCTCGCGCGCATCCCCGACTTCGAGCAGGCACTCGCCTTCTACCACCGCCACCTGGCGCCCGACTCCGCCGTCGACCTCTCCGTGGCGGAGAACGTCCTCGTCTACGACGACTCGATGCAGAAGGCGGTGTTCGACCACACCGCCCTGCTCCCCGAGCCGTACATCCACTACATGTCCGCGTACGGCACGCCGGAACTGCGGGGGCAGGTGGCGGCGCTGCTCGCCAAGGCGTGGGACGCCCCGGTGGCGGCGGGGGACGTCTTCGGGACGGCGGGCGTCGCCTCGGCGCTGGAGTGCCTCGCCTTCGCGCTCCAGGACGCACCGAGGCCCGGCGAGCCCGGCCCGCCGCCGCTGGTCGAGGGGGACGCCGTGCTGCTGCCGGCGCCGTACTGGCAGGGGTTCAACTGGTCGTTCGAACAGCGGCCCAGGCTCACGTGCGTCCCGGTGGACCTGCCGACGGAGGGCCCCGGGCGGTTCCGGCTGACGCTGGACCTGATCAAGGAGCGGTTCCGGGAGTACGAGCGGCAGACCGCCCGGCAGCCGAGGCTGCTGGTGCTGACGAACCCGCACAACCCGCTGGGCGTCAACTACGGCAAGGAACTGCTGGAGGAGATCTACACCTGGGCGATCGACGAGACCGACCTGCACATCGTCTCCGACGAGATCTACTGCCACTCGCAGGTCGACGGCGGCCGGATCCCGTTCACCAGCGCGGTGGCCCTGGACGCCTACCGGCGGAACCCCGAGCGGATCCACGTGGTGTGGGGCTTCGCCAAGGACTTCGGGCTGTCGGGGTTCCGGACGGGCTTCCTGGTCTCCAAGTACGGGCCGGTGCAGCGGGCGATGCTGGGCACGACGGGCATCGAGGAGAAGAAGCACCCGCTGTCCTGGTTCACGCCCTTCGACTCGCTGAAGCACTACGTGATCGGCTCGCTCCTGTCGAGCACGGTGAACGGCGCCGGCTCGGAGCTGTACACCGACTACGCGATGCGGCGCTACCGCGAGCTGCTGAGCGGGAGCTTCGAGAAGGTGAAGGACCGGCTGGTCGCCAACGACATCGAGTTCGTGTACCTGGACGGTGACAACCCGGCCCAGTTCTTCTGGCTCGACCTCCAGGAGTACCTCGGCAAGCGCCCGCCGGAGGGCGCGCACGGCGACGCCCCGCTGCCGGTCACGGCCGGCAGCGGGCTGGACCGGGACGAGCTGTGGCTCTTCAACCACCTGGCCGGCCCTCCCACGGAGGTCTCCCTCCTCCCCGGCGGCACGATGCACAGCCCCGCCCCGGGGTTCTTCCGGCTCTGTTTCACCGCCCGGCAGCCCGAGGAGGTCGGTGAGGCCGTGGACCGGATCGGCCTCGCGCTGAGCAAGCTGGTCACCCCGGGGTAGCCGGCGCACGGCGGCCGGCCGGCCCCGGAGGACGGGGCCTCCGGGGCCGGCCGAAGCCCTTCGTCGACGGGACGGCGGGCGGTGCCCGGGCGGTTCCCGGGAGTCGGCGGGGGCGAGTCGCGTCAGGCGGCGGCCGACAGCCCCAGGGACCGGTGCGGATAGTCCGCCGAGCGGTGCTGGAAGGCCAGGATGCTCGGGTTCTGGACGACTCCGTCGCGGATCTCGATCGCGCGCCGCAGGGTCTCGTTGGAGCTCCACGCCCCCGGACCGGCGAGCACCGCTCGCAGGAAGGGCAGCAGCGCCTCGCTGTTCTCCCAGGTCGCCGAGTTCCACAGGTAGGACGGGCTGTGGTCGACGCCGTAGTACCGGACGTTGTCGCCGACCTGGAACGTCGGCTCCGTGAAGGACGTGGGACGGGCCCAGCTGAATCCCATCCCCTCGTCGCAGGACACGTCGACGATGAGGGTGCCGGGTGCCAGCAGTCCGAGATCCTCCTCGTCGAGGAAGGTCAGTGGAGCGGCGGTGTCCTGCAGGACGCAGTTGACGATGATGTCGTGCTCGGCGAGGAACCCGGCCAGTGGCACCCGGCCGTCCTCGGACAGCACGAAGCTGCGCCGGTCGTCGTTCTCGTCGCGGTCGAACTGCACGATCCGCGTGGAGTGGATCGGTGAGCTGACCGCCGTCACCCCGCGCTGGGTGAGCACGTCGACGTCGTGCACGCCGAGCGCGCTGAGCGCCGTCACCGCGCCCCGGGCCGTCGCGCCGAAGCCCAGGACCACGGCCCGCAGGCGGCGGCCGTAGTCACCGGTCGAGCCGGTGAGCTGGAGGGCGTGCAGCACCGAGGAGTACCCGGCAAGCTCGTTGTTCTTGTGGAAGACGTGCAGGTTGAACGAGCCGTCGTTGGTCCAGTGGTTCATCGCCTCGAAGGCGATCAGGGTCAACCGGCGGTCGATGGCGATCTGCGTGAGTTCCTCGTCCTGGACGCAGTGCGGCCAGCCCCAGAGGACCTGTCCGTCGCGGAACTCCACGAGTTCCGCCGCCTGCGGTTTGGCCAGCAGGATGACGCCGCATTCGGCGAGCAGTTGCTCGCGTGAGCGGAAGCCGGCGACCAGTGGCGCCAGTTGTTCGTCCGGGACGCCGAAACCTTCGGCGTAGCCGTGTTCAAGGAAGATGCGCCCCTGGAGGTCGGGGTCGATCCGCTCGAAGTGTGAGGGATGAATCGGCAGTCGGCGCTCGTTCTCTTTGCGCGACTGTGCCATGACTCCGAGGTTGAGCTGGTGCACGTGGGCCCCTTTGATTACCCAAGGTCTAGCACAGTTCCGCACGTCACCGGACCGGCCGGAGGGTCCGGGGGCTCGGCCGGTGCCGTGGGCACCCCCTCGGGCGGGGCGGTCCGCCCTGCTCGGAGGCGGTCCCCTCCGCTTCTCGGCCCGGCAGCCGGGTGTTCGACCTGTTCCTTCGGCACCGCCCCTCCGGCACCGCCCGGCACCGCACTCGTGCCCGCGACGTCCTGGACGGAGGCCGGGCCGCCGTGTGGAAAACCGGTCGATCGCCGTGCCCGGGCGCCCCTACGCTGGCGGAATGGCCCACGCGAAGACCTCCTACGTCTGCCTGCCCTGCCGGGCCTCGTACAAGCAGCCCTACGACCGTGACCGCGGTCGGGTCTGCCCGCGCTGCGCCGGCCCGATGGTCCACGCGGGCTCCGCCTTCGCGGCCCCGCGCAGGCGCGACGCCGCCGGCTGGCGGACGCTCGCGGTGCTGCTCCACGCGGGCGTCCGCTTCCACAAGAGCTGCTGCGGCGGCCCCGGTTACCGCCCCCGCACCCTTCCCGAGGTGAAGGAGCGCATGACGTACGCGCGCCGCAGCGGCGAGCCCTTCGCGCGGGCCCTCGTCCGCCCGGAGGTCCCGGCCTCCCGCCCGTAGCCGGGCCGGGGCCGGACTCCCCGGCCCGTCCGGCGCCGAGCCGATCGCCGCGACCGGCCGTGCGGAGCCGGGGGATAAGCGGTTGCGGGTGATCGTGATTCGGTCTTGGATGGTCCAGACCACTACGGAAGGCTCATCCATGACTGTTCCTCAGCGCACCATTGTGTTGGGCACGTTGGGCTTCGGCACGATCGTCGACGAGGAGACCTCGTTCCGGATCCTGGACCGGTTCGTCGAGGCGGGCGGGACCGTCCTCGACACCGCCAACAACTACGCCTTCTGGCTCGACGGCGCGACCGGGGACGAGAGCGAGGAGGTCATCGGCCGCTGGCTGGCCGACCGCAACGCCCGCGACCGGGTCGTCATCAGCACCAAGGTGGGCGCCCGGCCGTCCGTTCCGGGGGCCGGGCTGGAGGCCGCCGAAGGGCTCTCGGAGAAGGCGGTCCGGGCCGGTATCGAGGGCAGCCTGCGCCGCCTCGGCACCGATCACGTGGACGTGTACTGGAGCCACATCGAGGACCGGTCCGTCCCGCTCGCCGAGACCGTGGAGACCTTCGCCGACCTCGTGACGTCCGGCAAGGCGGGGGCTGTCGGCGCCAGCAACCACGCGGTCTGGCGGGTGGAGCGGGCACGGGCGCTGGCCGGCGCGCAGCCGCGGTACAGCCACCTCCAGTACCGCTACTCGTACCTCCAGCCGCGGTTCGACGTGCCGCTGCTCTCCTCGGCGCACGTCCACGTGACGTCCGAACTCCTCGACTACGTCCGCTCCGAGGGCGACCTCCGGCTCTGGGCGTACAGCCCGCTCCTCTCCGGCGGCCTCACCCGCCCCGAGGTGGAGATCGGCGCCGCCTACGACCACCCGGGCACGCCGAGGCGGCTCGCCGCCCTGCGCGAGGTCGCCGAGCAGTCCGGTGCCACCGTGAACCAGGTGGCGCTCAGCTGGCTGCTCGACCACGAGCCGCGGATCCTGCCGCTGGTCGGGGTGAGCGGGATCGCCCAGCTCGACGAGGTGCTCGGTGCCCTCGACGTGACCCTGTCCGAGGAGCAGCGCCGCCGTCTGGACGAGGCCGCGCTGTAGCCGGGGCAGCCCAGGCGGTCCGGTCGCCGCCGGGCCGCCGGGGCGGTTCGGCCACCCGGGTTCAGGCCGGGTAGCCGATCCCGGCGATGTCGTCGGCGATGTCGCCCAGGTCCGTCTCCGGATTGAGGGCGGACACGACGGCTTCGGTGAGCGGACGGAGCGCCAGGACGTGCTCGACGGCGGCGAGGTCCGGCTCGTGCTCGGGCTCGTAGTAGTCCTCGGCCCACGCCCGGTACGCGGTGGCCGTGCCGTCGGCCAGCAGCCCGAAGAGCTCCACACCGCCGGTGGGGGCGGTCTGCGGGGCGTGCCAGCGGGTGTCCCCGCTCTCGCGCCAGAAGCAGACGGTGAGGTCCGGCCGGCCCTCGGAGTCGGCGAACGCCGGCTCGTCGACGTACGACCGGAAGGACTCGGGCACCTCCGCCAGCAGGTGCGGCGCGTTGGGCGCCTCGTGGTCGAGGCCGCGGGCGTACACGCCGGCCGCCGAGAAGACCATGAACCAGTCGTCGCCCTGCCCGTTGCGCATCGAGGCCATCTCCTCGCCCTCGCCCCAGTGCGCGTCGAAGGAGTAGTACCGGTCGCCCCAGTCGGGGCTGAGGACGGCGTCGAGCATGGCCAGGGCCCGGCACCGGTCGCGGAGCGCGGGGATGTCGGGCAGACGGAGCAGGAGATCGTGCATACCGTCATTCAATCAGGTGGTATCCGCACGGCCCGCCCGAGACGGCCCCCGGGCCGGCCGGCGGGTAGGCAGACGGGCTGGTAGGACGGTGCGCAGGCCGGCCAGGTACGCCGTCCGTCCGGCGGTGACCTGTCGGGGCCCGTCAGGGATTGCTGAGCGCGTACGTGCGGAAGGTGGCGAGCAGGGGGAGGACGTCCGTCTTGCTCGGCTCCTCCGTGACCGCCCGCATCGCGTCGATCACCGCGTGCGCGATCACCTTGACCACGTCGAGGTCGTCGCCGGCGGTCTCGCCCCAGGCGCGCAGGGTCTGGGTGAGCAGGGCGCTCATCCGGGCCCCGATGTTGGAGCTGACGGCGTCGCTCAGCTCCGCCAGCTCCTCGTCGGTCATGCTCGACCGCAGTCCGAACGCCAGCGCCATCAGCGTGTCCACGGCGTGCTCGCCGTACGCCGCGACGAGCGCGGCGAGCGGTTGTTCGGCCGGTCCCCGGGTGGCCAGCGCGGCCAGTGCCTCGTCGTCGTCCTTCCACGCCGCTTCGAGCGCGGCGAGGGCCCGCAGGGCCTCGTCCACCATCAGGCCATCCGTCATGCGGAGAACGGTATTGAGACCTATCGCGCAGCGGACCGGGTGGTGCCGGGATCTCACCCGTTCGAGCGAATACCATCGCGTTCCCGCCCGGGCGCGCGCACGGTGGTGACCGGCCCCCGGGAGGAGGCCGGCCACGGGCCGGGGCGCGAGGCCAGAGCCCTGCGCCCCGGCCCATGCCCCGGCCGGCGCTCAGCCGGCGTCGTGCTCCGCGGTGAACCCGGCCGCGTCCCACCGGCCGTACAGCCCGGGGGCGAGCGAGCCGGCCGCCACGGCGGGGAAGTCCTCCGCGCCGGCGGCCCGTTCGGGCAGCGCACCGAGCAGCGGGGCGGCGGCGGCGCGGGGCAGGTCGGCCAGGTTGCAGCGGTCGGCGAGGCCGGGCGAGCGGGGCCAGGCGCCGACCACCACACCGAGCAGCGGCAGGCCGCGCGCGGCGAGTGCCTCCGCCGTGAGCGCGGTGGTGTTGAGCGTGCCGAGACCGGCCGTCGCCACCAGCAGCACCTCGGCCGGCAGCCCGAGGCCGTGCACCGCCTGCGCCTGGTCGGCCAGGGTCCGGCCCTGCCCGTCGTAGCGGACCAGCAGACCGCCGGCACCCTCCACCAGTACCAGGTCGTGCCGGTCGGCCAGTTCGGCCACCGCCTGCGCGACGTCCTCCGCCGCCAGGTACGGCAGACCCGCCCGCCGAGCCGCCGTGTCCGGCGCCAACGGCTCGGGGTAGCGGCTGAGTTCACGGAGCGTCAGCGGACCGCCGGCCAGTCGGGCGACCTCCTCGACGTCGCCGGCCTCCCCCGGCGCGACGCCGGTCTGCCCGGGTTTCAGCACCGCGACCCGCAGCCCGGCCCGCAGCGCCGCCGCGGCGACGGCGGCCGTGGTCACGGTCTTGCCGACCTCGGTGCCGGTCCCGGTCACGAACACGATCCGGGCGCTCATCCCGCCACCGCCGCCGCCGTGACGGCCGCGGCGATCCGCGCCACGTCCTCGTCACCGGTCACGTACGGCGGCATGGTGTAGATGAGGTCCCGGAACGGGCGCAGCCAGACGCCCTCCCGGGCGGCGGCCTCGGTCGCCGCCGCCATGTCCACCGGGTGGTCCAGCTGCACGACGCCGATCGCACCGAGCACCCGCACCTCGTGGACGCCCGGCAGCCCGGCGGCGTCCGCCAGGCCGTCCCGCAGGCCGGCTTCGAGGCGCTTGACCTCCGTCTGCCAGTCCTGTCCGAGCAGCAGGTCGATCGAGGCGTTGGCGACGGCCGCCGCCAGCGGGTTGCCCATGAACGTCGGGCCGTGGGCCAGCACCGGCATCTCGCCCCGGCTGATCCCGTCGGCGATCTCCGCCGTGCACAGCGCCGCCGCCATGGTGAGGTAGCCGCCCGTCATCGCCTTGCCCAGGCACATCACGTCCGGGGAGACGCCCGCGTGGTCGGCCGCGAACAGCGCACCGCTGCGGCCGAACCCGGTGGCGATCTCGTCGAAGACCAGCAACACCCCGTGCCGGTCGCAGAGTTCGCGCAGCATCCGCAGGTAGGCGGGGGAGTGGAAACGCATCCCGCCCGCGCCCTGCACCACCGGCTCGACGATCACCGCCGCCAGCTCGCCCGCGTGACGCTCCATCAGCTCGTCGAAGGACTGCACGTAGGCGTCGTCGAGCGGGGCGTCGAAGCCGGCCGGCGGCTGCGCCGCGAAGAGCTGGCCGGGCAGCACCCCGCCCCACAGGTGGTGCATGCCGCCCTGGGGGTCGCAGACCGACATGGGGTGGAAGGTGTCGCCGTGGTAGCCGCCGCGCCAGGTGAGCAGCCGGCGCTTCTCGGGCCGGCCGACGGACTGCCAGTACTGCAGGCACATCTTCATCGCGACCTCGACGGCCACCGAGCCGGAGTCGGCGAGGAAGACGTGCTGCAGGGGTTCCGGAGTGATCTCCACCAGCGTGGCGGCCAGCCGGACGGCCGGTTCGTGGGTGAGCCCGCCGAACATGACGTGGCTCATCCGGCCCAGCTGTCCGCGCACCGCCTCGTCCAGCACCGGGTGGCCGTACCCGTGGATCGCCGCCCACCAGGACGACATGCCGTCGATCAGTTCGCGGTGGCCGCCCGCGACCGGCGCGGCCAGCGTGAGCCGGACGCCGGACGCCGACTCCACGACGTACGGGGTGGCGGTGCCGGGCATCGGTCCGTAGGGGTGCCAGACGTGCGCCCGGTCGAGCGCGAGGAGGGTGTCCGTGGACAGCTGGGCCATGAGGGGTCTACTTCCGTACCGTTCCGTTCCGTGCGGCGGGTGATCAGGCGTTGGGCGCGAGCTCGGTGCCGGCGCCACGACGGCGGACCCGGACGAGGTCGGTGCGCGACTCGTCGCCGCTCCCACCGGCAGGCCCGGCGACCTCGACGAGCTCGGCCGGCTCGTCGGGCCCGGGCGCCTCGGCCGACGCCGCGGGCTCCGCGTCGAGCGTCCCGCCGTGTCCGGCGTGCCCGCCGTGTCCTCCGCACGGGCCGCAGCCGCCGCCCGCCCCGCACGGCCCGCCCGCCGGGGCGTCCGCGGCGTCGGCCGGGGTGTCGGACGCCGCACCGCTGCCGCAGCCTCCGCCGGTGGCCGCGCCGGTGCCGCAGCCGCCGCCCGCGAGGGCGTCCGCCCGGTGCCGGGGCAGAGTGGCCTCGCCCATGCCCTCCACCTCGAAGCCGGAGTCCCGGATCATGTCGAGGTCGGCCTGCCCGGCCTGCCCCTCGCTGGTCAGGTAGTCGCCCAGGAAGATGGAGTTCGCGACGTGCAGGCCCAGCGGCTGCAGGGTTCGCAGGTGCACCTCGCGACCGCCGGCGATCCGCACCTCGGTGTCCGGGTTGACGAACCGGACCATCGACAGGATGCGCAGGCAGCGCTGCGGGGTGAGGTTCCACTCCTTGGCCAGCGGGGTGCCCTCGAACGGGATCAGGAAGTTCACGGGCACCGAGTCCGAGCCCAGCTCGCGCAGCGCGAAGACGACGTCCACCAGGTCCTCGTCGCTCTCGCCCATGCCGGCGATCAGGCCCGAGCAGGCGGACAGGCCCGCACCGTGCGCCTTCCGCACGGTGTCGACCCGGTCGGCGTACGTGTGGGTGGTGGTGATGGCGCCGTACGTGCCCTCGGAGGTGTTGAGGTTGTGGTTGTAGGCGTCGGCGCCGGCCGCCTTCAGCCGCTCGGCCTGGTTGTCGGAGAGCAGGCCCAGACAGGCGCACACCTCCACCGAGGGGTCGGCGTCCTTGATGGCGGTGATGGTGTCGGTGACCCGGTCGATGTCACGGTCCGTCGGACCGCGCCCGCTCGCCACCAGGCAGACGCGCTTGGCGCCGCCGCTCACGCCGGCCTTCGCGGCCTCGGCGGCCTGGCCCGGCTTCAGCCAGGTGTACTTGAGGATCCCGGCCTTGGAGCCCAGCCGCTGCGAGCAGTACGAGCAGTCCTCCGGGCAGAGCCCGCTCTTGAGGTTCACCAGGTAGTTGAGCTTGACCCGGCGGCCGAACCACCGCCGGCGCACCCGCCCGGCGGCCGCGACCACGTCCAGCAGGTCGTCGTCGGTGGTGGCGAGAACGGCCAGCGCCTCCTCGCGGGTGGGGGTCTCCCCACGCAGGCCCTTGGCGGTGAGGGTATCGAGCAGATCCATGGGCCTGATCCTGCCTCCTGGCCCGCGAGAGACGCCAGAGGAAACCCACCAGAAGATCCAGGGGAGGATGTGCGAGTTGTCACAGTGTCGAAGCTCACGGTAGTGGTGCAGGTCACGTCGGGTGCGGGGCCGGGTCGGGGCGTCGCGCGACGGCCGCCGGAGCCCGCCCCAGTGATCTCCACCACGCGTGACCTGCATACAATCGGCGCCATGACCACGCAGGGGGAGCACGCCCCGTCACCCGCGGAACGACCGGCGGAACGACCGGTAGGCCAGACGTCCGAACGGCCCGTCGGGGCGTACCGGGCCAGGAGAGTGACCGCCCGCCGGGTCGTCGGCTGGGTCGTGGTGATCGGCGTGGTGGCGGCCGGAGGATGGGTCATCACCAGCCCGACGCCCGGCGACTTCATACCCGGGCTCGGTCCGTCCAGCAAGGACGCGACCAAGTCGCCACCGGTCGTCGGGGACGCGCCGCGCGCGGTCGCCGACCCCGAAGCCCTGGACGTCGACGCCTACTTCCCCGCCCAGCGGTTGATCGAGGCGGGCGGCTACAAGGGCAAGCGCTCCGGCGCCCGCCGGGGCGACAACTGCACCGAGGTGCTCCAGGACCGCACCCTGGACCTCCTGCGCGACGGCGGCTGCCGCGGCTACCTCGCCGTCAGCTTCGCCGGCCAGGAGAAGCCGGTGCTCAGCAGCGTCACCCTGCTGCGGTTCGCGGACGCCGCCTCCGCCGCCAGAGCCGCCGAGGCGCTGCGCGCCAGGCCCGGCTCGGTGGCCTTCGTCCTCCCCGACGCCTCCGCCGCGCCCGCCCAGGCCGCCGGCACGGCCCGGCCCGGCGGCGATCCGCGGGTCGAGCTGGTCGGCCACTACGTGACGGTCACCAGCTCGCGGCCGGTCGACGCCCACCCGGCCTCGCCGACCCCCTCTGCCTCCGCCGGCACCCCGCTGCCGGTGCCGTCCACCGGCTCCCCCAGCGTCGAGCAGATGCTCGACGAGGCGACCCGGGCGCTCTCCGCCACGGCCGGCGCGCCCTTCGTCTGGATGTAGCGCCGCATGCGACGGGGCGGGCGGAGTGCACTCCGCCCGCCCCTTTCCGACGCGGTGTCAGGATGCCGCTGCCGCCGTCCTGATCGCCGGGTCCGGCCCTGACCGGTCCGGCCCTGACCGGTCCGGCCCTGAGCGGGGCCGGACCCGCACCGGGGCCGGCGGGCCGTCAGCCGCCCAGCCGGTCCACCGAGGTGATCCGCAGCACCGCCCGGCCCTCCTCGTCGGACCCGTAGAGGTCGACCTCGGCACTGATGCCCCAGTCGTGGTCGCCCTCCGGGTCGTCGAAGATCTGCCGGACCCGCCAGGACGAGTCCGCCTCCTCGATCAGCAGCATCTTCGGCCCGCGCGCGTTCGGCCCGGTGCCCAGGTCGTCGTACTCGTCCCAGTACCCGTCCATGGCGTCCGCCCAGCGGTCCGCGTCCCAGCCGTACTCGCCGTCCAGCTCGGCCAGCGCGTCGTAGTGCTCCAGCGCGCAGAGTTCCACACGGCGGAACATCTCGTTGCGCACCAGGACCCGGAACGCCCGGGCGTTGGCCGTCACCGGCGCAGGCTTGTCGTCCAGCGCCACCTCGGCCGACTGCGGGTCGGTCGGGTTGGCCAGCTGCTCCCACTCGTCCAGCAGGCTGGAGTCGACCTGGCGGACCAGCTCGCCCAGCCAGGCGATGATGTCCTTCAGATCGTCGGTCTTCACGTCCTCGGGCACGGTCTGCTCCAGCGCCTTGTACGCGCCCGCCAGGTACCGCAGCACGATGCCCTCGGTGCGGGCCAGCTCGTAGAAGCCGACGTAGTCCGAGAAGGTCATCGCCCGCTCGTACAGGTCGCGGACCACCGACTTCGGCTGGAGCCGGTGGTCGCCGATCCACGGGTGCGCCCGCTGGTACACCTCGTAGGCGTGGGTGAGCAGTTCCTCCAGCGGCTTCGGGTAGGTGATCTCCTGGAGCCGCTCCATCCGCTCCTCGTACTCGATGCCGTCGCGCTTCATCTCGCCGACGGCCTCCCCGCGCGCCTTGTTCTGCTGCGCGGCGAGGATCTGGCGCGGGTCGTCGAGCGTCGCCTCGACGACCGACACCACGTCCATCGCGTGCGAGGGCGAGGTCGGGTCGAGCAGCTCGAAGGACGCCAGCGCGAACGTCGAGAGCGGCTGGTTGAGCGCGAAGTTCTCCTGGAGGTCCAGGGTGAGCCGGACGATCCGGCCCTCCGAGTCCGGTTCCGGAAGCCGCTCGACCACGCCGCCCTCCAGTAGCGAGCGGTAGATGGCGATGGCGGTGCGGATGTGCCGGCGCTGGGCGGAGCGGTCCTCGTGGTTGTCGGTGAGCAGCGTGCGCATCGCCTCGAAGGCGTTGCCCGGCCGGCCGATCACCGAGAGCAGCATCGCGTGGGTCACCTTGAACCGGGAGACCAGCGGCTCGGGGTCGGCGGAGATCAGCTTCTCGAAGGTCTCCTCGGACCAGCCGACGAACCCCTCCGGCGCCTTCTTCCGGACGATCTTGCGCTTCTTCTTCGGGTCGTCGCCCGCCTTGGCGACGGCCTTGTCGTTCTCGATGACGTGCTCGGGGGCCTGCGCCACCACCTGGCCCACCGTGTCGAACCCGGCCCGCCCGGCGCGCCCGGCGATCTGGTGGAACTCCCGCGCCCGCAGCATCCGCACCCGCTGGCCGTCGTACTTGGAGAGCGCGGTGAACAGCACCGTGCGGATCGGCACGTTGACGCCCACGCCCAGCGTGTCCGTCCCGCAGATGACCTTCAACAGGCCTGCCTGGGCGAGACGTTCGACCAGTCGCCGGTACTTCGGCAGCATGCCGGCGTGGTGCACGCCGATGCCGTGCCGTACGAACCGGGACAGGTTGCGGCCGAACTTGGTGGTGAACCGGAAGTTGCCGATCAGCGCGGCGATGGCGTCCTTCTCCGCCTTCGAGCACATGTTGATGCTCATCAGCGACTGCGCCCGCTCCACCGCCTCCTTCTGCGTGAAGTGCACGACGTAGACCGGCGCCTGGCCGGTCTTCAGCAGCTCCTCCAGCGTGTCGTGCATGGGGGTGCGCCGGTACTCGTAGAACAGCGGCACCGGGCGGGTCGTGTTGCGGACCACGGTGGTCGGGCGGCCGGTCCGGCGGTTCAGGTCCTCCTCGAAGCGCCGTACGTCGCCGAGCGTCGCCGACATCAGCAGGAACTGCGCCTGCGGCAGCTCCAGCAGCGGGATCTGCCAGGCCCAGCCGCGGTCCGGCTCCGCGTAGAAGTGGAACTCGTCCATGACCACCTGGCCGACGTCGGCCAGGCGCCCGTCGCGCAGCGCGATCTGTGCCAGCACCTCCGCGGTACAACAGATGATCGGCGCGGTCGGGTTCACCGACGCGTCGCCCGTCATCATGCCGACCTGCTCGGTGCCGAACATCTTGCACAGGTCGAAGAACTTCTCCGACACCAGTGCCTTGATCGGCGCGGTGTAGAACGTCCGCTTCCCCTCCGCCAGCGCGGCGAAGTGCGCACCCGCCGCCACCAGGCTCTTGCCCGACCCGGTCGGCGTCGCCAGGATCACGTTGTTCCCCGACACCAGCTCGATCAGCGCCTCCTCCTGCGCCGGGTACAGCGAGATCCCGCGCTCCTCCGCCCAGGCGGCGAACGTCTCGTACAGCGCGTCGGGCGTGGCGGGCTTCGGCATCAGATCTAGGAGGGTCACCCGGCTATCTTGCCTGCTCGTCGCCGCCCCCGGCAAAGGCCGCGCCCCGCGGCCTCCCGGCAGGAGCGGCCGGCCGCCTGCGGGGAGGGGGCGGCGGCGTGTCCGGGGGCCTGCCCGTGAACGACCTCGGGCCCGGCCGGGCCGTGGCCGCCACCGTACGGGGAGAGGGCCGGGCGGCGACCGGAACGCGAAAGGACCGAGGCGGAACCACGAAGGGAACCCGGCCGGCCACCCGGCCGGTCTCGCCGCACCGTATTCCGGAATCACCGGGCAATTTCGAGGAATTCGTTTCCCGAATTCCGTCGAATCGAGGGCGAAGGAAAGGGCCGGGCGTGTGCGCAGACGCACATTGCCCGGTGCGCGCGGGGCGTGCCAGAGTGCCGACCATGGCCCACCCCTCTGCGCCCGAGGCGCCCGTCGTCGCCCCCGCCGCCGTCTTCGACTGGCTCGACGAGACGGCCGAGCAGCGTGCCCGGGCCGGGCTCACCCGGACGCTGCGCAGCCGGCCAGCCGAGGACCCGGTGCTCGACCTCGCCGGCAACGACTACCTCGGACTCACCCGGCACCCCGCCGTCACCCGGGCCGCCGCCGACGCCGCGCTGCGCTGGGGCGGCGGCGCCACCGGCTCCCGCCTGGTCACCGGCACCACCGCCCTGCACACCGAACTGGAGGGCGAGCTGGCCGACTTCTGCGGCGTCGATGCCGCCCTCGTGTTCTCCTCCGGGTACACCGCCAATCTGGCCGCGCTCACCGCGCTCACCGACCCGGACACCCTCATCGTCTCCGACGCGTACAACCACGCCTCGCTGATCGACGGCTGCCGGCTCGCCCGGGCCGACGTCCACCGCGCCCCGCACAGCGACCCCGCCGCCGTCGCCGCCGTCCTCGCCGAACGCACCCGGCGGCGGGCCCTGGTCGTCACCGACTCCGTCTTCTCGGTCGACGGCAACGCCGCCCGGCTGCCCGAACTCGCCCTCGCGGCACGGTCGTCCGGCGCTGCGCTGCTGGTCGACGACGCCCACGGGCTCGGCGTCCTCGGGCCCGGCGGTGCCGGCGCCCTCGCCGCCGCCGACCTCGCGGGAGCCCCGGACGTGGTCGCCACCGTCACCCTCTCCAAGTCGCTCGGCTCCCAGGGCGGCGCCGTCCTCGGCCCCCGCCGGGTGATCCGCCACCTCACCGAGACGGCCCGCACCTTCATCTTCGACACCGGCCTCGCCCCCGCCGCCGTCGGCGCCGCCCTCGGCGCGCTGCGCCTGCTGCGCGCGGAACCGCACCGCGCCGACCGTGCCCGCGAGGTCGCCCGCACGCTCGCCGCCCGGCTCACGGCCGCCGGGCTGCACGCCTCCCGCCCGGACGCCGCCGTGGTGTCCGTCCGCGCGCCCGGCCCCGAGGCCGCCGTCGCCTGGGCCGCCGACTGCCGCCGCGCCGGCCTCGCCGTCGGCTGCTTCCGCCCGCCCTCCGTCCCCGACGGGATCTCCCGGCTGCGGCTGACCGCCCGCGGCGACCTGACGGACGCTCAGATCGCCGAAGCGGTCGGGATCATCGCCTCGTGCGCCCCGGAGGGCGCCGCGCTCGCCGGCTGACCGCAACCGCCGCCACCCGACCGGCGTCCTGACCCACGGCACGGCACGGCACGGCACGGCACGGGCGGGTACGGACGGGCGCGGGACGGGCGGGGCGGATGACCACGAACGGTGAGGCGGTCCACGACGAGGACGGCACCGGGCCGGGCGGCACCGGTGCCCGCGGTGCGGAGCCGCGCGACGCGGAGCCGAAGAGTGCCGAGGTCCGGGATGCCGTGCCGGCCGGGCCCGAGGGGCCACGGCACCGGGCGCGCCGCTTCCTCGGAAGGCTCGCCCTGGTCGCGGTGGCCATGGGGCTCTTCTGGCTCGCCTGGGTGGCCGCCTCGGCCACCGTCCCGCACCTCGGCTACTCGGTCGGCGCCACCGGTGAGCGGGGCTGGTACATGCGCGGCATCTGCCTGCCCGAGGCCGAACTCTCCGAGTACCAGAGGGAGCACCTCCCGCCGGGCGGCTGCGACGGGCGGTTCGACCCGGCCGACGGTGAATCCACCTACCGCTACGCCCTGAACGAGAACCCGACGGACAGCGCGGGCCCCGTCCAGGTGCGGTGCGGAGCGGGGGAGTGCCACGAGTCCGGCTTCAGGGCCACGGCGTGGTGGCTCTTCGTGCTGCTGGGCGGGCTGGCGGCGGTGCCCGCAGGTGCCTTCCTGATCGTCTGGGCCGTCGCCGAACCGCTCGCCGACCGCCTCTTCATGCCGGCCTCCGTCGGCGTCGGCGTGACGCTCGGGCTGTCCTGCCTCTGCTGCCTGCTGACCGGTAGAGGAAGCGCCTGACACGGCCGAACCGGCCGCGCCGTTCGCGCGTCCCAGCCGAGGGGCGGTGAGAACGGCTCGCCGGACCGAACGGCAGGGGGCGGGAATGGATCCGGACATCCGACGCGGGCCGGGCAGAGCGCTGGTGCCGGTCGTGGCGGTGCTGGCCCTGCTCGGACTCGGCGGCTGGGGCGCGGTGACGGCGGGGGAGGGACTGGCCTACGCCACCGCGGTCGCCGGGACGCGCGGCGAGCTGGTCGCCGACCGGTGCCTGCGCACCGATCCCGCCCGGCCCGCCCAGGGCACGACCGGTGACTGCCGGGGGACGTTCTTCCCCGACGGCGGCGGGCAGGCGAACGAGCACGCGTGGATCGACTGGAAGATCGCCACCGGTGAACGCGTCGAGGTCTCCTGCACGGGCGACGGCGAGTGCCGCCTCGTGGGCGCCGCCGGCGTGCTGTTCTGGCTGAGCATCCTGCTGCTCGCCCTGGCGGCCCTCCCGGTGGCCGGGTTCGTCGCGGTCCATCAGCTGCTGCGTCCGCTGGACCGCTCGCAGCGGCTCCGGGTCGGCCTGGGGATCGCCGCGGCCGTCCTGCTGGTCGGGGCGTTCGCGGCCTTCGTCGGCGCGCTCGTCGGCCGGTAGCGGAGGGCGCCGGGCGGGTCCGGGCCGGGCTTCGAGGTGCGGAGCCGGACGTGCCGCCGCGTCCCTCGCCGAGCGCCACCACGAGGGTCACGGTATCGGCCGCCGTGCCGGTTGCCCGGTGCCGGTTGCCCGTGCCGTCAGAGCCCGCCCAGCTCCCGCAGGAACGCCGTCTCGGCGCCCCGCCGGCCGGCGGCCGTCCGGGGGGCCGCGGCCAGCACGGCGGCCACCGGGACCGTTCCGTCCGACGGCGGGTGCAGCCCGCCCGCCGCGTCCGCCAGGATCCGCCGCAGCCCCCGCACACCCACCCCGTCCACGCCCTTCCGCCCCGTCCGCACCCCGTCCGTACCCCGGCCCGCACCCGCGGGCGCAGCCACCGGAGGCCGGGTGATCTTCGTGGCGCGACAGCCTACGCGATCACGCAGGATGCTCCTCGTCGGCCTTCTTCCGGGCCCGGCTCGGCTGGACCCGGGTCGGCTCCCCGGCCGCCTTCGGGTGGTCCGGCGGATACGGCAGTTCACCCAGCCCCTCGTCCGTCACCTGCCGCTCGTACAGCTCCAGCAGGCTCTCCAGCCGGAACGCCTCCTCGTCCATCTCCGCCTGCAGGTCGCCGAGTTCGGCGAACCGGGCGGGCACCGTCCGCAGGTCGAAGTCCTCCGGCAGCGCGTCGTCCACCTCGTCCCAGCGCAGCGGTGTCGACGCCGTCGCCCGCGGCCGGGCGCGCAGCGAGTAGGCGGAGGCGATGGTGCGGTCCCGCGCCATCTGGTTGTAGTCGACGAAGATCCGCTCGCCGCGCTCCTCCTTCCACCAGGCCGTCGTCACCCGGCCGGGCAGCCGCCGTTCCAGCTCCCGGCCCAGCGCGATCACCGCGTGCCGCCCGTCCGTGAACGTCCACTCCGGGACCAGCGGCACGTACACGTGAAGCCCGCGCCCGCCCGAGGTCTTCGGCCAGCCGCGCAACCCGTGCTCCTCCAGCACGGCCCGCAGTTCGTGCGCCACCCGTGCCGCGTCCCGGAAGTCCGTCCCCGGTTGCGGGTCCAGGTCGATCCGCAGCTCGTCGACGTGTTCGGTGTCCCCGCGCCGCACCGGCCACGGGTGGAAGGTCAGACAGCCCAGATTGGCCGCCCAGAGGACGGCGGCCGGCTCGGTCGGGCAGATCTCGTCGGCCGACCGCCCGCTCGGGAAGGCGATCCGGGCGGTCGGCAGCCAGTCCGGCAGGCCCTTCGGTGCCCGCTTCTGGTAGAAGAACTCGCCCTCGACCCCGTCCGGGAACCGCTGGAGCGTGGTCGGCCGGTCCCGCAGCCCGCGCAGGGCCCCGTCCGCGACCGCCAGGTAGTACTCGGCGACGTCCAGCTTGGTGAAGCCACGCTCCGGGAAGTACACCTTGTCGGGGTTCGAGAGCCGGACACTGCGCCCGGCGACATCCAGTTCCACGGCAGAGCCCATGCCTCTCACGCTAAGCGCGCCCCGCCCGCGGCGCGCCCCGAGGCGGCCCCGTCCACGGGCCCCGCCCCGCCCGCAGCCCGCGCCCCGCCCGCCCTCCAGGGCCCGCCGCCGCGCGGCGGCGGGCCTTCGGCGCGAGGATCGGGACCATGGACCTGCCCGTCATGCCGCCGGTCGCGCCGATGCTCGCCAAGTCGGTCGCGAAGATCCCGCCCGGAATGCAGTACGAGGCCAAGTGGGACGGCTTCCGCACCGTCGTCTTCCGCGACGGTGACGAGATCGAGCTCGGCAGCCGCACCGGAAAGCCGCTCACCCGCTACTTCCCCGAGCTCGTCGAGGCGCTGCGCCGTGAGACACCCCCGCGCTGCGTGCTGGACGGCGAGGTGGTCATCGCCCGCGAGGGCCGGCTCCGGTTCGAGGAGCTCCTCGAACGCATCCACCCCGCCGCCAGCCGCGTCGCCCTGCTCGCCGAACGCACCCCCGCCTCCTTCGTCGCCTTCGACCTGCTCGCCCTCGGTGACCGGTCGCTGATCGACGAGCCCCTCACCGCGCGTCGCACCGCCCTGGAGGCGGCCCTCGCCGACGCCGCCGACCCCGTCTTCACGGCCCCCGCCTCCACGGACCGCGACCTCGCCGACACCTGGTTCGCCCGGTACGAGGGCGCCGGTCTGGACGGCGTCGTCGCCAAGCCCCTCGACCAGCCCTACCGGCCGGGCGAGCGCGCCATGTACAAGATCAAGCACGAGCGCACCGCGGACTGCGTCGTCGCCGGCTACCGCGAACACAAGAGCGGCCCGATCGTCGGTTCCCTCCTGCTCGGTCTGCACGACGCCGACGGCCGCCTCCAGCACGTCGGCGTCTGTGCGGCCTTCCCGATGGCCCGCCGCCGCGAACTCGTCGAGGAGCTGGCCCCGCTGCGGATGGCCGACACCGGCGCCCATCCCTGGGGCGCCTGGGCCGACGAGGCCGCTCACGCGGACGCCCGGCTGCCCGGCGCGCAGAGCCGGTGGACCGGCGGCAAGGACCTCTCCTGGGTGCCGCTGCGCCCGGAGCGCGTCGCCGAGGTCCGCTACGACCACATGGAGGGCACCCGCTTCCGGCACACCGCCCAGTTCCGCCGCTGGCGCCCCGACCGCACCCCCGGGAGCTGTACCTACGAGCAGCTGGAGGAGCCGGTGTCCTACGACCTCGCGCAGGTGCTGGGCATCTGACCGGAGCTCGACGGCCCCGCCCGAAGCCGGACTTCCGAGCTTCGGGCGGGGCCGTGCGGGCCGTGCGGGCCGTGGGCGCGGCTGCCGCCGCGCACGGACCCGGCGGTCAGGCGTCCGCGTTCGACGAGGGCGACTTCGGGGACGGCGAGGGCGACTTGGACGAGGGGGACGCCGACGAGGGCGAGGGGGACTTCGAGGGGGACGCCGACGACGCCGACGACGTGGCGGACGGGGACCCCGAGCCGGCCGGCGCCGCCGGGAGCGTGTAGACGTTCGCGGGCGAGATGATCTCGGTGACGGCCTGCGCGAACAGCGTCGACGGCTCCTGACCCTGGAACGACACGTCGGTGTTCAGCAGCACCACCAGCGAGGTCTGCGCCGACGGCAGGTAGACCACCACGCTCTGGTAGCCCGGCAGCGAGCCGTTGTGCCCGATCCACCCGTGGTTGTAGAAGATCCCGAGCCCGTACCAGGTGTCCGGCACCGTCGAGGGCTGCGGCTTCAGCCGCTGCGCCTGCGTCTGCGGGGTCAGCAGCGTCCCGGTGGCCACCACCTTGGCCCACTTCTGGAGGTCCGCCTGGTCCGAGATGATCGCCCCTGCGGCCCAGGCCCAGGACGGGTCCCAGTCGGTGGAGTCCGCGATCGCCCCGTTCGGCGTCTGGTTGGTGTAGCCGCGGGCGTGCGGCTGCGGGAACTCGCTGCCGACCGGGAACACCGTCCGGCCCAGGTCCGCCGGTTCGAACACCTGCTGCTTCAGGAACGTCCCGAGCGGCTGCCCGCTCAGCTTCTCGATCACCAGGCCCAGCAGCACCGTATTGGTGTTGGAGTACTCGAACTTGGCGCCGGGCGCGAAGTTCACCGGATGCTTGAACGCGTAGGAGAGCAGCTGCTGGGGCGTGAACACCCGGTCCGGGTCGGCCTCCAGGGTCTGCACGAACTCCTCGTCCTGGGTGTACGAGAACAGGCCGCTCTGCATGGCCGCGAGCTGGCGCAGCGTGATCGTGTCGCCGTTGGGCACGTCCGACACGTACGTGCCGATCGGGTCGTCCAGGCCCGCCTTGCCCTGGTCGACCAGCTTGAGCAGTCCGGTGACCGTGAAGGTCTTCGTCTCGCTGCCGATCCGCATGTTGAGACCGGTCACCATCGGCGTGCCCGCGACCTTGTCGGAGACACCGAAGGCCTTGAGGTAGCTGCCGCCCGGGGACGACACGCTGACGATCACACCGGGGATCGAGGCCTCCCGCAGCACCCGCTGCACGGCCGTGTCCAGCCGCGCCGTGACGTCCGAGGTGATCGGCACCACCGCCCCGCCGGAGCTCGCCGACGCCGACGGCCCGGAGGAGGAGGCCGTCGCCGACGGGCTCAGCGCCGCCGGGACGGCGGTCACCGCCCCCGCGGCGGGCGGATCGGACGCCGTCCCGCCCGAGCAGCCGGCCGCGCCCAGCAGCCCGGCCAGCGCCAGCACCGCCGGGGCCGACCGGGTGCGCCGCCGCAGGGGGGCAGGGCGCGGGGGGCGGGAACTCGCCGCGGAATTCGTCGTCATCTTCGAGGCGCCTCTCTGGGCCGGACGGACCCGGAGCAGCGCTCCACGGGCCCCTGGGGGAGCGATCGCCACCGTATGCGCGCCGCCGCGGGCCCGCGCGCCGGCCGTCGTCCCGCTGGCCCGAACGGACCCAAGGCTCAGCCGCACGCCCCAGTCCCGCTCGCGGACGGGCGCCGTCTCCCCATCCCGCCGGCCGCCGCCCTCCCCGCGGCCCCGGCCGCGCGCACCCACGCCGCCGGCCACCGCCACCGCCGGCCGACGCGACCCCGGCGGGACACCCCGCGACCCCGCAGGACCACCCCGTGCGCTCCGCCGTACGAGTGGCCACCGGCATGCCGCGAGGGCCCCCGACCCCAGCTCGGGCACGATCGTTTAGCCCAGCTGTGGCGGCCCTTAAGAATTCCTCGATGGACCGCACCCCCTCTCACCAGGCAGATTGCTGCCTGCCCGGAATGCGGACACCAGGACCTCCTGGAAGCCCGCAAGGAACCGCCACTCCCCGCCGGGCCCCGTCGGCCTGCCCACACCGGGCCGCCACCCACCGTGCGTCAGGAGCCACCGCCGTGAAGGCACTCGTCAAGCAGAAGGCCGAGCCCGGACTCTGGCTGGTGGACGTCCCCACCCCGGTGATCGGCCCCGGTGAGGTGCTCATCAAGGTGCTGCGCACCGGCATCTGCGGTACCGACCTGCACATCCGCAAGTGGGACGGCTGGGCGCAGCAGACCATCAGGACCCCGTTGGTGCTCGGCCACGAGTTCGTCGGCGAGGTCGCCGAGATCGGCTCGGCCGTCGCGGACATCGCCGTCGGTGACCTGGTCAGCGGCGAGGGCCACCTGGTCTGCGGCAAGTGCCGCAACTGCCTGGCCGGCCGCCGCCACCTCTGCCGCAACACCGTGGGCCTGGGCGTCGGCCGCGACGGCGCCTTCGCCGAGTACGTGGCGCTGCCCGCCTCCAACGTCTGGGTGCACCGGGTGCCGGTCGACCTCGACGTCGCCGCGATCTTCGACCCGTTCGGCAACGCCGTGCACACCGCCCTCTCCTTCCCGCTGGTCGGCGAGGACGTGCTGATCACCGGAGCCGGTCCGATCGGCATCATGGCCGCCGCCGTCGCCAAGCACGCCGGCGCCCGCAACGTGATGATCACCGACGTCTCGCCCTACCGGCTCGACCTCGCCCGCAAGGTGGGCGTCTCGCTGGCGCTCAACGTCGCCGAGCACACCATCGAGGAGGGCCAGCAGAAGCTCGGCCTGCGCGAGGGCTTCGACGTCGGCCTGGAGATGTCCGGCCGCCCCGAGGCGCTCCAGTCGATGATCGCCAACATGACGCACGGCGGGAAGATCGCCGTGCTCGGCCTGCCCGCCGAGGAGTTCCCGGTCGACTGGGCCTCCGTCGTGACCTCGATGATCACCATCAAGGGCATCTACGGCCGCGAGATGTTCGAGACCTGGTACGCGATGTCCGTCCTGCTGGAGGGCGGGCTGGACCTCAGCCCCGTGATCACCGGCCGGTACCCCGCCGCCGACTACGAGGCCGCGTTCGACGAGGCGGCCGGCGGCCGCTGCGGCAAGATCATCCTCGACTGGACCGTCTGACCACCGGACGAGCCCGCCCGGGAACGGACGAGACCGTCCGCGACCCCCTTCGCCCTCGCTCACTCGTGTAGGAGTCTGCTGTGATCGACAACGTGCGTGACGACCTGGCCGCCACCCTCGACGAGATCCGCGAGGCGGGCCTCTTCAAGCCGGAGCGGGTGATCGGCAGCCCGCAGAGCGCCGCCGTCACCGTCACCGGCGGCGGCACCCCCGGCGAGGTGCTCAACTTCTGCGCCAACAACTACCTCGGTCTCGCCGACCACCCGGACGTGATCGCCGCCGCCAAGGACGCGCTCGACCGCTGGGGCTACGGCATGGCGTCCGTCCGCTTCATCTGCGGCACCCAGGACGTCCACAAGGAGTTGGAGGAGCGCCTCTCCGCGTTCCTCGGCCAGGAGGACACCATCCTCTACTCCTCCTGCTTCGACGCCAACGGCGGCGTCTTCGAGACCCTGCTCGACGAGCGCGACGCGGTCATCTCGGACGCCCTCAACCACGCGAGCATCATCGACGGCATCCGCCTCTGCAAGGCGCGCCGCCACCGCTACGCCAACCGCGACCTGGCCGACCTGGAGCAGCAGCTCAAGGAGGCCCAGGGTGCCCGCCGCCGCCTCATCGTCACCGACGGCGTGTTCTCGATGGACGGCTACGTCGCCCCGCTGCGGGAGATCTGCGACCTGGCCGACCGCTACGACGCGATGGTCATGGTCGACGACTCGCACGCGGTCGGCTTCGTCGGCCCGGGCGGGCGCGGCACCCCCGAGCTGCACGGCGTGATGGACCGCGTCGACATCATCACCGGCACCCTCGGCAAGGCGCTCGGCGGAGCGTCGGGCGGTTACGTGGCCGCACGCCGCGAGATCGTCGCCCTGCTGCGCCAGCGCTCGCGGCCGTACCTGTTCTCCAACTCGCTCGCGCCGGTCATCGCCGCCGCCTCGCTGAAGGTGCTCGACCTGGTCGAGCAGTCCACCGACCTGCGGGAGCGGCTGGTGGCCAACACCGCGCTGTTCCGGTCGAAGATGACCGAGGCCGGCTTCGAGATCCTGCCCGGCGACCACCCGATCGCCCCGGTGATGATCGGCGACGCGGCCGAGGCCGGCCGGCTCGCCGAGCTGCTGCTGGAGCGCGGCGTGTACGTGATCGGGTTCTCGTACCCGGTCGTGCCGCACGGCCAGGCCCGGATCCGGGTGCAGCTCTCGGCCGCGCACTCCACCGAGGACGTCGAGCGCGCCGTCGCCGCCTTCATCGACGCGCGCGCCGCGCTGGGGAAGTAGCCCGGCAGCGGGGGAGGACCCCGCGGAGCCGTCCCCCGTCCGGGCCGGCTCCCCATTGGCCGCCCGTGGCACGTCCGCTCGGAACCGGACGTGCCACGGGCTCCGAAAGCCGCCGCGCGGCGGGGCCCGGACCGGCCCGCCCCCGCCACGCGGCACCCGAAGACCACCTGCCCCACCCTCCCGCACGGGAGTGGGACGTCGGCCCGCCCGACGTCCCACTCCCGTTCGCGGTTCCGGGGCACGCGCGGCCGCCCCGGCGCCGCCACCGCCGGGGGAACGCCGCCGCCCCACCGGGCCCACCGGCCCCGGCGGCCACCCCCGACCCACCGGCCGCTCCGGCGCTGGCAGAATTGGCCCGTGATCGACGCAAGACGGCTGCGGACCCTGCGGGCGGTGGCGGACCACCGGACCGTGACCGCCGCCGCGGCCGCCCTCTACCTCACCCCCTCCGCCGTCTCGCAGCAGCTGGCCGCGCTGGAGCAGGAGACCGGGCACCACCTGCTGGCGCGCGAGGGCCGGGGCGTCCGCCTCACGGCCGCCGGCGAGATCCTGCTCGGCCACGCCGACGCCGTCCTCGCCCAGCTCGAACGCGCCGAGGCGGACCTCGCCGCCTACAGCGCGGGCGTCTCCGGGGAGGTCACCGTCGCGTCCTTCGCCACCGGGATCTCGCTGGTCCTCGCCCCCGCCATCGGCACCCTGGCCACCCGTGCCCCCGGTGTCCGGCTCAAGGTGCTGGACGCGGAGGGCGACGCCAGCCTGCCGATGGTCCTGGACGGGCGCGCCGACCTCGCGGTGGCCGTCGAGTACCGGGGCGCGCCGCGCGGCGACGACGCCCGGCTGACCAGGGTCCCGCTGTACGCGGAACCGTTCGAGGCGGTACTGCCGCTCGGCCACCCGCTGGCCACCGGCGACGGCCCGATCGCGGTGGCCGACCTCTCCGCCGAGCCGTGGATCGGCCCCTACCCCGGCAACCCGTGCCACGACGTGGTGCTGCTGGCCTGCGAGCACGCGGGCTTCCAACCGCGCCTGGTGCACTCCTCCGACGACTTCCGCGCCGTCGTCGCGCTCGCCTCCGCCGGTGCGGGGGTGGCGCTGGTGCCGCGCTCCGCGCTGCTCGGGGTGGACCTCGGACAGGTGGCGGTGCGGCCGGTGGACAGCGCGCTCGCGACCCGCCGGGTGTTCGCCGCGGTCCGGGCCGGTGCGGACGGCCACCCGCTGATCCGGCCGGTGCTGGACGCCCTCGCCGAGGCGGCGGCGGCCACCGGCTGAGCCCCGGGGCACGCACCCGCGGCGCGTCGGGCGCGCGGGGGCCCGTCGCTCGCCCGGCCGTCGCGCCGGGCCGTCCGCAGGCGGAACCACCGGCCGGACGGCCGGCAGGACCGCCGTTGTCAGAGCCTGCCCGTATGCTCACTCGCTGCCCGCCCGCTCGCGAAGATCGCCGCAGGCCCGAGCACGTCCTCGCACGTCACCGCACGCGCGCGCACGTCCGCGAGGGCCCGCGAAGATCCGGACGGCGGCCGGGCGGTGCCCCGAAGTGGTTGGATCGAGATCGAACCAGGCGACGCCGACGGAGACCGTGCGAGCGGGCCCGCCCGGCAGCCGCCCGCGTCACGGATACGGAGACACGATGAGCAAGGCCCCGAGGCCCGACACGCAGTCCCCCGAGTCGACCGACTCGCACGTGGCCGACGGCCACGACCTGATCCGCGTCCACGGCGCGCGGGTGAACAACCTCAAGGACGTCAGCGTCGAGATCCCGAAGCGCCGGCTGACGGTGTTCACCGGCGTCTCCGGCTCCGGCAAGAGCTCGCTGGTGTTCGGCACGATCGCCGCGGAGTCGCAGCGGCTGATCAACGAGACCTACAGCGCCTTCGTCCAGGGCTTCATGCCGGCCCTGGCCCGGCCCGAGGTGGACGTCCTCGAAGGTCTGACGACCGCGATCATCGTCGACCAGCAGCGGATGGGCGCCGACCCCCGCTCCACCGTCGGTACCGCCACCGACGCCAACGCGATGCTGCGCATCCTCTTCAGCCGGCTCGGGGACCCGCACATCGGCTCGCCCAACGCGTACTCCTTCAACGTCCCCTCGGTCCGCGCGAGCGGCGCGATCACGGTCGAACGGGGCACCGGCAGCAAGACGGTGAAGCAGACCTTCAGCCGCACCGGCGGCATGTGTCCGGGCTGCGAGGGCCGGGGCAAGGTCTCCGACATCGACCTCACCCAGCTCTTCGACGACACCAAGTCGATCGCCGAGGGCGCGATCACGATCCCCGGCTACAAGGTCGACAGCTGGTGGACCGTGGGGATCTTCATCGAGTCGGGTTTCCTCGACCCGGACAAGCCGATCCGCAAGTACACCAAGAAGGAGATGCAGGACTTCCTCTACCGCGAGCCGACCAAGGTGAAGGTCAACGGGGTCAACCTGACCTACGAGGGCCTGATCCCCAAGATCCAGAAGTCGTTCCTCTCCAAGGACAAGGACGCCCTGCAGCCGCACATCAGGGCGTTCGTGGACCGGGCGGTCACCTTCACCGCCTGCCCCGAGTGCGACGGCACCCGGCTCAGCGAGGGCGCCCGGGCGTCGAGGATCGGCGGGATCAACATCGCCGACGCCTGCGCGATGCAGATCACGGACCTCGCCGAGTGGGTCCGCGGCCTCGACGAGCCCTCGGTGGCGCCGCTGCTCGCCACGCTCGGGCAGACCCTCGACTCGTTCGTGGAGATCGGCCTGGGTTACCTCGCGCTCGACCGGCCGTCGGGCACCCTGTCGGGCGGCGAGGCGCAGCGCGTGAAGATGATCCGCCACCTCGGCTCCTCGCTCACCGACACCACCTACGTCTTCGACGAACCCACCACGGGCCTGCACCCCCACGACATCCAGCGGATGAACGGCCTGCTGCGCCGGCTGCGGGACAAGGGCAACACGGTGCTCGTGGTGGAGCACAAGCCGGAGACGATCGCGATCGCCGACCACGTCATCGACCTCGGCCCGGGCGCCGGTTCGGGAGGCGGCACGGTCTGCTTCGAGGGCACCGTGGAGGGGCTGCGGTCGGGCGACACCATCACCGGCCGCCACCTCGACGACCGGGCCGTCGTCAAGGAGGCGGTGCGCAAGCCCACCGGCTCGCTGGAGATCCGCGGCGCGACGGCGAACAACCTGCGGGACGTCTCCGTGGACGTCCCGCTCGGGGTGCTGGTCGTGGTCACCGGTGTCGCGGGCTCGGGCAAGAGCTCGCTCGTGCACGGGTCGATCCCGCCAGGCGCGGGCGTGGTGTCGGTCGACCAGGGCGCGATCCGCGGCTCCCGGCGGAGCAACCCGGCGACGTACACGGGCCTGCTCGACCCGATCCGCAAGGCGTTCGCGAAGGCCAACGGGGTGAAGCCGGCGCTGTTCAGCGCCAACTCCGAGGGCGCCTGCCCCAACTGCAACGGCGCGGGCGTCGTCTACACCGACCTCGCGATGATGGCCAACGTCGCCACCACCTGCGAGGAGTGCGAGGGGAAGCGGTTCGAGGCGTCGGTGCTGGACCACCACCTCGGCGGCCGGGACATCAGCGAGGTGCTCGCGATGTCGGTGACCGAGGCCGAGCGGTTCTTCGGCGAGGGCGACGCGCGGACACCGGCCGCGCACCGCATCCTGGAGCGGCTCGCCGACGTCGGGCTCGGCTACCTCAGCCTCGGCCAGCCGCTCACCACGCTGTCCGGCGGCGAGCGGCAGCGGCTCAAGCTGGCCACCCACATGGCCGACCAGGGCGGCGTCTACGTCCTCGACGAGCCGACCACCGGCCTGCACCTGGCCGACGTCGAGCAGCTGCTCGGCCTGCTCGACCGGCTCGTCGACTCCGGGAAGTCGGTCATCGTCATCGAGCACCACCAGGCGGTCATGGCGCACGCCGACTGGATCATCGACCTGGGGCCGGGCGCGGGCCACGACGGCGGCCGGGTCGTCTTCGAGGGCACGCCGGCCGACCTCGTCGCCGCCCGCTCCACCCTGACCGGTGAGCACCTGGCGGCGTACGTCGGCGCCTGACCGCGGCCCGGGGCGCTCCCGGCGTCCTCGGCGTCCTCGGAGCGGGAAGTCCCCGTGGTCCGGCCCCGGCCGGGCCGCGGGGACTCTTCACATCCGTCGCTCCGGCCACAACTCCCTTGCCCCGGTGGGAGGTCGACATGACGAGGGTCGGTCAGCCCTCTTGCCGGTGCCCGGTCCTCGCGTCAGCATGTGGGCACGGCGGTGGTGTGGCCCGAGGGGGGATCCTGGTGATGTTTGATGGAGACGGACCGCCGCGTTCGTGTACCGGGGTACGACGGCGTTGAGCGGGGCGGGTGGTTCGATCGCCGTGGTGTGTCCGGCGTGCGGGGCGCACCGGCCGCCGGGGCTGCCGCAGCCGCTGGCGGAGGCCCTGCCGCTCAGCCGGGCGCTCACTCCCCGGGAACGCGTCGTCCTCGAATTCCTGGGCCTCGGGTACGACAACCGCTCGATAGCCCGGGAAATGCAGGTCAGCGAACGCACGGTGAAGCGGTTCGTCACCGCGATTCTGGCGAAGCTGGGACTTCGGTCAAGACTGCAGGCCGGCCTCCTCGCGCTGATGGTGGCTTCGTCCCCGGTCGACGGTGCTTTCTGGCCCAAAGGTCTCATGGACGGCGTTCGGGCCGAAGACGATGATGTTCTGGCACACGAGACAGGAGGGGACCATGACCTTCGACGCCCTCGCCGCCCTGCGGCAAGCGGGTAACCCGGTCGACCTGCTGACGGAGGAGCAGCGGGACGTGCTCGCACGGCTCACCGAGGACGAGGTGACCGTCCTCAACTCCGTCAAACAACGGCTGGACGCGGTTTCGGACGCCGAGGTGGAAGGGCATTCCCTCGTTATCAAGTTGGCGTGAGATGACGGTGAGTTTCGGGATTCTGGGCCCTCTGCGGGTGCTGGCGAACGGCCGCTCGGTGGACCCGGGATCGCGGAAACAGCAGATTCTCCTGGCCGCCCTGCTGTGTCACGCGAATGCGCGGGTCTCGTTCGACTCCCTGGTCGAGGCGCTGTGGGACGACGCCCCGCCGCGGACGGCCCGCAAGAACGTCCAGGTGTACGTGTCCGGACTGCGCCGCCTGGTGGGCGTGGAGTCGGGATCGCGGATCAGCCACCAGACCGGCGGGTACGTGCTCCACACGGCGGCCGGCGAGCTCGACGCGCTCTGCTTCGAGCAGCGGGCCCGGGCCGGTGCGCTGACCGAGGCGCTGGACCTGTGGCGCGGCTCGGCGCTCGACGGGTTCCGGGACGTGCCGCTGATCGGGGCCGCCGCCCAGCGGTTGGACCGCAGGTTCCTCGGGGTCTTCGAGGACTGGGTGGAGGCGGAGATCGCGGCCGGCGGCGGGCCCGCCGTGATCGAGCGCGTCACCGAGACCGTCCAGCTGCACCCGCTGCGGGAGCGGCTGCGGATGCTGCAGATGACCGCGCTGTGCCAGGCGGGGCGGCGTTCCGAGGCGCTGGCGGTCTACGACGAGCTGCGCCAGTGCCTGGCCCACGAACTCGGGCTGCCGCCCAGTCCGGCGCTGGTCCGGTTCTACCGCTCGCTGCTGTGCGAGCCGGCGCCCGCCGGGCCGAGGGAGCCCGCCGAGCTGCGCCCGTCCGCCGGGCTGCGGCCCCCCGGGGAGGGGCCGCCGTCGGCGGAGCCGCTGCCGCGGGTGGCCGAGGCGGTCACGGCGACGCCCGCGGAACCACGGCGGGGCCGGACGGCCCCGCCGAACCTGCTGCCCTGCGATCCCCCGGCCTTCACGGGCCGGGCGCCGGCCGCCCGGCAGCTGTCCGAGGCGCTGGCCCGGGGCGGCAACCGGCTGGCCGTGGTGACCGGCCCGCTCGGCTCCGGCAAGACGGCGCTCGCCGTCCACGTCGCACACCGGCTCGGCGACCGCTTCCCGGACGGCCGCCTGTTCGTCCGGCTCCGTGGCGAGGACGGCAGACTGCGCCCGCTGGACGACGTGCTGCGCCAGCTGCTGGCCGCGGTCGCACCCGGCCGGCCGGAGCCCGCCGGACCGCCGGACCCGCCGGACCTCCGGTGGGCCTGGCAGCTCTGGCTGACCGGACGCCGGGCCCTGGTGGTCGTCGACGACGCCCGGCGGGAGAGCGAGGTCCGGCCGCTGCTGCCGGAGGCCGGGGAGAGCGCGGTCGTGGTGACGGCCCGGCCCCGGATGATCGGCCTGGAGAGCGCCCACCGCTTCTGGCTCTCCTCGCTGGCGGTGGAGGAGGCCGTGGAGTTCCTCGGCCGGGTGATCGGCCCGGACCGGGTCGACGCGGACCGCGAGTCGGCCGGCCGGATCGTCCGGGCGGCGGGGCTGCTGCCGCTCGGGGTCCGGCTGGTGGCGGACCGGCTGGCGTTCCTGCGCCACGTGCCGCTGCGCGAGTACAGCGCGCGGATGGCCGGAGCCCCGGGGCTGCTGGACGAGCTCTGCGGCGGCGACCCGGCGGTCCGTGCCCGGCTGGCCGAGTCCATCGGGGACCTGCCCGAGGCGGCGCACTGGGCGGTGCTGCGGCTCGGGCTGCTCGCGGAGCCCGTGTTCACGCTGGAGCAGGCCGCCGCGGTGCTGGACTGCCGGCCGGACGCGGCGGTCCGGGTCCTGGAGCACCTCCTGGAGGCCAGCCTCCTCACCGTCCCCAACGTGGAGGGGCTCGCACACACGGTGCGCTACGAGATGCCGGCGCTGCCGTACGCCTACGCGAGGGAGACGGCGGCCGGGCGGACCCCGGCCCGCACGGCCGACCGGAGTCCTGTGCCGCACCCCTGAGCGGCGGGCCGGGCGGCCGACCCGCCGGCCGCCCGTACAGCCGCCCGTACAGCCGTCCGTGCGGCCGCCCGTGCGGCCGCCCGTGCGGCCGCGCGAAGGGGCTCTGAGTGGCTGTCATACCAATATTGAACCGCTGACTAATCGTCGTCATACCGAGGATCCCTACCGTTCTCTGGGATCGGCGTAGCGGACGCCGCCAGGGGAGAGGAGGCAACATGCCCGAGGACATCAACCCGGAGCCGACCGAGGTCGAGGACGAGGACGTCGACGTCGTCGCGCACGATGCGGGCGAGGATTCCATCTGCATCATCAACAACAGCGCGGCCCTCTGACCCGACCGACTCGACAGGTCGAGCCACGAGAACCGAGCGGGCCATCCGGTCCCCGGCGCGAGCCGCCGGAATCGGGGCGGCCCGCTCGGTGTCGGCCCGCCCCGGCCCGGAGGCCCCGTGAACATCCTGCTCTGCCCGCTCAGTGACGGCGGCTACCTCTACCCGGCACTCGCCGCCGGGCGGGAGCTGCGGCGCCGGGGCCACCAGGTCGGCGTGCTCGGCCGGGCCGGTGCCGCAGCCGTGGTGGCCGAGGCGGGCCTGCCGTTCGCGCCGGCGGACGACTTCGGCGGCGCGCGGGCCTTCTCCGCCGCCCGGTGGGGCCCGGCCGGGGGGGAGCAGTACCGGGCGACCGTACGCGCGGCCCGGGAGGCGCGGGCCGACCTGCTGGTCACCTCGGTGCTGTGCAACGGCGCCCTGCTCGCCGCCGAGGCGCTGGACATCCCGGTGGCGGTGATCGGACTCTCCGTCCACCTCTGGAACTACCGCACCGGCGGCGAGGACGAGCCCCAGTGGGGCCGCACCAGGGAGAACCGGACCCACGAGTGCCTGGAGCTGTACGCCGCCACCCGCGAGCAGGCCGGCCTGGCGAGCCGGCCCTCCCGGTGGCCGGACGGCCCGCTGCTCGGCGACGCCCTGCTGCTCCGCGGCGACCCCGAGCTGGAGTACCCGGGCGCGGTGCTGCCCGAGCGCGCGCACCAGGTCGGGCCGCTGGCCTGGGAGCCAGCCGCCGACCTGGCCGAACTCGCGGCGATCACCGACCACCTGGCACGCGTCGGCAAGCCCGTCGTCTACGTGCACCTCGGCCGGTTCTTCGGCGGCGGCACCCCCTGGCCGCGCCTCAACGCCACCTTCACCGGCGGCCCGTTCCAGGCGGTGGTCGAGCAGGGGCGGACGGCCGACCCGCGACCCGCGCCCGGCGCCGACGTCCTGCTCGTCCGCAAACCCTGGCTGGGGCCGCTCGTCGACCTCGCCGGACTCGTGCTGACCAGCGGCACCTCCGCCCCGGTACTCGGCGCGCTGCTCCGCGGCCGGCCCCTCGGCGTCACCCCCAACGGATCCGAGCAGCCGGTGCTCTCCGGCGCCTGCCTCCGGGCCGGCGTGGCCGCGCACATCCCGAGGGCGGAGCGGCCGGACCGGTCCCGGCCGGTCGAGGCGGCCTGGCAGGACGACCGGCTGCGGGAGGGGGCCCGCCGGCTCGGCCGCCGGCTCGCGGCGGCGAACAGCCCGGTCCGTGCGGCCGACGTCATCGAGCAGGCGGCCCAGCGGTCCGCAACCTCTAGGGAGAACCATGGGTACTCGATCAGCCGGCCCGGACGCAGTGGCCGTGGAGATCCTGGCGGCGGGCGCACTGCAGTGGATACGCCTTCACTCGGGCTACCTTGACTCCCCGTCGGGCCGGGCCGAACTGCCGGTGACACCACGCGTCAAGGCCCTGCTGCAGCTCGCCCTGCTGCGCCGCTCCTGGGAGCGGGCCGCGCCGTCGGACCCGGGCCTGGCCGAGGTGACCGGGACCGTCGAGCGGGTCTGGCGCAGCCCGGCCCATCCGGCCCTGCTCGTCGCCGAGCCGCGCTACGCCTGGCAGTTCAAGCTGATGTACGGCGCACTGGCACCCGCCGGGCTCACCGACGGCCCGCACCGGACCGCGCTCGCGGAGGTGACGGCCGGCGGCTTCCTGACGCCGGGCCGGAAGTCGCCCTTCCTCCACCTGGAGACCAGGTTCTACGCCGACCTCGCCGGCGTCGGACACCGGCTGCACTCCTACCGGCGACTGTACGAGGCCAGCCGGCTGGCCCGGCACCGCGACGGGCAGCCGGTCGGCGAGCCGGACGTGTGCGACGTGACCCACACCCTCTTCCACCTGAGCGACTTCGGCTTCCGCGACCCCGGCCTGACCGGCGACGCCCTGGAACACGCCCGCGACCTGGTCTGCCGCCTCACCGGCGACTGCGTGCGCAACGGCGACTGGGACCTCACGGCCAAGCTGGTGCTCGCGCAGCACTGCCTCGGCCTCGACCCGCTCGGCACCCCCTCGGGAGAGGCCGGCCTGCGGCTGCTCGGCGAGGTGCAGTCGCCCGGCGGCGCCGTTCCCGGACGGTCCGCCGCCGACCGGGCGGACACCACCGCGACCACGGCGGAGTTCTTCCGGAAGGCCTACCAGGCCACCCTGGTGACGGCCCTCACCGCGCTGACCGTCGCCCACGGCCGGCGAGGCGGCGCACCGGACGCCGGCCCCCCGGACGGCGCCCGTGCGGCGGGCGGGAGCGCCGGGCCTCCGGCGGCGGACGACGCCACCGGCCGGGACCGGGCGCCGGCGACGCGGGGTGCCCGGTGAACCCCGCGCAGGCCGACCTCGACCGCGGCGTCCGCCTCCTCCGGGGCGAGCGGAACTGGTGGTTCCTCGGCCCGGGCGGCGGGCTGGCCCGTCTGCGCCCCACCCAGCTGACCGCGGACGGCCTGCTCCGGCCGGGCACCGAACGCCGGCTCCGCGAGTACGGCCTGATGACCGCCGAACCCCCGCACAGCTACGCGTTGACCGTGTTGACCAGCACCCACTGCAACCTCGGCTGCGGCTACTGCTTCCAGAACACGAGCCAGGACCCGGACGGCGGCAGCCGTCCGCCGCGGATCGCCCGGACCCGCCTCACCTCGCGGACGATCACCTCGATCCTCGACTTCACCGAGAGGCAGATGGCCGCCGCCGGACTGGAGGAGCTCCGGATCCTGCTGTTCGGCGGCGAACCCCTGCTCAACCCGCGCGGCTGCCTGGAACTGCTGGAACGCGCGGCCGCCCGCGGGCCGGTCTCCGCCTGGATGATCTCCAACGCCACCCTGCTCACCCCTGCACTGGCCGGCCGGCTCTCCGGCCTCGGGCTGGGGTCCGTCCAGGTCACCTTCGACGGCGACCGCCCTGACCACGACCGCATCCGGGTCGGGCGCACGGACGGCGGCGGGACCTTCGACACGATCGTCCACAACCTCGTCCGGGCGTCCGAGACCTCCCCGCTCCGGTGGCTGCTGCGGGTGAACGTCTCCGGGGAGACCTACCGGGGCGTCGACGCGCTGATCGACCGGCTCGCCACACGGCTCGACCCCGCCCGGTGCACCCTGTACTTCGCCCAGGTCGGCGACGTGGGCATCGGCTACGGCAACGACCTGCTGCACACCGGCGAGCTGTCGGCCCGCTTCACCCGGTGGCAGCGGCGGGCGCTCGACCTCGGATTCACCGTCACCCGGCCGCAGGGCCACCGGCCGTGCGTCACCTGCGGCTACCGGGACGGCCGCTACGGCGCGGTGGTCAGCGCGGACGGCACCCTGGCGAGCTGCTGGGAGACCGCGGGCAGGACCGCGTGGGAGGTCGGCACGGTCACCGGCGGGTACCTGCCCGACACGGTCACCCGCGAGCGGTGGGTCGGCTGCGAGGACCTGTACCGGCGCGACGAGGACCGGCGGACACTCGCCGCCTTCCACGACACGGTGGACGCGGCCCTGCTCGACTACCTGGACGAGACGGGACGCCTGTAGCCATGCCATCGGACCTCGACCGGCTGTCCGCCGGCACGCTCGCCTGGCTGGGGCGACACCTGGACCACTTCGACCCGTACTCGGCGCCCGGCCGCTCGGCGGAGCACGGGCGGGCGAAGGCCGCGCTGGAACTGGCGCTGCTCTGCCACCTGTGGGCCCGACGGGACACGGGGGGCGACCCCCGCCTCGACAAGGCGACCGCGCTGGTCCGCACGGTCTGGCAGCACCCGGACTTCCCGGCGCTCCTCACCGCCGACCCCCGGTGCGCCGCCCCGTACGGACTGGCCTGCGCGGCACTGGCACCCGCCGGGACCGACGGCACGCCGTACCGGGCGGTGCTCGCCCGGCTGACCCCCGACGACCTGTCACCGCACGGCAGGTCGGCCTACCAGCAGCTGGAGCTGCGCCACTACGCGGACAAGGCGGGGGTACCGCACGCGTTCGAACCCTACGAGGAACTGCTCGGTCAGAACTTCCTCGTCCGGCTGCCCGCCGCGATGCCGGACCGTGCCGCACCGGACGGTGCCGCCCGTGACGGTGCCGCACCGGACGGTGCCGCCCGTGACGGTGCCGCACCGGACGACGCGGCACCGGTCACCGTCCCGGAGGCGTACGCCCTCACGCACTCCAGCTTCTACCTCAGCGACTTCGGCCGGACCGCCCCCGGGCTCTCCGCGACGGCCCTCGCGGACGCGGCGGAGCTGCTCCGCCGGCTGCTGGAGTACTGCGTGCGGCACGACTGGTGGGACCTGGCCGCGGAGCTCGTCATGGCCCAGGTCTGCCTGGGCCTCGACCCGCTGCGCACCCCCTGGGGCCGTGCCGCCGTCGACTGCCTGGTCCGGGCCCAGCGGCCCGACGGCGCGCTCCCCGGCCGGTCCGCGAGGACCGCCGCGACGGACGCCGAACCGGTCGGGGCCTTCTTCGCGAGGGCCTACCACACGACCCTGGTGACCGCCCTGATGACGCTCCTCCTCCGGCCGGAGCACGCCTCATGAGACCACGACTGGTCCTCATCGACCCCAGCTACACCCGCCTCTGGTTCGGACAGGCCGTCTCCTCCGTCGGGGACGCCGTCTTCAGTACCACCCTGGTCCTGTGGGTGGCCATGGAGCTGGCCAAGGGGAAGCCGTGGGCGCCGCAGGCGGTCAGCGGCGTCGTCCTGGCGACCAGCGCCGCCGTCCTGTTCGTCGGCCCCCTCGCGGGCGTGTTCGTCGACCGCTGGGACAAGCGTGCGACGATGCTCGGCACCGAGGCGATCCGGGGCGGGCTGGTGGCCCTGCTGACCGCGGTCTCCTTCCTGCCGGCCGGTGACCTCCCGGTCGGGCTGTGGCTCGGCCTGATCTACGCGACGGTGCTGGTCCTCAACGCGGCCAGCCAGTTCTTCACCCCGGCGAGGTTCTCGGTCATCGCGGAACTCGTCACGGGGGAGGCCGACCGGGCGAGAGCGGCCGGGATCGCCCAGGCGACCGGACAGACCGCCTGGATCATCGGCCCGCCGCTCGCCGCGCCGCTGCTGTTCACGGTCGGCCTGCAGTGGGCGCTGCTGTTCAACGCCCTCTCCTACCTGGTGTCCTACCTCGCCATCCGGTCGGTGGACGTGCGGCCGGCGGCCGGGGACGCACGGGCCGCGAAGCCGGACCGGGGCAGGCCGGCCGCCGAACGGCGCGGACTGGGCGCGGAGTTCCTGGAGGGCCTGCGGTTCTTCCGCCGCAGCAGGTTCCTCGTGGCGCTGCTGCTGTTCGCCGTGATCGGCCAGCTCGGCATCGGCGCCCTGAACACCCTGAACATCTTCTTCGCCACCAGGAACCTGCACGCGTCCGCCGAGCTGTACGGCTACCTCGGCATGGCGATGGGGATCGGCGGCATCGTGGGAGCGCTCGCCGCGGGCCGGGTGGTCCAGTGGATCGGCGCCCGGAGGACCACCTGGATCGGGCTGATGGTGAGCGGCGCCCTGCTGCTCCTGTACTCCCGCCAGAGCGGCTTCCCGGCCGCGGTGACCCTGCTGTTCCTCTTCGTCCTCCCGATCACCATGCTGAACACCGCCATGTCGCCGCTGCTGCTGGCGGCGACGCCCCAGGAGTTCCGGGGCCGGGTGGTCGCCGTGTTCTATCCCGTCACCCGGCTGGCCGCGATGCTGGCCGCGGTGCTGTCGGGCTGGCTCGCCGGCACCGGGCTGCGGGACTTCTCGGGCTCGCTGGCCGGCCAGCGGTTCGGCCCGATCGACACGATCTTCGCGGCGTCCGCGGTCGTCGTGGTCCTCGCGGGCGTCTACGCCCGGATCGCGCTTCCCGACACGGCCGCCGCCCCGGCCGCCAAGGCCGAGCCCGAGCCCGAGCCCGAGCCCGAGGCCGAAGCCGGTCCCGGGACCGAGGCCGGGACCGGATCCGGGGCGGAGCCCGATCCGGCGGGGCCCGCTGCGCCCGGGGCCGATCCCGCCGGGCCCGCCGCCCGCTCCGCCCCGGCGGGCCCGCAGTGATCTGCTCCGGGTGCGGCCGGCTCGCCGGCGGGTCGGACCGGTTCTGCGCCGGCTGCGGCACGCCGCTCACGGCCGGTGGGGCTCCGCGCGAGACGCGCCGGAAGGTGTCCATGCTGTTCCTGGACATCGTCGGCTCGACCGCGCTCGCCGAACGCCTGGACCCGGAGCCGCTGCGGCAGGTCATGGACCGCTACTTCGCGAGCTGCGGGGCCTGCATCGCCGAACACGGCGGGGAGGTGGAGAAGTTCATCGGCGACGCGATCCTGGCCGCCTTCGGTGCCACCGTGGCCCGTGAGGACGACGCGCTCCGGGCGGTGCGCGCCGCGAACGGGGCGCTCGCGGCCCTGGCCGGCCTGACCGCCGAGCTCAGCGCCGAGTACCAGGTCGAGCTGGAGGCGCGGGCCGGTGTGTGCACCGGCAACGTCGTGGTGATCACCAGACCGGGGGACGACTTCCGGGTCGTCGGCGACTCGGTCAACACGGCCGCCAGGCTGCAGACGGCCGCCCGCCCGGGCGAGGTGCTGCTCTGCGCCGACACCGCCGCGATGGTGCGGTGGCAGGTCGGGATCGAGCCCGTCGCTCCGCTGCGGGTGAAGGGCAAGGCCCGCCCGCTGCCGGCCTGGCGGGTGACCGCCCCGGAGCCGGCGGCCGACCTCCCCGGGCCGGTGACCCCGTTCATCGGCCGGGTCGACGAACTGGAGGCGCTGGAGCGCGGCTTCCGGCGGGCCCGGCTGCGGCGGCAGGTCTGCCTCGCCACCGTCGTCGGCGTGCCCGGCATCGGAAAGTCGCGCCTGGTGAGGGAGTTCCTCGCGGGCCTGCCGGCCGGTGAGGTGACGGTGCTCGCCGGCCGGTGCTCCGCCTACGGCCGGGGGATCACCTACCGTCCGCTGGCCGAGATGCTCGGCTCGCTCCCCGGCGGCTGGCCGGCCCTCGCCCGGCTGCTGGAGGAGGACCCGGCGCGGGCCGGTGACGACGGAGCGGCGGCGCCGGCCCACGGCCTGGCGGCGCGCACCCTCGGCACGGTCGTGGACCAGGACGGCGGCGCGGCCGCTGTCGAGGACATCGCCTGGGCGGTGCGGCACCTTCTGGAGGTCCTCGGCCGCTCGCGGTCCGTGGTCATGGTCTGGGACGACCTGCACTGGTCGGAGGAGACCCTGCTGGACCTCATCGACGAGGTCGCGACCTGGCTGCGCGGGGTCCCGGTCCTGCTGCTGTGCGTCGCCCGCCCCGAACTCCTGGAGACCCGCACCGGCTGGGGCGCCGGCAAACCGGGTGCGACGACGCTCGACGTCGGACCACTGACCTCTCCTCAGATCACCTCCCTGTTGGGCGAGTTGTTGCTCCTCGCCGAGGTGGTTCCGCAGGACCTCCAGGAGGTCAGCAGCCGCGTCGCCACCCTGTGCGACGGCAACCCGCTCTATGCCGAGCAGCTCATGGACGTCTTCGCGGAGACGGCCCCCGGCACCAACGTCCCGCCCACGATCCAGGCGATGCTGGGTGCCCGGCTGGACCAACTGCCCGTCACCGAACGGGGCATGGTGGAGCTGGCCGCGGTGGTCGGGCGCGAGTCCACCCGGGAGCTGCTGCGGGTGATGGCCGCCGCGGACGGCACCGGCTCCGCCGAGGCCGACGAGGCGCTGTCACGGCTGGTCCGCCGGCGCGTCCTCGAACGCGGCCCGGCCGGCACCTTCCGCTTCGCCCAGGCCCTGCTGCGCGACACCGCCTACGAGTTCACCCCGAAGACCCGCCGCGAGCGCTGGCACGACTTCCTGGCCGAGCGGTTCTCCGGCGAGCTGCCGCAGGACGCGATGGCGGTGGCCTACCACGTCGAGGAGACCTCCCGGCTGCGCAGGCAGCTGCGGCCGGGCGACCCGCAGCCCCCGCGACTGGCCGGTGCGGCGGCGGACACCCTGACCGCCGAGGGCATGCACGCGCTGGCCCGCAAGGACCTGCCGGCGGCCGTCCAGCTCCTGGAGCGGGCGAGGGAACTGCTGCCGGTCGGCGATCCCCGCCACACGGCGCTCGCCCTGCACGTCTGCGACGCCGGAATCTGGCTCCAGGACGAGGAACGGTGCCGGTCCGCGCTGGCCGCGGCGGAGGCCGCGCTGCCCGGGGACCGGCGGTCCGCGGCCACCCTGGCGGTCCAGCGCGCAATCGTCGCGCTCCGGCTCGGCCTGGCGCCGCCCGCGTCCGTGGCGGCGGACGCGGAGCGGATCGCGGCGGAGCTGGAACAGGACCCCGAGGACGATCTCAGCTGGTGCCGGTTGCACGAACTGCTCGCCCACCTCGAACTCGTCGCCGAGCGCGCGGCGTCCGCGGCGGCTTCGTTCGGGCGCGCGCTGGCCCTGGCACGGACCCTGGGCGACGGCTACCAGGAGGACCGGCTGCTCTGCGCCGTCTGCGAGTTGGCCCAGTGGACGCCGATGCGGGTGGACGCCGGGCTGAGGCTCTGCGCCGCGCTCGGCGTCCGGTTCGCCGCGAGCCGGTCGCTGCTCCTCCCGGTCCTGGTGACCCGGGCGCACCTGGAGGCGCTCGGCGGCGACCTGGACGGCGCGCGGCGCACCGTGGCCGAAGCGCTGACCTACTCCCGCGACGTGCACGCCGATCTCGCGGACGCGGTGGTGCTGGACACGGCGGGCTTCGTGGAATCGCTGGCCGGCGCCCACGACGTGGCGGAGGCGCGGTACCGGCAGAGCCTGGGCGTGCTGCGGACCTCGGAGCACGCGGCCGACACCCGGAACACCGAGGTCGCGATCGCCCGGGAACTGTTCGCCCAGGGCCGGACCGCCGCCGCCGCCTCCGCCCTCGACCGCCTCGACGGCCCGGACCGCCTCGACGGCGCGGATCTGGACGGCGAGGGCGCGGGCCTGCGGGCACGGCTGGGCGAGGCCGCGCTGCGCGGGCGGATCGCCTCCGTCCGGGGGCACCACGAGGAGGCGCTCGCCGGGGCCCGGGCGGCTCGTGTGCTGGTGGCCCGGTGCGACGACCTGTGCCTGACCGGGGAGACCCTCCTCGACCTGGCGATCGTGCTCGAAGCGGCCGGGATGACCGAACGGGCGCGGGCTGAAGGGACCGAGGCATTGCGGATGTTCGAGGCGAAGGGCGCCGCGCTGCCCGCCGGACGGGTCCGTCGCTGGCTCGCCGCCCACGGGCCGGGGACGGCGGACGGCAAGGCGGGTGCGGACGGGAGGGCGGGTCCGGAACCGGGCGGGCCCGGCGGACCGGGGGAGGGCGCGGCCGATGACTGACCTGCCGCCCTGGCGCCGGCCGCCGCGCGACCACTTCCCGGGCGTGCCCGCCTGGAGCATGCCCGTCTCGGTGGTGCCGCAGGAGCCCTTCGAGGTCAGCCCGCTCGGCCCGGTCACCCGGGAGTGGGCCTGGGGCGGCGCGGACGGTTCCGGCGTCCGCGTCTGCGTGCTCGACAGCGGCGTGGACGCCGACCACCCCATGGTCGGCGGGCTCGACCGCGCCATGGACGTGGTCAAGGGCGAGGACGGCGTCCTCGCCGTCACCCCGACCGAACCGGGCGACCCGGCAGGGCACGGCACCGCCTGCGCGAGCGTGATCCGGTCGATCGCCCCCGCCGTGTCGCTGACCTCGGTGCGCGTCCTCTCCGGCGGCAGGCACGGCAGCGGCGCCGCCCTGCTGGCCGGGCTGACCTGGGCCGTCGAGGAGGGGTTCGACGTCATCAACATGAGCCTCTCGACGACGAAGCCGGACTTCCGCGACGGCCTGCGCGACCTCTCGGACGCCGCCTACTTCCGGCGCTGCATCATCGTCGCGTCGGCCCACAACATGCCGGTCCACAGCTATCCGTGGCCGTTCGCCTCGGTCATCTCGGTGGCCAGCCACGACCGCCCCGACCCGATGGCCTACTACTACAACCCGTCCCCACCGGTCGAGTTCTACGCCCGGGGCGTGCGGGTGCCGGTGGCAGGGCCGGGCGGGCGGCGGCTGCTCAGCACCGGCAACAGCTTCGCCACCCCGCACATCGCGGGCATCTGCGCGCTCATCCTCGGCAAGCACCGCGCGCTCACGCCGTTCCAACTCAAGTCCGTCCTCTACCTGGCCGCCGAGAACGTAGCCGTACCCGAGGGAGGTGCGCATGTCGACTGACCCGCTGGACAGTGCCGGCATCCCGCAACGAAGACTGCTCCAGTCGATCGTGGAAGTCGCCCGCAGTGTCTTCGGCGCGGCCGCCGCCTCCGTGCTCCTGGTGGACCGGGACAACGGGGACCTGGTCTTCGAGGCGGTCGCGGGCGAGGGCGAACACCATCTGCTCGGGACGAGGTTCCCGAGCGGCACCGGCATCGCCGGCTGGGCGATGGTGTCCGGGCAGCCGGTGGTGATCGACGACGTGGCCGACAGCCCCCGGTTCGCCCGGGGCGCCGCGGAGTCCACCGGCTACGTGCCGCGCAGCATCATGGCCGCCCCGCTCATCTGCGAGGGCGACTGCATCGGGGTGCTGTCGGTGCTGGACCGTGACAGCCGCGAACGCTGCGACCTCGGCGACATGGCCTCCCTGGGGCTGCTGGCGACCGAGATGGCGACGGTGCTGGAGCTGCTCGTCCGGCTCCGGTCGCTGGACGCCGACCGCGCCTCCCGCGCGGCGGCGACGCAGGCCGCGGTCCCGCAGCCCGACCTGGTCCTGTTGCAGCGGGTGGCGGAGCGGCTGCCGCGGGCGTCCGAGCAGGTGGCCGCGACGGTCGCCAAGCTCCTGACGATGGCGGACGAGCTGCTGGCCGACGGCGACGGCTGACGGTGGCGGCTGACGGCCCCTCGGCCTTCCTCGACCAGCTGGCCCGCCCCGGCCGCACCGTCGACGTTCGCCCCCGGCCGGCCCCGGCCGTCCTGCTGCTCAGCCGCGCCTGCGACGGGGGCCTGGAGCCGGTACAGGGCCTGCTGGGGAGCGCGGGCGTCCGGTCGGAGCGGTTGAACGCCGACGAGCTCGGCGCCGCCGACCTGCTCGTCGACCCGGAACGCCGGGCGGTCCGGCTGAACGGGCGCTGGCTGACCCCCACGGTGACCTGGGTGAGGCACTTCTCGGCGTCCGCCATCGAGAGCACCGGGGATCCGGCCCGGACCCTGTTCCTGCGCGAGTCCTGGCAGGCCGCGGCCGACCAGCTGGCGGCGGTCTCCGGGACGGCGATCCGTGCGACCGGGCCGGGGCTGCTCGCCCAGCTGGACCTGGCCCGGCACCACCGGATCGCCGTCCCGCGCACGGTGCTGACCACCGACCCGCAGCGCGCCCGGGGCGCGTTCGACTGCCCGCGGCTGGTGGTCAAGGCGGCCCACCACCACTTCGTCGAGCCGGAGCCGGGGCGCCTGAACGGGATCTTCCCCGTGGTCGTCGAACGGGACGACCCGGCCGCGGACCCCGGCCCGGGACCGGGTCCGCCCGTCATCGTGCAGGAGTACGTCGAGCACGAGGCGGAGCTGCGCGTCTACCACGTGGCCGGGCGGCTGCACGCCTTCCGGATCGGCAAGACCTCGCCGGCCGACCCGTGGACGGCTCCCGGGCGGGTCGGGGCCGAGCCCGTCCGGACGCCGCCGGCCGTCGCCTCCGCCACCAGGACCCTGGCCGCCGCGATGTCGCTCCGCTACGGCGCGTTCGACTTCCTGATCAGCGCCGGCGGACCGGTCTTCCTGGAGGTCAACCCCGACGGGGACTGGCTCTGGGCCGAACAGCGGGCGGGGACGGCCCCGGTCACCACCGCGGTCGCCGCCATGCTGGCGGCCCTGCACCGCGAGGCCCTGCCCACCCCGGGACCGTTCGACCTCCTGGGCTTCCTCTCCGCCCCCCGGGCCGGGTCCGGCGGGTGACCGCGCCCCGGCGGCGGGCCCGGCGCGGCCGGGTGCCTGGTTCGGCCGGCGGGGCAGCTCGTAGGGTGGAGCCGCCTGATGATCGTTCGCCCCCTGGCAGGAGATTCCATGAGTGAGACCGCCGTTCCCGACGCCGTGCTGCCGGTCGGGGTGATCGGCCTCGGCGACATCGCGCAGAAGGCCTATCTGCCGGTGCTCACGGCGCTGCCCGGCCTGGACCTGCGGCTGATGACCCGGGACCGGGCCAAGCTCGACCGGATCGGCGACGCCCACCGGATCGACCCGGCGCACCGGTTCACCGACCTCGGTGAGCTCATCGGCAGCGGGATCCGGGCCGCGTTCGTGCACGCGGCCACCGATCAGCACGTCCCGATCGTCGAGCAGTTGCTGACCGCCGGCGTCGACGTGTACGTGGACAAGCCGCTCGACTACACCCTGGAGGGCTCCCGCCGGCTGGTGGACCTCGCCGACCGCACGGGGCGGTCGCTGATGGTGGGCTTCAACCGCCGCCACGCGCCGGGCTACGTGCAGGCGAAGGAGCGTCCGCGCGACCTGATCGTGCTGCAGAAGAACCGCGAGGGGCTGCCCGAGGCGCCACGGCCGATGATCTTCGACGACTTCATCCACGTCGTGGACCTGCTGCGGTTCCTGGTGCCCGGCGAGATCGAGCACGTCGATGTCCGGTCCCGGGTGCGCGGCGGCCTGGTCGAGCACGTGGTCCTCACCCTGTCCGGTGAGGGCTTCACGGCGCTGGGGATCATGAACCGGCTCTCCGGCTCGACGGAGGAGATCCTGGAGGTCTCCGGCGGTGACTCCAAGCGCGAGGTCCACAACCTGGCCGAGGTGATCGACCACCGCGGGCAGCCGACCGTCCGCCGCCGCGGCGACTGGGTGCCGGTCGCCCGCCAGCGCGGCATCGAGCAGGTCGTGCTGACCTTCCTGGACGCCGTCCGCTCCGGGAAGACCCTCGACGCCCACGACGCCCTGCGCACCCACGAGCTGTGCGAGCAGATCGTCGAGCGGCTGGAGTCCGCCTGAGCCCCGGGCCGGTCCGCGGCCTCCCGCGGACCGGCCCGCCGCAGCCAGGTGTGCGGGGCGGACGTGGGCAGGGAGGTCGGGCTCAGGCGTGTCGCGCGGGGGCGGCGATCCGGCGGCGCCACCAGTCCACCGTCGCCCGGAACTGCTCCTCGGCCGGGGTGGCGCGCAGCGTGAACGCGGACTCGTAGGCGGCGGAGTCGATCACGAACGGGCGGTCGAACTGATAGCGCACCTCCCGGAGTTCGCGGAGCAGCGGGGAGAAGAGCGCCGCCGCTCCCAGCACCGCCGGTGACAGCCGCCGCACCGCCACGGGGCCGGTTCCCGCGTCGGCGGCGAGCCGGGCGACCATGGTCCGCGCGGACAGCGCGGGGGCCGTCGGCACGTGCCAGGCCCGGCCCCAGGCCCGCTCCTTGCCCGCGACCTCGATCAACGCCGAGGCCGTGTCGGGGAGGTAGGTCCAGCTGTGCGGGGTGTCCGGGTCGCCGAGCACCGTGACGGACCGGCCGTCCAGCAGGCGCGGCAGGACGCGCCCGGCCAGGTGGCCCCCGTCCGTCACACCGGGGCCGAAGAAGTCGGAGGCACGCACTTCGACCGCCCTGATCCGGCCCGCCTCGTGCAGCGTCCGCGCCTGCTCCCAGAGGGCCGCCCGGACCCGCCCCTTGGGGCCGGTGGCGGCGAGCGGCAGGTCCTCGGTGAGCGGGCGGTCCACCGGGCCGTACCCGTACAGGTTGCCCAGCATGACGAGGACGGCCCCGGTCGACTCGGCCGCCGCGCAGAGCGACGAGGCCAGCGGCGGCCAGTCCGTCGTCCAGCGGTGGAGGGGCGGTGCGGCGCAGCCGTAGAGCGCGACGGCGCCGCGGGCGACCTCGGTCAGGGCCTCGGGGTGCGCCGCGTCCAGGGCGACGTGCTCGATGCCGGCCTCCGGGGAGCGGCCCGACCGGCTGACCACCCGTACCTCGTGCCCCTGCTCGGCCAGCGCCCGAGCGGTGGCCGCCCCCGCGGGCCCGTATCCGACAACCACATGAAGACTCACGAGCACACCCTAGCCCGGGCCCTCCGGGGGTGGTGACGAGGTCATGTCGACAGGGCTCCCCCGTCGGCCCGCCCCGACGTCGCGTCACCGGGTCGTGGACCGGCCGCCGGTGACGGGGCGTCGTAGAGTGCGTGCGCGTGCGGCTGCGGAGCGGAAGGCGGGTGCGGGCGGAATTCGGTTGCCGGGCAGCCTCGACCCCTGTTAACAATGTGACATGTTACAAAATGCTGCCCTTATTCTCCGTGCCCGGCACGAGAGCGACGTCCCGGTCCTCATGTCCGGGCTGTACGACGACGTCGCCACCCGCTCCCGGGCCGACTCCCGGCCCTGGCAGCCCCTCTCGCCCGGTGCCGCCGGGTCGCCCTACGCCGTGGCCGCCCCGAGCGACGAGGCGGCGTGCTTCTCGGTCGTGGAGCGCTCCTCCGGCGAACTGGCCGGCGAGGCACTGCTGTGGGGCATCGACACCCACAGCCGCACCGCGCATCTGGGCCTGGCGCTGCTCCCCGGCTTCCGCGGTCGCGGCCTGGCGCACGACGTGGTCGCCCTGCTCTGTCACTACGGCTTCACGGTTCGCGGGCTGCAGCGCCTCCAGGTCGACACGCTGGCCGACAACCGGCCGATGATCGCCGCGGCCGCCCGCGCCGGGTTCCGCCTCGAAGGCACCCTGCGGCGCTCCGCCTGGACCTACGGATCCTTCAGCGACCAGGTCGTCCTCGGGCTGCTCAGTGAGGAATGGACCGACCCCGTGCTGAAGCCGGCGGACACCGTGCGGTAAAGGGCGCGGGTGGATGTGCGGAGGGGCGGGACCGGCCGATCGACCGGTCCCGCCCCTCCGTGCGTCGGCGGCTACTTCCCGCCGCTCCAGGTGGACGTGACTGCGGGGGAGTCGCCCCGGGCGGCCTCGGTGGCGTCGAGGTCGATGTCGGCGTAGAAGACGCCGAGGTTGTAGCCGTCCCCCTGGGTGTTGACGGTGACGGTGACGTCGGTGTCGCCGTTGCGCAGGTAGGGGGAGACGGTCCAGCGGTTCGCGTCGTAGCCGAAGTTGTTGCGCGGGGCCGGGTTGCGGGGGAACCGCTGGGCGGGGTTGGGGTTGTCGATGGTGGAGTTGAAGGCGTCGTTCAGCGGGTGGTTGGCGTCGGTGAAGTCGGTGATCGGGCCGTTGGTGGACTTGATCGACATGGTGTCGCCGGTCCACTTGTGGTCGCCGTCGTAGACGACCCAGCCCAGGTGTCCGGTGACCGGGCCGCTCGCGGGCGTCCTGATCCCGGTCAGCCTGCCCGACAGGGCCGGGCTGTTGGGGAGTTCGGGCTGGAAGCCGTCCCAGAGGTGGACGTGCCGCAGCGGCGCGCAGGGGTCCTCGTAGGCGACCACGACGGTCCAGCCGCCCCAGCTGTGCGGCTTGACGACGGAGTCCATATTGGCGGCCGTGTAGGTGCCGGTGCCGTGGCTCTTGACGAGCTCGGTGATGTCGGCGGAAGCCTGGTAGCTGCTCTCCTCGTCGGTGGTGATGTAGCCGATGGAGGGCTGCTGGTTGGCGATGTTGGTGTACTGGCCGTCACCGGGGAACTTGAGGTAGATCTCGTCGATCTGGCTCTCGGGCAGGACGACGTCGTCGATGCCGCGGGTGCCGCCCCAGTACAGGCGGGCGTGCTTGACCGTCGCCCCGGGGGGCAGCTGCAGGTCGGCGGAGCTGGCGGAGTAGATGGGGTCGCCGAGCGGGCCGATGCTGCCGGGATCGATGTTGACGTACCGCATCTGGTAGTTGTTGTTGATCGGCCTGCTGCCCGCCCCGGTGCGGCCCTGCTCGCACGGCGGCTGGGCGGGGTCGACGGGGGGCTTGGTCTCGTCACAGGTCATCAGGGAGTTGCTGATGTGGGTGACGGAGCCGTGGAAGTCGCCCTGGAAGCGGGTGGTGAAGGGCAGCCGGTTCTCCTGGATGGTGATCGCGGCGCGGTGGCCCTGGGTGGGGCCGGTGCCGCGGGAGTAGGCGGCGGGCGCGGCGAGCACGCAGGCGGCCGAGGCGACGGCCACGGCCGCCGCCAGCGCGCGGCGGGCGCGGCGGGCGGGGTCGGCGGAGCGCGGGGGCTGAGGGTGCGACAACTGAACCTCCGGTGAGGTGTATTCGTGGATGCCCCCCTCACGAGAGCACCGTTCGGGCGATTTGTCGGTGGATTGCTCCGAACGGGGGCGAGCCGTGGAGCGGGGGCGGTTCCGGCCCCCGGGTGCTGCCGAGGCGTCGTCGGAACGGTGCGGGCGGCCGGGTGCGGACCGGCGCACGCCCCCGGCAACATAGGTTAGGCTTGCCTTACTTTCTCGGGGGTTGGAGGATGTCATGCCGCGCGAGGACGACGAGGCGCAGCTGGTCGCGGAGGTGCGCGCCGCGCTGCCCGGCCTGCTCGGGGACCCGGCGGGGGCGTACGTGTGGATCGCCTGTGACACGGCGACCACGCGCGCTCTCGCCCGGTTCACCCGGAAGGGGCTCGCCGTGCCCGGGCCGCAGATGCACGCCCTCGGCGGCTGGCGGCCCTGAGGACCCGTGGCGCCCGGCCGTGGGGGTCCGGGCGCCACGTTCACACGTCCCGCCGACGCGGTCGGCCCCTGTCCGGCCCCGCTGCGTCCTGCTGCGTCCCGCCGTCTTCCGGCGCTCGCGGCGTGCGCCGGGGTGCGCCGGGGTGTCGGGCCCGCCCCGGCGCGGCTTCCTCGCGCCCGGCCCGAGCCTGACGCCTGACGCCTGACGCCCGAAGTCCGACGCTCGGGGTCGGGCGCCCCGCGCCTGATCTCCGGCGCCCGATGTGCCGTGCCTGGTGTCCTGCGCGTGGTGTCCCCTTCCCTTCGCTCTCCCTTCACCGAGCCCGCTGCCCTGTCGCGCCGGGCTGCTCCGTCGCGCCCGCGCCGACGCCCGCGCGTTCGCGGGCGCGGCGTCGGCGCGGGCGCCGGGAAAGGCCGGCCGGTGATTTCGACTCCTCCCGCCCTCCGGTCCGGACCATGATTCGTGTTCGACGGGTCCAGGATTCTCGTCGGTGGGCGGAAAAGCGTTTCTGCTCCCTCCGTAACCCTTTCGGGGCCGGTTCCGACCGGGGTGTGGCGCTGCCTGTCTCCCGGCCGATCCGGCTTTCCGCCCGCCGTGGAACCCGGGGCCGTCGCCCGGCTCCCGCCCCGGCCGCACCCCGTCGTGACGGCACCGCCGACGGCGGCGGCAACGGTGCTGGTGGGGGTCGGAACGGTGCCCGCGCGCCCGGGGCCGCCGTGGGCGGCGGGATCGCCGCCCACGGGGCTGTCGGGGGCTGCCGGCGGCACCGTCGACGGAGTGCCCGGCCTTTGCCGCCCCGCGTGGGTGGCATGACGTGACATCAGGGAAATCCGTCGGACCGTCGGGTCCGGTCGCCCGGCGGCTTGACAGCGAGGTCCGACCAATAGTTAGGTTAGCCTTACCTAAGTAGGGCGGGTGGCCGAAGGTCGCCGGCTGTCGGTGCGTATCACATCGGTTCCACGGTTTCGGCCGGGCCGGTGGTCCGTGCCGTGCGCCGTCGCGCCGTCACCCCCGCGACAAGAGGAGGACGCCGCTCGATGCCTGAGATACCCCCGACCGACGCGTTTTCCCTGGAGCGCATCAGGCAGGACGTCGCCGATGTGCTGCAGATCGACCCGCAGGAACTCGACGACGACGAACTGCTCGTCTATCAGGGCATGGACTCGATCCGGTTGATGACCCTCGTCCAGCGCTGGCGCGACAAGGGCACCGAGGTGACCTTCGTCGACCTCGCCGGCGAGGCCACCATCAAACGCTGGCGGGATCAGCTCGGCACCCCCTGACCAGCGGAAGCCCGTCATCACCAGGAGAGACTCGCCAGTGAACACCTCTGAACAACCAACACTGCACGAAGAGTTCGACGTCATCGTGGTCGGCGGTGGCCCCGGTGGATCCACGGCCGCGACGCTCGTGGCCAAACACGGCCACCGGGTCCTGCTGCTGGAGAAGGAGACGTTCCCGCGGTACCAGATCGGGGAGTCGCTGCTCCCCGCCACCGTCCACGGCATATGTCGCCTGCTCGACGTCCAGGAGGACATGGAGAAGGCCGGCTTCATGGTCAAGCGGGGCGGCAGCTTCCGCTGGGGCACCAACCCCGTACCGTGGAACTTCCTCTTCGCCCTCGCCCCCGAGCTCTCCGGGCCCACCTCGTACGCGTACCAGGTGGAGCGGATGAAGTTCGACGACATCCTCCTCCGCAACGCCGCGAAGCACGGCGTCGACGTCCGGGAGAACTCCCCGGTGAGCGAGGTGCTGGAGGACGACGAGCGGGTGCGGGGCGTCCGCTACACCGACCCGCAGGGCCGGGTCCACGAGGTCGCGGCGCGGTTCGTCATCGACGCGTCGGGCAACAAGACCCGGATCAGCAGGCACGCGGGTGGGGAGCGGGTCTACTCCGAGTTCTTCAAGAACCTGGCGCTGTTCGGCTACTTCGAGGGCGGCAAGCGGCTGCCCGGCGCGGACCGCGGGAACATCCTCTGCGCCGCCTTCGACGAGGGCTGGATCTGGTACATCCCGCTCAGCGAGACCCTGACCAGCGTCGGCGCGGTGATCAGCCGGACCCGTGCGGCCGACATCCAGGGCACCGACGAGGAGCAGGAGAAGGCGCTGCTCGGGTTCATCGACCGCTGCGACATCGTCCGCGACTACCTCTCCGAGGCGACCCGCGTCACCGAGGGGACCTACGGCGAGCTGCGGGTCCGCAAGGACTACTCGTACGCCAACACCCGCTTCTGGCGGCCCGGCATGGCGCTCGTCGGGGACGCCGCCTGCTTCATCGACCCGGTCTTCTCCACCGGCGTCCACCTCGCCACCTACGCCGGGCTGCTGTCGGCCCGGTCGATCAACAGCGTGCTGGCGGGCGGGGTTTCGGAGGAGCGTGCCTTCGGCGAGTTCGAGGGCCGGTACCGCCGCGAGTACGGCGTCTTCTACGAATTCCTCAGTGCCTTCTACGACATGCAGGGCAGCGAGGAGAACTACTTCTGGAAGGCCAAGAAGGTCACCGCCTTCGACTCCTCCGACCTGGAGGCGTTCGTCACCCTGGTCGGCGGGGTGGCCTCCCGGGAGCGGGCGCTGACCGACTCCGCCGCGCTCACCGAGCGGTTCGCCTCCTCCTCGAAGGCGCTGTCCGACGCCGTGGCCGCCACGGGGTCGATGCAGACCGAGTCCGGTGAGCGGATGAACCACCTCTTCGGTGCCAAGGTCGTCGGCGACGTGATGCACGAGATGAACGAGATCCAGCGGCGCGGTGTCCTCGGCGCCGACATCAAGGAGTCGCCGCTGCTGCCCGACGGCCTCGTGCCGGGCGCCGACGGCCTCTCCTGGGCCGAGCCGGCCGGAGGCTGACCGAACCCCGGCCGCCGGGCGGGCTCCGCCACGCCCGCCCCGGCGGCCGGTCCGGCCGCACGCCGTGGCCGGACCGACCCCGTACGACTTCCGCGCCGGCGACCGCACGCTTCCGTGCGGACCGCTCCACGACGAGCACGAAAGGCAGGTCGGCAGACCCGTGGGCCTTCCCTCCCTCGGCCATGCGGCCCAATGGGCCATGCTGGTGCAGCTGCTGGTGATCACCGTCGTGGCGCACCTCGCCGGTGCCGCCGCGCGCAGGCTGCGTCAACCCGCGGTCATCGGCCAGCTGGTGGCGGGTGTGCTGCTCGGCCCGTCCGTCCTCGGGGTGCTCTGGCCCGGCGGGGAGCACCGGCTCGTCCCCGGTGAGACCCTGCTGGGGGCGCCGATCAACACGGTGGCCTGGCTCGGCGCGGCCTTCCTGCTGCTGCTCACCGGCCTGGACACCGACCTCGGCGTGATCCGCAGGCTGGGCCGCCCGGCGCTGATGATCGCCGCGGGGGCCGTTCTGGTCCCGTTCGCGGCCGGGGTGGGTCTCGCGCTGCTGCTGCCGGACTCGTTCGCCGGGGGTGCCGCGAGCCGGCCGTCGTTCGTGCTGCTGGTCGCCGTCTCCCTCAGTATCTCGTCGATCCCGGTCGTCGCCCGCGTGCTGACCGAACTCGGCTTCCTCAAGGCCGACTTCGGTCAGATGATCCTCACCGTGGCGCTGGTGTCGGACGCGGTGGGGTGGATGGCGCTCGCCGGGGTGACGGTGCTCGCCGGACCGGGTGGCGGTGACGCGGGGGAGCTGCTGGCCCCGGTGGCCGGCCTGCTCCTGCTGACGGCGGTCCTCGTGCTGGTCGCCCCGCGGCTGGTCGACGCCGCGCTGGCCCGGGTGCGCCGGTCGGACCGGCTGCCCGGCGGGACCGGCGGGGAAGGTGAGGCCGGTGAGGCCGGTGAGGCCGGGACCGGTGGCTCCGGGGACCTCCTGGTGGCGGTCGTCCTGGCCCTGGTGCTCGCGGTGGCCGCCGACGCGGTCGGCTCCGACGGCCTGCTCGGTGCCTTCGCGGCGGGTCTGCTGCTCGGACGCTCGCCGCACTACCGGCCGCGCCTGCGCGGTCAGTTGGAGCCGGTCACGCTCGTCCTGCTGGCACCGGTCTTCTTCGCGGTCGCAGGGCTGCGGATGGACCTCACCGTCCTGAGCAGTGCGGAGGCACTGCTCTGGGCGGCCGGATATCTCGCGGTGGCGGTCTGTTTCAAGGTCGCCGGCGCGTACGGGGGGGCGCGGCTCGCCCGGCTCCCGCGACGCCAGGGTCTGGCCGTCGCGGTGGGCCTGAACTGCCGCGGTGCGGTGGAGGTGGTGGTCGCCTCGGTGGGACTCTCCGCCGGGGTGCTGAGCGAGACCGGCTACACGGTGATCGTGCTGATGGCCCTGTTGACCACCGCCGCCACCGGGCCGCTGCTGAGGGCGGTCGCGCCCCCGCCGGGCCGGCTGTTGAAGCCCGCCGGCCCCAGGGCCGGGGCGGCCGACCGGGTCCGGGCGGCCCGGTAGGCCCGCCCCGAACCCGACCCCGAACCCGACCCCGTTTCGACCCCGAGCCCGACCTGATCCCCGACCTGATCGGACCGGACAGCGTCCGGTTCGACCGTGTCCGCCCCGCCGGCCCGCCGCCGTCGACCCCCCGACACCGCGGCCCGACCTCCACCGCCCAGCCACCGGCGACACCGCGCCGCCGTCACCCGTGCCGTCCTCCCAGGAGCCTCTGAGTGTCCCTGCGTGACCTGTTGATCGACACCGCCCCCCTACGGGCGAGCCGCGACTTCCGCGCGGTCTTCATAGCCCGGACCGTCTCGCTCTTCGGTCTCGGCATCGCCACCGTCGCCCTCGCGGCCCAGGTCTACGACCTCAGCGGATCGACCCTGACCGTCGCCGCGGTCAGCATGGTCATGAGCGTCAGCGTGCTGGTCGGTTCGCTGGTCGGCGGCGTCCTGGCGGACCGCACCGACCGGCGGCGCCTGATCATCCTGGCGCGCGGCGCCGCGGCCCTCGCGTTCGCCGGGCTCGCCGCCAACGCCTTCCTCCCCGAACCGAGCCTCTGGGCGATCTACCTCTGCGTCGCCTGGGACGGCCTTGCCTCCGGCGTCAGTGTGACCGCGCTGATGGCCGTCGCACCGACGCTGGTCCGGCGCGACCAACTCCCGGCGGCCGGTGCCCTGCTGTCCCTCACCACGGAGATCGGCTCGGTCGCCGCGCCGTTCCTCGGGGGCGTGCTGCTCGCCGCGTCCGGTCCCGGCACGGCCTTCGCCGTCACCGCCGCGACCACCGCGCTGACCACCCTGCTGGTGACCCGGCTCCGCCCGCTGCCGCCCGTCCGCCACGAGGCCGACCCGGACGACGAGTCGGGCGCGGACGACGGATCGCCGCTGGTCGCGCTGCGCTACGCGGTGAAGCACCGGGTGGTCGGCGGCCTGCTCCTGCTGGGCGGCGCCACGGCGCTGTTCGGCGTCCCCGTGGTGCTCTTCCCCGAGCTCGTCGACACCCGCTTCGGCGGCGGCGAACTGATGCTCGGCCTGCTCTACACCGCGCCGGCGGTCGGCGCCGTCATCGCCTCCGCCACCAGCGGATGGGTGGGCCGCACCAAGCGCCCCGGTGCGGTGCTGATCGGGTCCGTCCTGGTGACCGGACTGGCCGTCGCCGGCTTCGGCCTCAGCCCGTCCGTAGTCCCGGCCTTCCTGGCGCTCGCGGTGGCCGGTGCGGCCGGCACCGTCGCCGCGATCCTCGACTACGCCCTGCTCCAGCACCACACCCCGGACCGCCTGCGGGGCCGGATGGTCAGCGTCGTCACCGCCGAGCAGACCACCGGCGAGATCGGCGGCGAGGCCGAAGTGGCCCTGCTCGCCCGCTGGTTCAACCCGGGCGGGGCGGCGCTCCTGAACGGCATCGTGTGCGCCCTGGCGGCGGTCGTGGTCGCCCTCGCGGTGCCGGGCCTGCGCCGGGCGACGCTCCCCGACGACGACGAGGAGGACGACGACGGCCACGACGGCCACGACGGCCACGACGGCCACGAGGACGGCGCAGGCCCGTCCGGCCCCGTCCACGGCGCCGACCCGGTCCACACCGAACAGGGCGAGGGCCGCCCGACGGCGTCGGCCAGCCCCTGACACAGCCGGCTCCGGTCTCCCGCTCCGACCTCCCCCAGACCCGGACCCACCAGACCCGGACCCACCAGACCCGGGCCCCCAGACCCGGACCACCCGGCCCCTGCGCCGATGGCTCCAGACCGGCGGCCCCGTGCCCCGCACGGCCGGCCGCCCCACCCCGAAGAAACCGGAAAGGCACCACAGGTGACCCGTCAGATCGCAAGCCCCGACCACAACCGGCGCAGAGACACGCGCGCCCGCGGGCCGCGTGGGGTGCTCGCCGCCCTTCTCACCACCGTCCTGATCGCCGCCGCCGCGGCCTGCACCACCAGCTCCGACGGCAGCGCCTCCGACTCCCAGGACCCGTCCGCGTCGTCGAACGCCACCCGCGTCGTCTCGACGCCCGACGGTGACGTGACCGTCCCCGCGAAGCCCAAGCGGATCATCGGCCTCTCCTACGCCGCCGCCTGGCTGCTGGACTCCGGCATCCCGATGGTCGGCGTCACCTCGATCGACGACGCCGCGCTCTCCGCCGAGCAGAAGGCCAAGGTCAAGGAGATCCCCCTGGTCGGCGAGGGGAACGAGCTGAACTTCGAGAAGATCGCCTCGCTCACCCCCGACCTGATCATCATCTCCGCGCCCAAGCGGGTCCAGTTCCAGATCGACAAGCTCAAGCCGATCGCCCCGGTGGTCTCCTTCGGCATCGGCAACCCGGACGAACTGCTCGCCACCACCCTCAAGGTGACGGACGCCGCCGGCCGGCCGGAGGCCGGCCTCAAGGTGAAGAAGGAGTACGAGGACAAGGCCGCCCGGATCAGGACGGCCTACGCCGACAAGCTGGCGAAGACGAACTGGGCGATCGTCAACTCCGGTGAGTCCGGCAAGTTCTCCGCCTACGACGGCAAGTCCTGGCTCGGCCTGGTCCTCAAGGACGTGGGCGGCAAGTTCGCCGCGCTGCCGGGCGTGGGCTTCGAGGACGCCTGGGCCGACCTCTCGTACGAGGAGATCGGCAAGCTCGACGGCGCCGACGTGATCCTCGTCGACGGCGACGAGCCGGGCACCAAGCCGTCCGCCGAGACCACCGACCTGATGAACCAGACCAACTGGAAGTCGCTCAAGGCGGCCAAGGCCCAGCAGGTCCACCCCGTACCGGCGTTCTTCACCAGCCGCTACCCCGAGGCCGGCCGGATCCTCGACCAGCTGGAACAGATCCTCAAGACGCTCTGACCCGGCACCGGTCCGGCCGGTACCCGAACCGGCCGGACCCGCCCGCCCCGCCCCCGAACCAGGAGCACGACAGCCATGAACGACCGCCCCCAGAGCCGCCTTCCGCTCACCGGAGCCCAGTCCGGAGTCTGGTACGGGCAGCGACTCGAACCCGGCAACACCGCGTACAACGTGGGCCAGTACGTCGAGATCCGGGGGCGGTTCGACCAGGAGGTCTTCGAGACGGCGCTGCGCCGCGCGGTCGCCGAGGCCGAGGTGCTCGGGATGCGCTTCGGCGAGGAGGACGGCGTTCCCTACCAGGAGCCCGCCCCGCGGGCCGACTGGCCGCTCGACCGGGCCGATCTGCGGGCGGAGGCCGACCCGGAGGCCACCGCCCTGGAGCTGATGCGGGCGGACCTCTCCCGCCCGGTGGACCCGGCCGCGGACCGGCTCTTCGCCTACGCCCTGTACACCGTCGCCGAGGACCGGGTGCTCTGGTACCAGCGCGTCCACCACATCGCCCTCGACGCCTACGGCTTCACCCTGCTCGCCCGGCGCACCGCCGAGCTGCACACCGCGCTGTCCCGCGGCGAGGAGCCGCCGCCCGCGGCGCCCGGCCGCCTGGCCGACCTGCTCGCCGAGGAGGCCGAGTACCGGGACTCCGCCCGCAGCGCCGCCGACCGCGCCTACTGGGCGGAGCAGCTGGTGGACGGCCCCGAGCCCGCGCCGCTGGCAGGCGTCGGCCACCCGGCCGCCCCGCACTTCCTGCGCACCGGTGCCACCCTGACCGCCGAGGAGAGCACCGGGCTGCTCGACCTCGCCCGCGCCGCCCGTGCCACCTGGGCGGACGTGGTCACCGCCGCGTTCGCCGGCTACCTGCACCGGATGACCGGCACCAGGGACGTCCTGCTGGCCATGCCCGCGATGACGCGGCTCGGCTCGGTGGCGCTCACCGTGCCCGCGATGAAGGTGAACGTCCTGCCGCTGCGGCTCTCCGTCGCGCCCGGTACGGCCTTCGGCGACCTGGTGTCGCAGGTCGTCCGCAGGGTGCGTGACCTGCGACGGCACCAGAACCACCGCGCCGAGGAGATCCGGCGCGACCTCGACCCGGCCGGGCGCCGCCACGGCGTGTTCGGCCCGATGGTCAACATCAAGGCGTTCGACTACCAGCTCGACTTCGACGGTGCCCCCGGCATCGCCCGCAACCTCGCCGCCGGACCGGTGGACGACCTCACCCTCTCCGTCTACCTGGACGGCGGCAACCTGGTCCGGTTCGAGCTGGACGCCAACCCCCGCACCTACCGGGAGGACGAACTCGCGGACCGGTGCGCCGAGTTCCTGACCCTCCTGCGCGCGCTCGCCGCCGTCGAGGAGCCCGGGCTGCCCGTGGGGCGGATACCGCTGCTGAGCGCCGAGCGGCGCCGCGAGGCCCTCGCGCTCCCGGACGCGGTGGGTGTGGTTCCGGTGGCGGGTTCGGTGGTGGAGCGGTTCGAGGGGTGGGTGCGGGAGGCGCCGGGTGCGGTGGCGTTGGTGGTGGGTGGGGAGTCGTTGACGTACGGGGAGTTGGGGGAGCGTTCGGCGCGGTTGGC
>NZ_JAQYWW010001181.1:0-365 GCF_036322525.1 Streptomyces sp. BE20 | reverse complement strand
GGTGTGTGTTGTGGTTGTGGTGGTTGGTGGTTTTGGGTTTTGTTTGGTGTGGTTGGGTTGGTTGGGGGGGGGGGGGGGTGTTGGGGGGGGGGGGGGTTGTGGGGGGGTGTGTGTTGTGGGGGGGGGGGGGGGGGGGGGGTGTGGGGGGGGGGGGGGCGGGGGGCGCGGGGCGGCCGGCCCCCCCCCCCCCCCCCCCCCCCCCGCCCACCCCCAGCCCCCCGCCCCCCCCCCCCCCCACCCCCACCCCCCCCTGCCCCGGCCCGCCCACGGCCCCCCCCCCACCGCCCCCCCGACCCCCCACCGCCACCAGCCCCACCCCGCGCCCGACAGCCACCTCCTCTTTTTTAATGATACGGGGACCACCG
>NZ_JAQYWW010001180.1:0-517 GCF_036322525.1 Streptomyces sp. BE20 | reverse complement strand
GAGATGTCGAGGCCGCCGCAGATGATGACGACGGTCTGGACGATGGCGAGGAGGCCGGTGATGGTGGCGGCTTCGGCGATGACCTGCATGTTGCCGAGGCTGAGGAAGTTGTCGTTGAGGATGCCGAACAGGGCGAGGACGACGACCAGCGCACCGATCAGGCTCAGGTTCTGACCACCGACGGCGGCCAGGATTTTCGGTGAGACCACGGACCGGCGCGGGGCGTGGCCGCCGTTCCTGGCGGGTGGAGTGGTGCTGGTGGTGGTGCTCATGGGGAAGCTCCGGTGGAGGGTGTCGTGGTCGCGTCGGTGGGTGTGGTCGCGGCGGCGATGTCGTCGGCCATGGCGAGGTTGAGGATGGCTTCCTCGGTGGCGTATTCGCGGTCGAGTTCGCCGGTGATGCGGCCGTTCTGCATGACGACGATGCGGTCGGCGAGGCCGAGGACCTCGGGGAGTTCGGAGGAGATGACGAGGACGGCGACGCCTTCTGTGGCGAGGTCGGCGATGATCTGGTAGAT
>NZ_JAQYWW010001179.1:0-322 GCF_036322525.1 Streptomyces sp. BE20 | reverse complement strand
GGTGTTGTGTGTGTTGGGGGGGTTCTTGATGGTATTTTTCAGGGCTCTTGTTATCCTGGGCTTGGCCGGCAAGGGGGTTGCTTTGTAGTTTGTGTTCAGGGGGTGCGAGGTTATAACAATTGGTGTTTTTTTTTTTATTGATTCGGAGACCACCGAGATCTACAATGCAGTGGCCTGGAGCTCGACTTCCTCAAGGCCGGCACCCTCTCCAGTACGGAATAGCACACCTCATAACACCAGTCAACCTAGGATATCGTGAAAGGCGAGAAGGTCGAGGAGTACGTCGGGAGGTTGGTGGGCGGGGGGGTGTTCTGCGGGGTGG
>NZ_JAQYWW010001178.1:0-73709 GCF_036322525.1 Streptomyces sp. BE20 | reverse complement strand
GGTTACATTCCGAACCCGGAAGCTAAGCCTCACAGCGCCGATGGTACTGCAGGGGGGACCCTGTGGGAGAGTAGGACGCCGCCGAACAATCATTGTGAAGAACCCCCGTCCGGGATACGGACGGGGGTTCTTTGCGTTTCCCCCCGATTCCCGTTGACGTATCGTCAGGGCATGGACGACGGAACGCCGACAACGGGCGACACAACTGGCTCTGTGACCGGACCTGCCACCGGACCCGCGGCGGACGGCGCCGCAGTCGCCGCGACCGAGGTGCTGCGGCCGGAGCAACGTGACGGCGCCCTACGCGTCCTGGAGGACACGCAGGCGGTGGACGGCCGCGCGGCGGTCTCGGAGCAGGGGCGGCTGCGTCTGCGCTCGTCGGAGACGGCCCGGCCGGGGGTGATCCACTTCGTCGAGACCGAGACCGAGACCGAGAGCGTCGTCGGCTACGGCCAGTTGGAGGTACCGGAGGGGACCGGCGCCAATCCCTCCGCCGAGCTCGTCGTCGCCCCGGTCTCGCGCGGCCGCGGTCTGGGACGGCCGCTGGTGGACGCCGTCCTCTCCCGGGCCCACCGGGCCGGCCGGGAGTCCGTGGACTTCTGGGTGCACGGCGGGCATCCGGCCGCCAGACACCTGGCCGGGCAGTACGGGGCCGAGCTGGTCCGGGAGCTGCGGCAGATGCGCCGGACCGGACCGCAGACCGAGGCGGTGGCCCTGCCCGACGGGGTCGAGCTGAGGACCTTCCGCCCCGGCGAGGACGACGCCGAATGGCTCCGCCTCAACGCCCTCGCCTTCTCCCACCACCCCGAGCAGGGCGCGTGGACCGAGCGGGACCTGGCAGACCGGCTGGCCGAGCCGTGGTTCGACCCGGCCGGCTTCTTCCTCGCCACCCGGGACGGCCGGGTGGTGGGCTTCCACTGGACCAAGGTGCACCCGGCGGCCGAGGCCGGGCCCGCCCTGGGCGAGGTGTACGTCGTCGGGGTCGACCCGGCGGAGCAGGGCAGCGGGCTCGGCCGGGCCCTCACCGCCGCCGGCCTGCGCCACCTGACGGGCACCGCGGCCGGCGAACGCGGGCTGGAAACCGTATTGCTGTACGTCGACGCCGACAATCCGGCCGCCGTGCGGGTATATGAACGACTGGGATTCACGATTCACGAGATCGACCTGATGTACCGGGCCCGGTACTCCGACAGCCGAAGCCGCAGCTGAGGCCCAGGAGCGCGGACCGAGGCCCCGGGAGCAGGACGGGTCCCCGTCGGAAGCACGAGGAGGGAGGTCCCGGGGTCCCCGTCGGACGGCCCCACCGAGGCGACCCGGAGACATCACGCGGCCCGGCGGCCGGATAGCGGAGAAGGTGGGGCCGAGGCAACGGTAGTGCGCCTACACCCCGGCCCCGACCGCCTCAGCTTTCCTCCTGGCCATGCGGTGTTTACCGTGGATTCAATTAATGCCGCGAAGATCACAGGATGAAGTCCGTAGTGTCTCGCTCGTGCAGCATCGGCCGACACCCGCTGGCCGGTCCTGTGACGACCGCGCCGGGTGGGTGGGCGTTGGCGCTGGGCGAGGACGACGGCCCGCAGAGCAATTCGCGTCCGGACGCCGTCCTGCTGGAGGAGCTGGAGCCCATGAGCATCCCCCGCCCCGTCTCTGCCCCGCTGTCCCCGCCCGCCCGGTTGTCCAGTGCGCTCGGCATTCCGCCCGAGCTGCCGGCCGCGGACGAGCAGGACTTCGAGGAGCTGCCGCAGGGCCGCTTCCTGGACCGCGAGCGCAGTTGGCTCGCGTTCAACGAGCGCGTACTGGAACTGGCCGAGGACCCAGGGATCCCCCTGCTGGAACGGGCCAAGTTCCTGGCGATCTTCGCCAGCAACCTGGACGAGTTCTTCATGGTCCGGGTGGCCGGCCTCAAGCGCCGGATCGCCACGGGAGTGGCCCAGCGCAGCGCCTCGGGCCTTCAGCCGCGCGAGGTGCTGGACCTGATCTGGACCCGTTCGCGCGAGCTCATGGCGCGGCACGCCGCCGCGTTCCAGCAGGAGGTGCTGCCGGACCTCGCCGCCGAGGGGATCGAGGTGGTCCGCTGGTCCGAGCTCGCCGAGAAGGAGCAGGCGCGGCTGCACTCGCTGTTCCGGCAGAAGATCTTCCCGGTTCTCACCCCGTTGGCGGTGGACCCGGCACATCCCTTCCCGTACATATCGGGGCTGTCCCTGAACCTGGCGGTCGTCGTGCGCAACCCGGTCTCCGGGCACAAGCACTTCGCCCGGGTGAAGGTGCCGCAGTCGCTGGCCCGCTTCCTGGAGGCATCCCCGCAGCGGTACGTGCCGCTGGAGGACGTCATGGGGGCGCACCTGGAGGAGCTCTTCCCCGGCATGGAGGTGCTCGCGCACCACGCCTTCCGGGTGACCCGCAACGAGGACCTCGAGGTCGAGGAGGACGACACCGAGAACATCCTCAAGGCTCTGGAGAAGGAGCTCATGCGGCGGCGGTTCGGCCCGCCGGTGCGGCTGGAGGTCGAGGAGTCGATCGACCCCTACATCCTGGACCTGCTGGTGCGGGAGCTGAACATCACCGAGGCGGAGGTCTTCCCGCTGCCCGGTCCGCTCGACCTGACCGGTCTGTTCGGCATCGCGGAACTGGACCGGCCGGAGCTGAGGTACCCGAAGTTCGTGGCGGGCACCGCCCGCGGACTGACGGACGTGGAGTCGGCCTCGCAGCCGGACATCTTCATGGCGATGCGGGAACGGGACGTGCTGCTGCACCACCCGTACGACAGCTTCTCCACCTCGGTCCAGGCCTTCCTGGAGCAGGCCGCGGCCGATCCCGACGTGCTGGCGATCAAGCAGACGCTGTACCGGACCTCCGGTGACTCGCCGATCGTCGACGCGCTGATCGACGCGGCGGAGTCCGGCAAGCAGGTGCTGGTCCTGGTCGAGATCAAGGCACGCTTCGACGAGCAGGCCAACATCAAGTGGGCCCGCAAGCTGGAGGAGTCCGGCTGCCACGTGGTCTACGGTCTGGTCGGGCTGAAGACGCACTGCAAGCTGTCGCTGGTGGTCCGGCAGGAGGGTGACACCCTGCGCCGTTACTCGCACGTCGGCACCGGCAACTACCACCCGAAGACGGCCCGGCTGTACGAGGACCTCGGTCTGCTGACCTCGGACCCGCAGGTCGGCGCGGACCTCTCGGACCTCTTCAACCGGCTCTCCGGATACTCGCGCCGCGAGTCGTACCGTCGGCTGCTGACCGCGCCGCGCGGTCTGCGGGACGGTCTGGTCTCGCGGATCCACAACGAGATCGCCAACCACCGGGCCGGCCGTCCGGCGCACGTGAAGATCAAGGTCAACTCGATCGTCGACGAGGCCGTGATCGACGCGCTGTACCGGGCCTCGCAGGCCGGGGTGCCGGTGGACGTCTGGGTGCGCGGGATCTGCGCGATCCGGCCGGGGGTGCCGGGGCTGAGCGAGAACATCCGGGTACGCAGCATCCTGGGGCGCTTCCTGGAGCACTCGCGGGTGTTCGTCTTCGGCAACAACGGCGATCCGGAGGTGTGGATCGGCAGCGCCGACATGATGCACCGCAACCTGGACCGCCGGATCGAGGCGCTGCTGCGGATCACCGACCCGGCGCACCGGGCGGAACTGTCGGGGCTGATCGAGCTCGGCATGTCGGACGAGACGGAGTCCTGGCACCTCGGGGCGGACGGGTCGTGGACCCGGCACGCGCAGGACGCCGAGGGCAAGCAACTGCGGCACGTCCAGGACCTGCTCATCGACTCGCGTCAGCGTCGCCGGGCCGTCACCGCCCGGTGACGGCCGTTCGCCGCCACGACCCCGCTGACGCGAGACGCGACGACGCGACCGCGCGATCCACTGACGCGAGCCGCTGAGCGGTAGGGAGCCGCTGAGCGGTCGGCCACCAGCCCCGGGGACGGCCCCGGGGGAACGGGGATCTACCTAGTCATGACCGATGCGCCGATGACGGCCCAGGCGGCCTCCACCGCGACCGCCGGGGACATCCTCTCCAGCCATCTCACCGCCCTGGCGGGTGCGTTCCTGCGCGCGCTGCCGCTGGCCGTGGGCGAGGTCGGCGCCAGACCGGGGGCGTCCGTCGTCCCGTCCGGGGGGACGGACGACCTGCTGCGGGCGGTGCGGCGGATCAACGGGCTGCTGCACACCTTCGGCGCGGTCCTCGAACCGGGCTGGACGCAGGAGTCCCGGACCGATCTGCGCTGGCTGCTCAACCTGCTGGCGCTGGAGCCGGGGTACGTGCGGCGGGCGTCCCGGTTGCTGGGTGCGCTGGACGGGCTGAACGGCAGCGAGGCGGACGGTCCGGGGATGCTGGCCGGCCACGTGGGGGCGCCGAAGGCCCGGGCGCTGCTGGACCGGCAGCTGACCCTGGCACGGACCAGGGCGCACTCGACGGTGCTGCAGGAGCTGCGGTCGGCGCGGCTGCACGCGCTGGCGGACCGGATGACGCTGCTGGTGGCGGATGCGCCGCTGGCGGAGCAGGCCGGGGGCCGGGCGGGCGCGGTGCTGCTGCCGCAGGCGGGGGCCGCGCTCACCGCGCTGGCGGTGAGCGTCCAGCAGCTGCCCCTGCAGCGTGCGGCCACGCCGTACGGAGGGGACGGACTGCGCCGGCTGGCGGCCGTGGCGCACACCGTGCCGGCCCAGGGGCAGGAGGCGCCGAAGGCCCGGGGCGCGCTGGACGCGGACGCGGCGCTGGCGGCGGACGACGCGCCGTGGCACCGGGCGCGGGTCCTGGTGAAGCGGGCCAGGTACGCGCTGGAGGTGTGCGGGCGGCCGTCGACGGTGCTGGACGAGCTGGACGGGGTGCTGGCGCGGCACCAGGAGGCCTCGGACGCGGCGGTGACGGCGGCGACGGCGGCGCGCACGCCGCGGATCACCCCGGCGACGGCGTACGTGCTGGGCGTGGTCCACGCCGACCAGCGGCTGGAGGTGGAGGCGGCCCGGTACGCCTTCGGGCGCCGCTGGCCGGAGCTGCCGCCCGGTCCGGAGGCCTGGCTGGAGCTTCCGCCGGCCGACGGCTGGGGGACGGCGGCGGAATCCCGGACGGCCTGAGGTGGGGAGACGGTCGGCGGTCCCCGGCCGGGGACCGGTGGTGCTGGCGGCCGGGGCCGTGCTCTGGCTGCCGGGACGGGTGAAGAGGAGCGGTCGGCTGGGGCGGCCCCGGATCGCGGTGATCCACCGGCCCAAGTACGACGACTGGAGCCTGCCCAAGGGAAAGCTGGACCGGGGCGAGGGCGTGGTCGAGGCCGCGCTGCGCGAGGTGTGGGAGGAAACCGGGTTCACCTGCGTGCTGGGGGAGGAGCTGCCGGCCCAGCACTACCTGGCGCAGGGCCGTCCCAAGGAGGTCCGGTACTGGGCCGCGGTGCCGGGGGCGGGGGAGTTCCGGCCGAACCGGGAGGTGGACCGGCTGGAGTGGCTGCCGGCCGGGAAGGCCCGGGCCCGGTTGACCCACGAGCGGGACCGCCGGCTGGTCGACGCGCTGCTGGAGCTGCTCGGGGCGCGGCCGGTCCGGTCGGCGTCCGCGGAGTCGTGAAGGAACGGTGGAAGTGATCTCGCCGCGCCCGGGTCGTGACGCAACCGTTACTACCTGACGTAGTTTCCTGCCATCCGTTCGAGGTTCACTCTCCGTTCACTTACGACCGGCTGACGCGTCACCTACCCGGCTTAACTTCGGTGTCACCGGAGGGCCGAACAGGCCCCGGACCACAGCAGAACCCGCGCTCCGCCGTGTCGTGCACGGCCCGCGCGCAGGGCAATGCCACAGAAAGGGACACCCTGTGAAGCTCCAGCGGAACGGCCGCTCCAAGGCCCTCGCGATCGGTGCCATGGCGCTCGTCAGCTCGCTGTCGCTCGCCGCCTGCGGTTCGGACGAGAACACCACCACCACCGGCGCCTCGGGCAGCGGCTCCGCCGCCCCGGCCGCCAAGATCGAGTGCGGCCCCAAGCCGGCCGCGCTGCTGGCCGCCGGTTCCACCGCGCAGGGCAACGCGATCGACGTCTGGAAGACGAACTTCGCCGCTGCCTGCAAGGAGTCCTCGGTCAACTACGGCGGCGGCGGCTCGGGCGCCGGTGTCCAGCAGTTCACCCAGGGCAAGGTCCAGTTCGCCGGTTCCGACTCGCCGCTGAAGCCGGCCGAGGTCGACGCCACCAAGGCGATCTGCACCGGTGGCCAGGGCATCAACCTGCCGCTCGTCGCCGGCCTGATCTCGATCGTCTACAACGTGGACGGCGTGGACAACCTGGTCCTCGACGGTCCGACCACCGCCAAGATCTTCGACTCGCAGATCACCAAGTGGAACGACCCGGCGATCGCGGCGCTCAACCCGGGCGCCAAGCTGCCCGACGCCGACATCCAGGCCGTCCACCGTACGGACGACTCCGGCACCAACGAGAACCTGACCAAGTACTTCGCCAAGGTCTCCAACGGCGCCTGGGCCTACCCGGCCGCCAAGGCGTGGGCCGGCAAGGGCGGGCAGGGCGCGAACGGCTCCGCCGGTGTCGCGGCCCAGGTGAAGCAGGTCAAGAACTCGATCAGCTACGCCGAGCTGTCCTACGCCCAGACCAACAACCTGAAGAGCGCCGCCATCAACACCGGCGCCTCCAAGCCGGTCGAGGCCACCGCCGCCAACGCCGCCACCACCTTCGCCAAGGCGAAGATCGCGGGCACCGGCAGCGACCTGGCGCTGACCCTCGACTACGGCACCAAGGACGAGGGTGCCTACCCGCTGGTCCTGGTCACCTACGAGATCGTCTGCGACAAGGGCAACAAGGCCGAGAGCCTCGACGCCCTGAAGGCGTTCCTGACCTACGCGGCCAGCGACGCCGGGCAGAAGGCCGTCGGCGAGGCGGGCTACGTCCCGCTGCCGAAGGAGCTGACGGACAAGGCCAACGCGATCATCCCGACGCTGGCCTGACCTCAGCAGGACTTCCGGTGGAGCGGCCCCGTGGACGAGGGGGGCCGGGGCCGCTCCACCGGACGCATTGACCTAGAAGCACGTCCGGGGCACCGCCGCCAGGGTGCCGCCCCCTCGGGGCAGCACCACCAGACCGGAGTAGACCAATGACTTCAAACACCCCTGCCGCCCCGCGAGGCAGGGAACGCCGCAAGCGTGACAGCCGGGTCGGCGACAAGATCTTCATGAACCTGTCCCGCGGGTCGGGCATCCTGCTGCTGGTCATCATGGCCGCCATCGCAGGCTTCCTGACCTGGCGCGCGGGTATCGCGCTGACCAAGAACGAGGGCAACTTCCTCACCACCTTCGAGTGGACGCCGGACGCCCCGAAGCCGGTCTTCGGCATCGCCGTCCTCGCGTTCGGCACCATCGTCAGCGCGGCGATCGCGATGGCGATCGCCGTCCCGGTGGCCATCGGGATCGCGCTGTTCATCTCGCACTACGCCCCGCGCCGGATCGCCCAGCCGTTCGCCTACCTGGTGGACCTGCTGGCGGCCGTGCCCAGCATCATCTACGGCCTCTGGGGCGCGCTCTTCCTGGTGCCGCACCTGTACGGCCTGACCAGCTGGCTGGACGAGTACCTCGGCTGGACGTACATCTTCGACCAGTCCAAGGTCGGCACCGCCCCGCGCACCCTGTTCACCGTCGGCATCCTGCTGGCCATCATGATCCTGCCGATCATCACCGCGGTCAGCCGCGAGGTCTTCCGGCAGGTGCCGCGGATGCACGAGGAAGCGGCGCTCGCGCTCGGCGCGACCCGCTGGGAGATGATCCGGACCTCGGTGCTGCCCTTCGGCCGCCCCGGCATCATCTCGGCCTCGATGCTCGGCCTCGGCCGTGCGCTCGGCGAGACCATCGCCGTCGCCGTCGTGCTCTCCGCCAACAACTCCCTCTCGCTGCACCTGCTCGACCCGGGTGGCGGTACCTTCGCGCAGAACATCGCGCTGAAGTTCAGCGAGGCCCAGCCCTTCGGCCGGGACGCGCTGATGGCCTCCGGTCTCGTCCTGTTCGTGATCACCCTGCTGGTGAACGGTGCCGCGCGGCTGATCGTCGCCCGCCGCAAGGAGTACTCGGGGGCCAACGCATGAGCGCCGCGACCACGTCCGTTCCGGCGGACGCCCGCCCGGTCGACCGCCCGCTGACCGCCAACCGGCTCCCCAAGTGGGCCCCGGCCGCCATCGCCGCCGGCTCGATCGCCCTCGGCTGCGGCCTCGGCCTGGTCGGCGGTCTGGAGAGCAAGCTCCAGTGGGGCCTGATCTCCGCGATCCTCTTCCTGGGCATCAGCTACGGGCTCGCGGCCCAGGTCGAGGGCCGCCGGCAGGCCAAGGACCGGTTCGCCACCTCGCTGGTCTGGGTGGCCTTCATCCTGGCCGTCATCCCGCTGCTCGCGCTCATCACCTACACCGTCCAGCAGGGCGCCGAGGTGGTGGACAGCTACTTCCTGACGCACTCCATGAAGGGGGTGCGGTACTCGGGCCCCGGCGGTGGTATCTACCACGCGCTGATCGGCACCATGCAGCAGGTGCTGCTGGCCACCCTGATGGCGGCGCCGATCGGTCTGCTCACCGCGGTCTACCTGGTCGAGTACGGCCGGGGCACGCTCGCCAAGGCGGTCACCTTCTTCGTCGACGTCATGACGGGTGTCCCGTCGATCGTCGCCGGTCTGTTCATCCTGTCCCTGTGGAACATCGCCCTCGGCTTCAGCTACTCCGGGTTCTCGGGCAGCCTCGCGCTGGCCATCCTGATGATGCCGGTCGTGGTCCGCTCCACCGAGGAGATGCTCAAGCTCGTCCCGAACGAGCTGCGCGAGGCGTCGTACGCACTCGGTGTGCCGAAGTGGAAGACCATCCTGCGGATCGTCCTCCCGACCGCCATCGGCGGCATCACCACCGGTGTGATGCTCGCGGTCGCCCGCATCACGGGTGAGACCGCGCCGGTGATGATGCTGGTCTTCGGCGCGGACATCATCAACACCAACCCGTTCGAAGGTCCGCAGCAGTCGCTGCCGATGTACATCTGGCAGCAGTACGCCATGGTGAACAACGACTTCGGCTACGCGCGGGCCTGGGGTGCCGCGCTCGTGCTGATCGCCTTCGTGATGGCGCTCAACCTCATCGCCCGGGGCATCGCACGCTGGCGCTCGCCCAAGGGCGGACACTGACCGACTGACGTACGACCGGCATCTACGAGCGGCCCCCGGCCGCGGGCTGAAAGAAGACGAAAGAACATGGCCAAGCGCATCGACGTCAGCGGACTGTCCGCCTTCTACGGCAGCACCAAGGCCATCGAGGACATCTCGATGAGCATCGAGCCCCGCTCGGTGACGGCCTTCATCGGCCCCTCGGGCTGCGGCAAGTCGACCTTCCTGCGGACCCTCAACCGGATGCACGAGGTGATCCCCAACGCCCGGGTCGAGGGCAAGGTCCTCCTCGACGACGAGAACCTGTACGGGTCGACCGTCGACCCGGTCGCCGTCCGCCGCGCGGTCGGCATGGTCTTCCAGCGCCCGAACCCGTTCCCGACCATGTCGATCTACGACAACGTGGTCGCCGGGATGAAGCTCGCGGGTGTTCGCAAGAAGTCCGTCCTCGACGGTGTCGTGGAGAAGTCCCTCAAGGGCGCCAACCTCTGGAACGAGGTCAAGGACCGCCTGAACAAGCCGGGTGCCGGCCTCTCCGGCGGTCAGCAGCAGCGCCTCTGCATCGCCCGCGCCATCGCGGTCGAGCCCCAGGTCCTGCTGATGGACGAGCCCTGCTCCGCCCTCGACCCGATCTCCACCCTCGCCATCGAGGACCTGATCGGCGAGCTGAAGGAGCAGTTCACCATCGTCATCGTGACGCACAACATGCAGCAGGCGGCCCGCGTCAGCGACCGCACCGCCTTCTTCAACCTGGCCGGCGTCGGCCAGCCTGGCAAGCTGATCGAGCTCGACGACACGCAGCGGATCTTCTCCAACCCGTCCGTGCAGGCGACCGAGGACTACATCTCGGGCCGCTTCGGCTAGACCGCAGTACCCCGTCACAGCCGGTCTCCGGCCTCCGGTCCCCGGTGGCCGGTCTCCGGTCTCCGGGCCGGCAACGCCCGGAGACGGTCGACGGACCAGAGCTGCTTCGCGGTGCTGCATGGCGGTGCCGCCGCGGAGCATGGAAAAGGGCCCGCCCCCGAGATGTGGGGGCGGGCCCTGTCACGTCCGCAGGGTTCGGGGCGCCGGCCCGTCAGCCCCAGAACAGGTGGACGAACCAGTACACCAGCGCCGCGACGAGGGCGGCCGCCGGCATCGTGATGAACCAGCCGAGGACGATGTTCTTGGCCACGCCCCAGCGCACCGCTCGGATCCGCTTGGTGGCCCCCGCACCCATGATCGCCGAGGTGATCACGTGGGTGGTGGAGATCGGCGCCTTGAAGACGAACGACGTGATGTACATGACGGTCGAGGCGGTGGCCTCGGCCGCGAAGCCCTGCGGCGGATCCAGCTCGATGATCTTCCGGCCGAGGGTCCGCATGATCCGCCAGCCGCCCGCGTAGGTGCCGAGCGAGAGCATGGTGGCGCAGGAGATCTTCACCCAGACCGGGATCGGGTCGCCCTCGGACTCGTGGCCCGAGATGGTGAGGGCCATGACCACGATGCCCATCGTCTTCTGGGCGTCCTGCAGGCCGTGCGCGAGGGCCATGGCGGCGGCCGACGCGGTCTGTGCGACCCGGAAGTTGCGCTTGGCCCGGTGCGGGTTGGCCCGCCGGAAGATCCAGAGGATCGCCAGCATCACCAGGAAGCCGCCGACCAGGCCGACCACCGGCGAGACGATCATCGGAATGATGATCTTGTCGATGACCCCGTTCCAGATCACCTCGGTACCGCCGGCCAGCGCCGCACCCACCATGCCGCCGAACAGCGCGTGCGAGGAGGAGGACGGCAGACCGAAGTACCAGGTGACGAGGTTCCAGGCGATCGCTCCGACCAGCGCGGCGAACAGGATCGCCATCCCCTGGTTGCCGGTCGGGGTCTCGATGATGCCCTGGGAGACGGTGTGCGCCACCCCGCTGCCCAGGAAGGCGCCCGCCAGGTTCATCACCGCGGCCATCGCGAGCGCGGCCCGGGGGGTGAGCGCCCGGGTGGAGACCGAGGTGGCGATCGCGTTCGCCGAGTCGTGGAAGCCGTTGGTGTAGGTGAAGAAGAACGCAACGCCGATGACGGCGATGAGTGCTGCGGTGTCCACGAGGGTCAGGACTCCTTGACCGCGATGGTCTCCACCGTGTTGGCGACGTGCTCGAAGGCGTCCGCGGCCTGTTCGAGGACGTCCACGACCTGCTTGAGCTTGAGCACCTCGATGGCGTCGTACTGGCCCGAGAACAGGTGGGCGAGCAGCTTGCGGTGGATCTGGTCGGCCTGGTTCTCCAGCCGGTTGACCTCGATCCAGTACTCGGTCAGGTTGGACATGCTGCGCAGGTTCGGCATCGCCTCGCAGGTGAGCTCGGCAGCCCTGGCCAGCACCTCGATCTGCTGCTCGATGCCCTTGGGGAGGGTCTGGATGTCATAGAGGACGACCAGGTCGACGGCCTCCTCCATGAAGTCCATGATGTCGTCCAGCGACGAGGCGAGGTTGTAGATGTCCTCGCGGTCGAAGGGCGTGATGAAGGACGAGTTCAGCTGGTGGAAGACCGCATGGGTGGTGTCGTCTCCGGCGTGCTCGGCGGCGCGCATGCGCTCGACGATCTCCGCGCGGGCCGACACGTCTGATCCCAGCAGTTCCAGCAGGAGCTTCGAACCGACGACCAGGTTCTCCGCGGCAGCGGTGAACATGTCGTAGAAGCTCGTCTCCTTCGGGGTCAGGCTAAAACGCACGGAAATCTCCGATGTGCGGGGTAGGGGACTGAACGATGCTAGGTGCAACCAAGCGCAATTGCGCAAACGGGGTGGTCGAAGAGGAGGTGGAACTTCCCCTTCCGTTCGGCTGCCGCAGCCGTGGGCCCGGCCTGCATCCCAGGTGTGGGCGTGAGCCCCCAGTCTGACGGAACCTCGCCCGGATCGCCCCTGCCGTGCGCCGGGAAGACCGGGGTGTTCCCCGGACGGGGGAACCGCGCCCGCCCCCGGGCGCGCGCCCCGTCCGCGCCCCGCCCCCGCCGCGAACCGCTCCTCCGTACCGGCCGACCGGTACGGAGGAACACCACGACCGGCCCCGGTGTTGGACACTGGATGCCGACGCAGCCACCCAGGCACTCAGACGAAGGCGGGCCGATGACCACCACGCAAGCGCGCACCGAGCCGGAGCCGGCGCCGGCGGCCGGGGCGGAAGCGCATGGCGAGCAGACCGCGCCGGACGCGACAACGTCGGCCGCCGTCACCTCCGTCGCCACCGATCCTGCCGGCGCCGCGGCCACCGCCGACGCCGTCGGACACCACGGAGCCCACGGGGGGCCGCACGGGTACACCGCCCGGAAGGACGCCCACCTCAAGCGGCTGCGCCGGATCGAGGGCCAGATCCGCGGCCTGCAGCGCATGGTCGACGAGGACGTCTACTGCATCGACGTGCTCACCCAGGTCTCGGCCAGCACCAAGGCCCTCCAGTCCTTCGCGCTCTCGTTGCTGGAGGAGCACCTGCGGCACTGCGTCGCCGCTGCCGCCGAGGAGGGCGGCACCGAGCTGGACGCCAAGGTCGCCGAAGCCACCGCGGCCATCGCCCGCCTCCTGCGCAGCTGAACGCGCGGCCGGGGTACGCCCCGGCCGTCCGACCGACGGCCGCCCCGTTCCCCGCCGTCCTGCTTCGGGCTGTCCTGCTTCCGGCCGTCCTGGTCCCGGTGGGCCACTCCCGGTCGCTCCCGGCTCATGGTCCCCGGCCGGTCGCTCCCGGCCTCAGCCGTCGAGCTCCAGGCCGTTCCGCACGGGCCCGGTGACCGGACCGCCGTCGGGCCGGTCGAGCAGCACCTCGTCGATCCGTTCGGTCGGCAGACGGTCGCCGCTGCTGGCCGTGGCCGCGATCATCAGCTCCCCGGCCAGCTCGATCTCGTCGAGGGCCGCGTCGTCGTGGCCGCCGCTGCGGCTGCCCGTGGACGACATCACCTGCACCACCCCTTCAGCGCCTCGCCAGCCCGGGCGGCAGCCACCCGACGTCCAGCCTAGGCACTCCGGAGCCCGCCCACATGGCACGGACGGGCCATCTCGGAGCCGCCGAAACGGGTGGCCCGGCAGGTATCCCGGGCCCACCCGGTCCGACGGTGTCCCCTTTCGCCCCGCTCCCGGCCCCCGCGCCGGGTCCCTCCTCCGGCCTCCTTCTCCGCGCCGCGCCGCCCGGCCGCCGGGCTGTGGGCCGGGACGCGGCCGGGCCACCAGGCCCTACTTCGGGCTCTCGGTGGGCTTCATCGCGTAGATGTCGGAGGCCGGCGGCTCCGCGGCCTCCACCGGCTTGCCGAAGTCCGTCAGCGAGGTGGTCGAGACCACCTTCACCTGGTCCTTCGCCTCCTTCGAGCCGGCCACCCCGGCGAAGGTGAAGACCTCGACCACCTTGTGGAGCCGGCCCTGCTCGTCCAGCCAGGCGTCGTACGGGACCTCCTTGACCGTGAAGGTCTGCGCCGCCATCCGCAGCCCGTCCCCGCCCCGTCCGCCGGTGGCGTCCGCCGCCTTGGTGAGGTCCAGGGTGCCGCGGTAGTGCTTCAGGGCCGCCCCGCCGACCGTCTCGGTGCCGACCAGTTCCGCCTTCTGGGCGCCGCGCAGCGCGCCCGCCGCGGAGGCCGGGTCGGTCGCGCCGCCGCTGACCAGGTTCCCGTCCGGGAGCTGGCGGACGTCGAGCTTGACCCACTTGCCCTCGGGCACCTTGGCGCCGCTGTTCTGCAGGTAGACGGTGCCCGGCAGGAGCACCTCGACGATCTTGCCGGTGGTCGCCGCGCCCGGCGGCACCTGAACCTCCAGCCGGCCGATCCGCTTCACGTAGTCGTAGCCGCCGGTGCCGGTGAAGACGGCCTTCTTGTCGGCGGACTCGGTCACCAGCTCGGTGGCCGCGTGCGCGGAGCCGGTCCGGCCCGTGATGTCGGCGGCGTTGCGGACCGCCGTCAGCGGGTCGGCGGCGAGCCGGTCCGGGCTGCTGCTCGCCTGCTGGTCGGCGGAAGCGTCGCCGGCGCCGTCCGAGCAGCCGCTCAGTCCGGTCAGGACGGCGGCGAGCAACGCGGCCCCCGCCGCCGGCCGCAGCCGCGGCCCGGACCGGCCGGTCCGCCGGCCACTGCGCTGTTGGTCGGTCATCTTCATCCTCGCGACAACCCCCTCGGGCCCGACTGCCCCGCCGGCCACCAGTGGATGGGCAGAGCTCTTTCCGGGCAAACGAGTTGACGTGAGAAGGGTTACGCGGGAACCGGCGCGCGCCGGATGTCGCACGCCGGAGCACCGGATACCTCCCGGGCGTCGCGGTCTGGGGCTCTGGAGCGTTACGGTGAAGCACGTGCACAGTGAGCTGCCGGCCAAACCCGGCACCACCCGGATGCCCGAGCACCGTGTCGCGATCAGCGAACACGGTTCCTTCTGCTTCGCGACCTGCGTCTGCGGCTGGTTCTCCCCGGCCCGCCGCTCGCGCGACCTCACCCGGCGGGAGGCCGCCGACCACCTCGCCGCCAACGGCGAGGAGGGCGGATAGGCCGGAGGGGGCCGGGCCCCTCCGCGGTCCGCCCGAGGACGCTCCGGGGGCGCTGCGGTGCGCGGGGGAGGGCCCGGGGCGGCTCAGGCCGCCAGATCGGACTCCGGCGGCTGTTCGTCGGCCCGGACGGAGCCCTGCGGGCCGCCGCCGCGCCGGCGCCCGCCCGATCGCCGGCCACCGCCCTGCGGGGCGCGGATCAGCGGGGCGAGAGCGGTCCGGCCGACCGCATGGCAGAACGGGACGAGCACGGCCATCGCGATCGGCGCCAGCAGCAGGACCACCGCCGTCGCGAGCGCGAAGCCGCCGATCACGTCGGTGGGGTAGTGGACGCCCATGTACATCCGGCAGAAGCCCTGCAGCAGGGCCAGGCCGCCGGCGATCCAGCCGAGCCGCCGGTTCACGAGGAAGAGCGCCACCGCGATGCCCATCGACATCGTGGAGTGGTCGCTGACGAAGGAGTACGTGCCCTCCTTGCCCTCCACCAGCACGTCCAGGCCGGCATGGTCGACGAAGGGCCGCGGGCGGTCCACGATGGCCGAGATCGGCAGGTTGGCCACCTCGGCGATGGCGACCGCGAGCGGGGCCCAGAGCAGCCCGGCGACGGCCACCGGGGCGTCCGGACGGCGTCTGGCCCGGAGCCAGCCGGTCAGACCGAGCAGGGCGAGGCCGAGCAGGATGCCGTACTCACCGATCCAGGACACCGCGTGGTCCAGCCAGGCCGGGGAACGCCTGGCCAGGCCGTTGACGGCGTAGAGCAGGCCGAGGTCGGGGTTGGTCGTGTCGGCAAGCGGCGTCGACACGCCGCACCTCCTTCTGGTCCGCAGCACCTGATCGTTCCGGCCGTGGTCCGCGCAGCGCCGCCCAGGTCAGGTGGGCTGACGCGGGACCATCCGACACAACGTCATAACCGGTGCACAGCGTTCCACGGAAACGCGCGGTTATGGAAACTTGACTCAGCGTCCACAGTGCACTCACACCGCGCGGGCGGGCGGGGTCAGCTCTTTGCGGGCCTTTGACCTGCACCTGCCGTGACGGGGCCGGTGGCGATCGGGGTCCTGGCCGCCGCCGGAGCGGGGGTCCCGGCCGGGTTCGGGGCGGGGGTCGTCGGGTCCGGGGCGGGCGCGGCCGGGGCCGCCGGGTCGCCGGGACGGCTCGGGGCGATCACCGCGCCCTCCGCGTCGCGCATCGGCAGCGCCTGGGCGGCGTCCGACGCGACGCGGGTGGCCCCGATGTACTCGCGGGTGTCGATCTTGTCGTAGCGGATCACCGCGTTCGTGTGCGGCGCGTTGATCATGTAGCCCCCGCCCACGTAGATGCCGACGTGGTGGATGCTGCGCGGATCGCCGAGGTCGGTCGCCCAGAACACCAGGTCCCCCGGGCGCAACTGGTCGCGGGAGGGGTGCGGCCCGGCGTACCACTGGTCGTTGGCGACCCGGGGGAGCTTGATCCCCACGCTGGCGTACGCGGCCTGGGTCAGCCCCGAGCAGTCGAACCGCCCGTTCTGCGAGGGCAGCCCCTCACCGCCCCACTGGTAGGGGGTGCCGAGCTTGGTCTGCGCGAAGTAGATCGCGGCCGCCGACTGCGAGGAGACCTCCACCGGTGCGACCGGTGCGGCGAAGCTTCCGGCTGTCGCCAGGATGTTCCGCACGTAGCCCTGGGTCTCCTTGTACGGCGGAACGCCCTGGTACTTCGTCACCGCGCCCGGACCGGCGTTGTAGGCGGCCAGCATGTTGGACTGGCGGTCACCCGGGACCTTCGCGACGTAGGCGGCCAGCGCACAGTCGAAGGTGGCCGCCGAGGCGATCGCGTCCAGCGGGTCCCAGGGGTCCTTCCGGCCGTCGTTGTTACCGTCCGTTCCGTAGGCCGACCAGGTGTCAGGCATGAACTGTGCCAATCCCTGCGCCCCCACGTAGGAACGGGCCCGTGGGTTGAAACCGCTTTCCTGGTAGAGCTGTGCCGCGAGCAACGGCGGTGAGAGGTCGGGGCAGAGCTGTCCCCACTGTTGGATCGGCCCCTGGTACGCCGCCGGAACGGTTCCCGGGGAGAGGCCGGCGCGATTGCCCGACTGTTGTGGTGTCCCACTCGCCGCAAACGTCCCGACGGTCACCAGACCGACGAAGCCGATCAGGACAACTCCCGCAGCGGCGGCGGCCGTACCGGCCTTCCGGAGTACCATCAGCACCATCCCGACGAATCGTCAGTCGAAGTGTCCCGGAAGGCGTTGCTCACCGCAATCATCAGAGATACAAAGAGTGAGCGCTATCCTTCGTACGGTGGACATCCTCGCGTACGTGTCCGATGCCTCACGACCAATCTGCGAGAAGTAGCCAAGTCGACATCAGATCTGGCCAAGAATAGGTACTGACCCTTCGCGCGGGCGGGGTCTGGGCCCTTGAATTTGCCTGATCGGGCGGTGAGATGGAAATGGACCTGAGCAGCGTGAACAGCATCGCGATCGGCCACTTGGCCGAGGACCCTCCCAAGAAGCCGAATATCGACACCATCATCGGTGGGATCGCCCCGGACTGGGGGCCGTTCGCGAGCCTCGGGTCCGAGGCCCGGGTGATGGTCCAGGTCGTCATGGCCGTCGCGATCCTCGCCTGCCTCGGCCTCGCCGTCTGGGGTGCGGCCAAACAGCGGATCGGCGCCACCGCGATGCGTGACAGCTTCGGCGCCGAACAGGGCAAGGGACTGATCATCGCCGGGCTGACCGGCGTGTTCATCATTGGATCACTCGGCACTCTGTTCACCATTGTGTACGGCATGGCCATCTGACGATCGGACAGATCGGGCGGTGACGGTGCGGGGAGACGGGGAACCGCCCGTCGCCGGGCCGACCGACCACCCGGCACGGTCGACCGTCCGACCGGGCGGCCGTCCGGTCGACCGGGATCCGCCGGAGTCCCCCGGGAATCCCGCCCCCACCACCCCTCCCTCCGCGCCCGCCCCCGGGCGGAGGGGCCCCCGGAGCCGCCCCGGCTCCCCGCACCAGGAGGGCCGCCGTGCCGTTGTCCGACGACCAGCCGCACACTCGCACGCGGCTGCCGGTCGGTGAACAGCCCTCCTCCCTGGCGGCCGCCCGTCAACCCAGGCCGCTACGCACGCTGCTGACGGTCCTGGTGGTCGTCACGCTCCTGGTGGTCGCGATCTCCATCGCCAACCGGGGCAAACCCGACCCGTCCGGCACCCCCGCGGGCGGCTCCGCCGACCGGGCCACCTCGACCGCCACCACCGGCGCGGGCCCCGCGCCCAGCGGCGACCAGCCCGTCGCCACCACCGCCAACGGCATCGCCGCAGGCTTCCCGCGCACCGACCAGGGCGCCCAGTCGGCCGCGGCCAACTACGCGGTGGCCATCGGCTCCGCCGACATGTTCCGCACCGACAGCCGCCACACCATCGTCGCCACCATCGCCGACCCCACCGCCACCCCGACCCTCCAGGCCCGCCTGGACCAGGGGTTCGGCGGTGACACCGTGACCCGCTACGGACTGGACGCCCAGGGCCGCGCACCCAAGGGGCTCACCTTCGTCAGCCGTACCGTACCGGTCGGTACCAAGTCGGTCGGCTACAGCGACACGGAGACCAAGGTCGAGGTCTGGTGCACCGGCCTCACCGGCCTGGCCGGCGAACGATCCGTCCTGCCGGTCGTGGCGAACTGGTTCACGCTCACTTTCACCCTCCGCTGGACGGGCAGCGACTGGAAGCTCACGGACTACGCCAGCCGGCAGGGCCCCGCCCCCATGCCCGGCGACCAGCAGGCCGCCACCGCCGAGGAGATCACCGGCGCCGTCCAGCAGTTCGGGGGTTTCCGCTATGCCCGTTGACCACAGCACCACCCGGTTCCTGCCTCGCACCGGAGGAGTGCTCGGAGCTCTGGTGGTCCTGCAGACCGCTGCTCTTCTTCTGGCAGCCCATGCATTCGCAGAACCCAGCCCAAGCGCCACTCCAACCCCTAGCCCTACGGCGTCGCCGAGCGGTAGCGATTGCGACGTGCTTCCCCTGCCGGGAAGCGGTGTCTACTGCGCCTCCAAGCCAGGCGGTGGCTCCGTCCCCGGGAGTGGGACGGTGGGGAGTGTGACGGATCCGCTGGGGTCGTTGGCGAAGGGGTGTGCGCAGGCGGCGGCGTGGGTGGTGCGGAAGCTGTCGGGGGCGATCGACGGGACGACGGAGGTGGATTTCACCAACGCGTCGTTCCTGCAGCAGTACGCGGTGGTGTTCGCCGCGTCGACGATCATCACGTTGGTGCTGTGGCTGCTGGCGGTGACCAAGCGGGCGGTGCGTGGGGCGCCGCTGGCGACGGCGGTGTCGGAGGCGATCGGGTTCCTCTGGCTGACGGTGGTGGCCTCGGCGTTCACGCCGCTGATCCTGTACACCGTGGTGAGTGCGACCGACGGGTTGACCAAGGCGGTCGCGGTGGGGACGAAGTCGGACACCGGGACGTACCTGGGCGGGTTCGCGGACACCCTGGAGAAGGGTGACATGGGCGGCGGGCCGCTGATCCTGATCATCGTCTCGCTGGTGGCCGTGCTGGCGGCGGCGGTGCTCTGGATCGAGCTGCTGATCCGGGCGGCGATGCTGTACGTGGGCGCGCTGCTGGGGACGGCGGTGTACGCGGGCCTGGTGGACAAGCAGCTGTGGAAGCACGTGCGCCGCTGGGCGGGGCTGATGGTGGCGGTGGACCTGGCGAAGCCGATCATCGTGATCATCCTCGGGCTGGCCGGTGCGGTGGCGGCCGGGGCGGGTGCGGACGACGACTTCGCCCGGGTGCTGTCGGGCCTGGCGATCCTCTTCCTGTCGATCTTCGCGAGCGCCGCCGTGTACCGGTTCGTACCGGGCTTCGGGGACGAGATGGTGAACATGCGCCAGGCCCGGGCCAGTGCGGTGTCGGCCGGGTCGGCGATGATCAACGGGACCGCGAACCTGATGAAGCAGGGCATCACCACCCACGGCGACCGCGGCGGGCAGCCTGGCGGCGGGGGCGGGGGTGCCGGCGGCGGTTCGGTCGCACCGGGCATCGCCGCCCACGCGTCGCGGACGCCCGCGCCACCGCAACAGGCCGGGCCGCCGGCCCAGGCCTCGGGTCCGTTCCGCGACAGCAATCCAGCGAAGGGAGGGTGACGGGTAAGTGAGCAGCGAACCGCTCGGCCAGTACGGGGCCCAGTACGCCCAGTCGTACGTGCACCAGCGTCGTACCTATCTGATCGGCAAGGCCCGCCCCAACGCGCCGATCGGCCGGAACAGGGAGTCCGGCGAGATCGTGCTGATCATCTTCGGCGCCTTCCTCGGCATGGTCTGGGGCCTGATGATGCCGATCCTGCCGCTGCGGATCGGGGGCCTGGTCGGCCTGCCCCTGCTGGCGATCGCGGCGGTGTACGTGCCGTACCGGCGCCGGACGTTCTACAAGTGGGTGGAGATCAACCGCACCTACCGCCGGACGGTCCGCAGCGGGCGGGGTGTGTGGAAGTCGGACGCGATGGACGCCGGGACGCGGCTGGACGGCCGCGAGGTGGAGATCGGCCCGCCGCCGGGAGTCGGACGGCTGCGCTGGCTGGCGGCGCCGTTCGGGCCGGACGAGGTCGGGGTGCTGATGCACCTGGAGCGGCGCACGGTGACGGCGGCGATCGAGATCGAGGGCCCGGGCGTCGGCCTGCGGGACTCGGAGGACCAGGAGGCGCTGGTCGACCGGTTCGGGACGCTGCTGAAGCACGTCGCCAACGGGGACGGATTCGTGACCCGGCTGCAGATCCTCGCCCGGACGCTGCCGGCCGACCCGGACGCGCACGCCAAGGACGTGGAGCGGCGCGGGGACCCGGACTCGCCGCGCTGGCTGATGGAGTCGTACGACCAGTTGCAGTCGATGGTGTCGACCTCCTCCGAGCAGCACCGGGCGTACCTGGTGGCCTGCATGCATTACACCCGTGACCTGGCGGCCGAGGCGCACGCGATGGGCCGGACCGCGAACGGGCGGCGGACCCGGGACGACGAGGGGCTGGCGGCGGTGATGGCCCGCGAGCTGACCGACATCTGTGCGCGGCTGGCGGAGGCGGACATCCGGGTGCGGCAGCCGCTGGGCCAGGCGCGGCTCTCCTCGCTGCTGCACTCGATGTACGACCCGGACCACCCGATCGACCACATCCAGGCGATGTCGAAGCGGAACGCCTGGCCGGCCGAGCTGGACGCCACGCACCAGCAGTACCTGCAGGCGAAGACCCGCGAGTCGGTGACCCGGGAGCCCTGGTGCCACGCGACGGCGTGGGTCAAGGAGTGGCCGCTGACCCCGGTGGGCGTCAACTTCCTGGCGCCGCTGCTGGTGCACACCCCGGACGTGATCCGGACGGTCGCGGTGACGATGGACCTGGAGCCCACCGACGTCGCGATCGAGCGGATGCTCACCGAGAAGACCAACGACGAGGCGGAGGCCAGCCGCGCCGCCAAGATGAACCGCACGGTCGACCCGCGCGACCTCGCCCACACGGGCCGGGTGGACCAGCGCGGCGACGACCTCGCGTCCGGTGCGGCCGGGGTGAACCTGGTCGGCTACATCACGGTCTCCTCGCGCAATCCGGAGGCGCTGGCCCGGGACAAGCGGACCATCCGCGCCTCGGCCGGCAAGAGCTACCTCAAGCTGGAGTGGTGCGACCGCGAGCACCACCGCGCGTTCGTCAACACCCTGCCGTTCGCCACCGGCATCCGCCGCTGATCCACCTGGAGGCCCCGCATGGCGATCGGTAACCTCACCGACGCGTTCACCAGCCTGATGTACGGCAAGGTGGAGACCACGCGCCTGCCCGTGCGCACCTCCACCGGGCAGGCGCAGGCGGTCTACCTGCCGACCGCCGCGCCCGGACTCGGCGACTCGGGCGTGATCATCGGGCGCGAGGTGTACAGCGGCAAGGGGTACGTCTACGACCCGTTCCAGCTGTACGGGCAGCAGCTGCCGGCGCCGCACTGGCTGGTGCTCGGCGAGTCCGGGAACGGCAAGTCGGCGCTGGAGAAGACCTACGTGCTGCGCCAGCTGCGCTTCCGGGACCGGCAGGTGGTGGTGCTGGACGCGCAGGGCGAGGACGGGGTCGGCGAGTGGAACCTGATCGCCAACGCGCTCGGCATAAAGTCGATCCGGCTGGACCCGATGGCGGCCCGGGACGGCGGGGTGAAGCTCAACCCGCTGGACCCGGCGATCACCCAGACCGGGCAGCTGTCGCTGCTGCGCACCATCGTCGAGGTGGCGATGGGGCGGGGTCTGGAGGAGCGGGCCGGCTTCGCGCTGAAGGCCGCGCACGCGCACGTGGCGGCCAACGTCCTGGACCGGCAGCCGGTGCTGGACGACATCATCGACACCCTGCGCAATCCGGCACTGGCCTCGGTGGAGTCGCTGGGCGTGGCGGTGGACGAGGTGCAGTCGTGGGGTCTGGACGTGGCGCTGGTGCTGGACCGGCTGGTCGACGGTGACCTGAGGGGCATGTTCGACGGGTCGACCACCGACGGCATCGACCTGGACGCGCCGCTGATCGTCTTCGACCTCTCGCACATCGACCGGAACTCGATCGCGATGCCGATCCTGATGGCGATCGTCGGGGTCTGGCTGGAGCACACCTGGATCAGGCCGGACCGGAAGAAGCGGATCTTCCTGGTCGAGGAGGCCTGGCACATCATCAACAGTCCGTTCGTGGCCCAACTGTTCCAGCGGCTGCTGAAGTTCGGCCGCCGGTTGGGCCTGTCGTTCGTCGCCGTGGTCCACCACCTGTCGGACGTGGTGGACGGCGCGGCGGCCAAGGAGGCTTCGGCGATCCTGAAGATGGCCTCGACCCGGACGATCTACATGCAGAAGGCGGAGGAGGCGCGGGCCACCGGCCGGGTGCTGGGTCTGCCGCGCTGGGCGGTGGAGATCATCCCCACACTTTCGCCGGGCATCGCGGTCTGGGACGTCAACGGGAACGTCCAGGTGGTGAAGCACATCATCACCGAGGCCGAGCGGCCACTGGTCTACACCGACCGCGCGATGACCGAGGACGCCGTCGCCGAACGGGTGCGTGCAGAGCGCCAGTTGGCGTCCGAACCGGGCGTCTGAGCCCGGTTCGCCGGCGGCCCCGACGGGCGCCCGGCCGCGCTCCCCGCGAGCGGCGGCCGGGGTGCGCCGGGGGCGTGCCGGCGGGGAAAGTCCGGCGACGATTCGTCAGTAGGTAACCCTGTCGTTACGTCCAGGGTCCTGACAGCTACGCGCGTTGACTCTAGGCTGCACTCGCGCAACGACACTCAGCGCCCCTACGGACCCGTCCACAGCCGGGCGCTCTCTCTCAGGTGCAGGGGACCCCTTCATGCTCTCCGTCAGATCCCGACGTGCGGCGCTGGCCGTCATCGCCGCCGCCGGCCTGGTGGGCACGGTGGCCGTGCCCACCGCGGCCCAGGCCGCGGACGCCAAGCGTCCCAAGACCGTCAACCTCCAGTTGCTGGCCATCAACGACCTGCACGGCAACCTGGAGGCCCCGGCCGGCTCGTCCGGCACCATCCGCGAGATCGACCCGGCCACCGGCCAGCCCGTCAACACCCCGGCCGGCGGCGTCGAGTACCTGGCCACCGCGCTGCGCGACGCGCGCATACCGGCCGACGACTCGATCACCGTCGCCGCCGGCGACCTGGTCGGCGCCTCCCCGCTGACCTCGGCGCTCTTCCACGACGAGCCCACCATCGAGGCGCTGGACAAGCTCGGCCTGGACGTCACCTCGGTCGGCAACCACGAGTTCGACGAGGGCGCCGCCGAGCTGCGCCGCCTCCAGGACGGCGGCTGCCACCCGGTCGACGGCTGCTACGAGGAGGGGCGCAAGTTCAAGGGCGCCAACTTCAACTACCTGTCGGCCAACGTCACCGACGAGAAGACCGGCAAGCCGCTGCTGGCCCCGTACTGGGTGACCAAGTCGCAGGGCGTGAAGGTCGGCTTCATCGGCGTCACCCTGGAGGGCACGCCGAACATCGTCACCGCCGAGGGCGTCAAGGGCCTGAAGTTCGGCAACGAGGTCGCCACGATCAACAAGTACGCCGCGGAGCTGAAGGCCAAGGCCGTCAACTCGATCGTCGCGCTGATCCACGAGGGCGGCCTCCCGGCCAGCAGCACGTACAACTACGACTGCGGCCCGGCCGGTCAGGGCATCTCCGGCCCGATCGTCGACATCGCCAAGAACATCGACCCGGCGGTCGGCGCCATCGTCACCGGTCACACCCACAACGCGTACGCCTGCACCATCCCGGACCCGCAGGGTGTGCCGCGTTCGGTGACCAGCGCGGCCTCCTTCGGCCGGCTCTACACCGAGATCGACCTGAAGCTCGACAAGACCACCGGCACGATCGTCCGTCCGTCGGTCAAGGCCGAGAACCACATCGTGCGCCGCACGGTCGCGAAGGCCCCGGACATGACGGAGCTGATCGCGCACTACTCCAAGCTGGCCGCGCCGATCGCCAACCGCCCGATCGGTTACATCGCCTCGGACATCAACGGCCGCGGCAACAGCGACCCGGAGAAGCCGCTCGGTGACGTGATCGCCGATGCCCAGCTGGCCGGTCTCGCGCCCGCCGACAAGGGCGGCGCGCAGATCGCCTTCATGAACCCGGGCGGTATCCGCTCCGACCTGGTCTTCAAGGCCAGTGGCGCCGAGGGCGACGGGGTGGTGACCTACGGCGAGGCGTTCACCGTCCAGCCGTTCACCAACATGATGCAGGTCAAGACGCTGACCGGCGCCCAGCTGATCCAGCTGCTCCAGCAGCAGGTGAGCGGTCCCAACGAGGCCTCGCCGAAGATCCTGCAGTCCTCCAAGGGCCTCACCTACACCCTGGACATGCGCAACAAGGGTGCCGAGCGGCTCGTCGTCGACTCGGTCCGGCTGAACGGCGCGCCGATCGACCCGGCCGCCAAGTACCGGGCCGCGGCCAACGAGTTCCTGGCCGGCGGCGGCGACGGCTTCCCGGCCTTCGCGGCCGGCACCGACAAGCTCGTCGGCGCCTCCGACCTGGACGTCTTCGCCGCATACCTCGGTGCCAACAGCTCGGCCGCCGCGCCGCTGCAGGCGCCGGCGCAGGACCGCATCAAGGTCATCGGCCCGGGCAGCAGCATCGGCTGACCGTGAGCCGGTCGGGGCGGGGCGCCGTCGGGGCGCCCCGCCCCTCTGTGTTTTCCGGGCCTGTTGCCCGACGCCCGCCGCCTGTCGCGCGCGTCTTCCGGGGCGGCACCCCGGCCTCAGGCCCGGGTCGGCCCGCCGGGCATCCGGACGGTGGCGAGCGTGCCCGGGCCGCCGTCCGGGGCCGGGCCGAGCGACACCTCGCCGCCGGCCTCCCGGACGCTCTGCGCCACGATCGACAGCCCCAGCCCGGAGCCCGGGAGCTGGCGCGAGGACGGCGAGCGCCAGAACCGGTCGAAGACGTAGGGCAGTTCGTCCGGCGGGATGCCGGGACCGTGGTCGCGGACGGTCAGCACGCCCTGCTGGAGGCGGACGTCGACGGCTCCGCCGGGCGGGCTGTACTTGACCGCGTTGTCCAGCAGATTGATCACGGCACGTTCGAGGGCCGCGGCGTCGGCGTGCACGAACCAGGGCGCGACGTCGGTCTCGAAGACCAGCCCGGGGCCGCGCAACCTGGCGCGGGCGACGGCGCGTTCGGCGATCTCGTGCAGCGCGACCACGGCGAGGTTCCCGCCGGGCTTGGGGGAGTCCGGACGGGACAGCTGGAGCAGGTCGCCGATCAGGGCGGTGAGTTCCTGCATCTGGGCCTTCATGTTGCCCAGCAGCTTGGTCTTCGTGGCGGGCGGCAGCGGGCGGCCGGTGTCGTCGCTGCGGATGAGCAGGTCGACGTTGGTGCGCAGCGAGGTGAGCGGGGTGCGGAGCTCGTGCCCGGCGTCGGCGATCAGACGGGTCTGCCGCTCGCGGGAGTTGGCCAGCGCGGTGCTCATCGAGTTGAAGGAGGTGGAGAGCCGGGCGATCTCGTCCTCCCCGTGCACCGGGATGGTGGTGCCGACCTCCTCGGTGCGGGCGATGTGCTCCACGGCGTCGCTGAGCCGGTCGACCGGCTTGAGCGCGGAGCGGGCCACGAGCCGGCCGGCGAGTCCGGCCAGGATGACGCCGCCGACGGCCACTCCGCCGAGGACGACGGCGAGTTGGCGGAGATCGCGCTCGATCCCGTCGACGGGGGCGGCGGTGAGGTAGGCGTAGCGGTCCCCGGTCGACGGGTCGGCGAGCAGGTTGACGCGGACCATGGCCGGGGTCCCGTCGAGGTAGCGGCCGTCCCGGTAGACGAATTCCTTGGACAGGGTGCCGACGAGGTCGCCGGCCTTGACCTCGACCGCCTTCGGCACCGAACCGGAGGTGAGGCAGACGGTGCCGTTCTTCCCGTAGAGCTCGGTCGTGAACTGGCCGGCTCCCCGGGGCGGGTTGTTGCCGACGAGGTGGGTCGAGAGCCTGTCGCGGATCTTCGCCGCGGCCTCCGCCTTGGCCTGGGCGTCCGGGGGCGACGCGGCGCAGTACCCGAGCCAGCTGCGCTGGAGCGTCGGGTCGGGCGGTTCCGGCGGGGGTACGTCCATGGCGCGGGAGAGGTTCTCCCTGACCTGGCCGTAGAGCTTCTGCTCCACGATGAACCAGCAGGCCAGTGCCGAGGCGGCGATGGCCACCGCGACCGCCGCCGCTGTCAGGAAGGTGAGGCGGCTGCGCAGTGAGCGGGCCCGGTACCAGGTGTGGAGGTGTTGCCGGGTACGGTGCGGGACGCGCGGCGGGGCGAGGGGGGGTGGTGGGACGGCGGGGGTCACGTGAGCGTGCCGGCGGCCGGGCGGAGCGCGTATCCGACTCCGCGGACGGTCTGGACGAGCCGGGGCAGGCCGCCCTGCTCGGTCTTGCGGCGCAGGTACATCACGTACACGTCCAGCGAGTTGGAGGAGGGCTCGAAGTCGAAGCCCCAGACCGCCTTGAGGATCTGTTCGCGGGTGAGCACCTGCCGGGGGTGGGCGAGGAACATCTCCAGCAGCATGAACTCGGTGCGGGTCAGTTCGACCGGCCGGCCGGCCCGGGTGACCTCGCGGGTAGCGGTGTTCATCCGGAGGTCGGCGAAGGCCAGGACGTCGCCCTCCTCCTCGACCGCGGCGGCCCGGGCGGCGGCCTCGCCGGCGAGGGCGTTGCGGCGGAGCAGCGCGCGGACCCGGGCGAGGAGTTCGTCCAGTTCGAAGGGCTTGGCGAGGTAGTCGTCGGCGCCGACGTCGAGGCCGGTGACCCGGTCGCCGACGGCGTCCCGGGCGGTGAGCATCAGCACCGGGACGGTGTCGCCGCGCGAGCGCATCCGGCGGACGGCGGTGAGGCCGTCCATCCGGGGCATCATGATGTCGAGCAGGACGAGGTCCGGCCGGTCGCGTTCGACGGACTCCAGCGCCTCGTACCCGTCGGTGGCGGTGGAGACCTCGTAGCCCTCGAAGGCGAGGCTGCTCTCCAGTGCGTCCCGGAGGGCGGGTTCGTCGTCGACCACGAGGAGCCGGGCGGCGGGCTGCTGCCCGGGCTCGGCGGAGGTGCGGTCGTCAACGGACGGGGTCATGGGCGGTTGCCCTTTCTCTGGGCCTGAGGGCGCGGTGGTCGCAGGGCCGTGCTCGGAGGACCTGCTCGGAGGACCTGCTCGGGTCAATTGTCGGGCGTCGTCAGACGTTCTGGCCGGACTGCAGCTTGGGCAGCACCTGCTTGATGTCGTCGATCGGGATGGCGAAGCCGAGACCGACGCTGCCGGCGCCGCTGCCGCCGGCCGTGGCGCCGGCGCCGCTGGGCGAGTACATGGCCGAGTTGATGCCGATGACCTGCCCGCCCGCGTTGATCAGGGGGCCGCCGGAGTTGCCGGGGTTGAGGGCGGCGTCGGTCTGGAAGGCCCGGTAGGTGGTGGTGTCGCCGCCGGTGGGCCGGTCGGTGCCGCGCAGTCCGGGCAGGTCGGGGAAGCCGAACCCGCCGTTGCCGCTGGTGGTGCCCTCGTCGAGCTGGACGGTGACCTCGCGGTGCTGGGCGCTGATGATGCCGGAGGTGACGGTGCCGGTGAGGCCCTCGGGGTTGCCGATGGCGACGACCGGGTCGCCGACCGAGACGGCGGAGGAGTCGCCGAGGACGGCCGGGGTGAGCTTCTTGGCGCCGCTCGCGGTGATCACGGCGGCGTCGAGGCTCTTGTCGGTGCCGGTGAGGGTGGCGCGGGCGGTGGAGCCGTCGTGGAAGGCGACGGTGATCTGCCCGCCGGCGGCCGCGGCGGCGACCACGTGGTAGTTGGTGAGGATCTGGCCGCCTGCGGTGAGCACGACGCCGGTGCCGGTGGCGGTGCCGTTGGTGCCCTGGACGCTGATCTGGACGACGCTGGGCGAGACGGCCGCGGCGATGGCGGCGACGTCGGCGCCGCCGTCGGAGCGGGCGGCGACCGGGCTGGCGACGGTGCCGGTGCGGCTGCCGGAGCCGTGCTCCTGGGCGGCGACCACGCCGCCGGTGACCCCGCCGAGCACGGCGGCGACCGCGGCGACGGCGGTGACCAGGGTGAGCCTGCCGCGCAGCAGGCCGCGGCGGGCCCGGCCGCCGTGGGAGGCCGGGGCGCCGTCGCCGTGCCCGGACGGCACCGGCGGCACCGGCGGGACCGGCGGTACGGGAGGGCCTGCGGGCGGGGGAGGGGGCGGAGTGCCGACCGACGGGCTGCCCGCGGCCGGGTACCCGGGGTCCTGGTGGGTGCTGCTGCCGAGCACGGTGCCCGGGATGACCTGCGGATCCCCCTGGCCGTACGGCAGCCCGTCGCCGTACGGGTCCTGCCGTCCGTACGCGGTCCCGTACGGGCCGTCGTCCTGCGTGCCGCCGCGGTACTGCTCGTGATCGCTCATGCCGACCAACGTCCGCCCGCCGGATGAGAATCCGGTGAGAGTGCGCTCAGAACGCCCCGAGAAGCCTGTTGACTTCTCATAAAGCCTGGTCAGGCTAGTTCGCGGGGCCGGTCGGCGAGCAGCCGCAGGAACGCCGGACGACCAGGCGCGACGGGAACTTGCGGACCCGTTCGGTGTCCGAGCCGGGCACCATCAGCGAGTCGTCCAGCACCAGGTCGACCGCGGCCCGGGCCATCGCGTCCCGGTCGGAGGCGACGGTGGTCAGCGGCGGGTCGGCCAGCGCGGCCTCCGGCACGTCGTCGAAGCCGGCCACCGCGAGGTCCTCGGGCACCCGCAGGCCGAGTTCGCGGGCGGCGCGCAGCACGCCGATCGCCTGGTCGTCGGTGGAGCAGAAGATCGCCGGCGGGCGGTCCGGGCTGCCCAGCAGGCCGAGCGCGACGTCGTAGGCGCCGTACCGGTGGAACGGCGCGTCGATCAGACGCGACTCGGTGGGCAGGCCGTGCGCGTCCATGGCGCGCTGCCAGCCCTCGACGTGGTCGATGACCGGGTCGCCGGGGGCGGGGGACTCCACCGGGCCGCCGAAGCAGGCCACGTACGAGTGTCCGTGCACCTCCAGGAGGTGGCGGACGACGGCCTCGGCGCCGCCCACGTCGTCGGTGACCACCGCGACGTCGTCGATGGCCTCGGGCCGGCGGTGCAGCAGGACGACCTTCGCGCCCTCCATCGCGGCGAACTCCTCGGCGGCCCGCTGGGACGGCCCCTGGCTGACCAGGATCAGGCCGGAGACCCGCATACCGAGGAAGGCCCGGACGTAGTGGACCTCTCGGTCGTCGACGTAGTCCGAGTTGCCGATCAGCACCAGCTTGCCGCGTTCGGAGGCGGCGCGTTCGACGGCGTGCGCCATCTCGGCGAAGAACGGCTGACGGGCGTCCGGGACGACCATGCCGATCAGGTTGGTGCGGCGGGAGGCCATCGCCTGGGCGACGCTGTTCGGCCGGTAGCCGAGCTGCTCGATCGCCGCGAGGACCTTCTCCCGGGTGGCGGGCGCGACCGGTCGCGGCCCGTTGTTGATGACGTAGCTGACGACCGCGGTCGAGGTACCAGCCAGTCGGGCTACATCGTCGCGCGTCACTTTGGCCACGGGGGGAGTCTACGCGTGTGGCGTGCCGCGGGGCAGAGGGGACCGCGGCTACCGGGCGGTACCCGGAGGACAGCGCGGGGCGAATGCGGACAGGCCGGGCGGGTGTTCCCGCCCGGCCTGCCGGTCAGGCCTCCAACGGAGCCGAGGAGCGCAGCGAAGCGGTCTCGGGCCGCTCCCCCTTGTCCGGCTTCTCGGGGACGACGAAGCGGTAGCCGACGTTGCGCACGGTGCCGATCAGCCCTTCGTGTTCCACGCCGAGCTTGGCGCGCAGCCGCCGGACGTGCACGTCGACCGTCCGGGTGCCGCCGAAGTAGTCGTAGCCCCAGACCTCCTGCAGCAGCTGCGCCCGGGTGAAGACCCGGCCGGGGTGCTGGGCGAGGTACTTGATCAGCTCGAACTCCTTGAAGGTGAGGTCGAGCACCCTGCCCTTGAGCTTGGCGGAGTAGGTGGCCTCGTCGACCGACAGGTCGCCGTTGCGGATCTCCATCGGGCTGTCGTCGGTGACCACCTGGAGGCGGCCCATGGCCAGGCGCAGCCGGGCCTCGACCTCGGCGGGGCCGGCGGTGTCGAGCAGGACGTCGTCGATGCCCCACTCGGCGGTGACCGCGGCCAGGCCGCCCTCGGTGACCACCAGGATCAGCGGGCAGCCGATGCCGGTGGAGCGGAGCAGCTGGCAGAGGCTGCGGATCTGCGGCAGGTCCCGCCGGCCGTCGACCAGGATGACGTCTGCACTGGGGGTGTCGACCAGGGCGGACCCTTCGGCCGGAGCCACCCGGACGTTGTGCAGCAGCAGGCCGAGGGCGGGCAGTACCTCCGCGGAGGGCTGCAGCGCGTTGGTGAGGAGGAGCAGAGAACTCATACCCGGTAGTCCCCTTTCCGGGTCGTCGCGGTCGCGTTACGGCTGCCGCCACAGCCGGATGGCGCACGTTCGGGGAGGTGCCGAGCGCAGCGCGTCCCGCGAGGGGCGGCGGCGGTCGGCGGGAGGGTGGGGGAAGCGGCGGACACCGGTGGGGAGCCGGAGCAGTCGACGGCGCGCACGGCGGAACGGGGCGCGCGTCGAGGGTCCCGCAACCCGCGATGCACCGTTTCTGCCTTGCTCATCCGTGAACCTTCCGGTCCTGTCCGGTTCCGGGTGGCGGCCCGGAGCCGGGGTTCCGACACCCCGGCCTGACCCCGGCACGTCGTTGTGCCGCTGGTGGCGGGGCGGTCCCTGCGGCACGCCGGGGGTGGGCCGACGATTCGCACGGACATCCGTACTGGCGTCCTGAAAGCACAAAAGGATCCGGGGGCGACTCTGCCCGGACCCTCAGGGGTCGAGGATAGCCGACGGGTCCCCGCCCGGGGGAGGGCTCGAAACCGGCGGTTCGGCCTTTTCGGGCGCGCCCCGGGTGAGCCTGGCCACAGCTTCGCTCGGCCGACGGCAGGCGCCGGGCCAGGGCGGTTGCCGGTGGTGCGGGCGAACAGGCCATCATGGGACGCACATCGGCGGCACCGTGCGCGTACCCCTTTCGGGTGGGGCGCGGGCGCTCCGGTGGTGGACCCGGCCGGGGTACCGGGCCCGGGCGAGGACGACGAGAAGGGGTTGCCATGGGCGCGACCACCGGGCATCACGACCCGGCCGGCGCCACGCGGGTGAGCGGGACGATCCGCTACTGGGCGGCGGCGAAGTCGGAGGCCGGGCTGGCCGAGGAGCCGTACCGGGCGGCGACCCTGGCCGAGGCGCTGGCGGCCGTCCGGCAGCAGCACGCGGACCGGCCGAAGCTCGTCGGGCTGCTCGGACACTGCTCCTACCTGGTGGACGGTTCGCCGGTGGGCGGCCGTGACCACGCGGCCGTGGCCCTCACCGAGGGCGGCACGGTCGAGGTACTCCCCCCGTTCGCGGGCGGGTGAGGGCGTGACCGAGCCGAACAACCCCACCCCGGACAGCAGGCCGCAGCGGCAGTATCCGTACGGACCGCCGCAGCCGCAGCCGCAGCCGCAGTACCCGCAGGGGCCGCCGCAGCAGCAGGCGCCGCCGCAGCAACCGCCCTATCCGTACGCCCCGCAGCAGGCGTACGCGCCGGATCCGTATGCGCAGCAGGGGCTTGCGGCTCAGCCGTACGCCCCCGATGCAGGGCATGCGCCGTACGGTGGCCATCCCGGTCAGCAGCCCCCCGCACCGTCCTACGGCCAGCAGCCGTCCGCGCCGCAGCCGTACGGCGAGCAGCCGTCCGCGCCGCAGCCGTACGGCGAGCAGCCCCGGATCGGCCACGGTGGCGGGCAGACTCCGTACGGCCGGCCGCCGTACGGTGCCGGGCCGGGTGCGGCGGACGACGCCGCGACCGCCCTGCTTCCGCCGGTGCCCCCGTTGGAGGACCCGGCGGCCACCACACTCCTGCCGCCGGTCCCGGCATCGGATACGACGCCCAGGACGCAGGCGCACGCCCAGGCACAGGCCCAGGCCCAGGCACACGCCCAGGCCCAGGCCCAGGCTGAAGCCCAGGCCCAGCCCTTCGACTCGCCGACCATGACGCTGAAGCGTCCGCCGGCCCCCACCCCGACCGATCCGGCCACCGCCCGGGCCGCTCGCGCGGCGCGTGCGGCACGGGCGGGACGGCAGGCTCCGCCCGCACGGCAGGCGCCGCCCGCCGCGTACGCGGCCCCGGCCGCGCCCGTTCCGGGGCTGCCGGCGCAGCCGTTCCCGGCCCCCGCGCCGTCGGCCGTCCCGGCCGGGTCCGCCCGGACCGGTTCGCCGATCATCGACCCGGGCCTCCTGCCGGCCGTGATCACCGCCGGTGCGGCCGCGCTGCTGGCCGCCGGTGCGGCCCTCGGCCAGGTGCCGCTGGCCCTGGTGGTGGCGCTGCTCCAGGTGCTGACGGCCGCCGGATGGTTCCGGCTGAACGGCATGTGGCCGGCCCGCCAGGGCATCGCGCTGGCGGCGCTGTCCGGTCTGGTCGCCGACGTGGCGGTGCTGCTGGCCGACGCGGACGGCGGCACGGGGGCGGTGGTCGGGACCCTCGGCGGATTCTTCCTGCTGGTCCTGGTGCTGCAGACGTTCCGGCCCGCCGATCCGAAGGAGCGGTTCTACGCGCTCACCGTGCTCGGCTCGGCCACGGTGGTGACGGTGCTCTGCACCGCGCTGCTGCTGGCCGACTGGGTGCCGGCGGCGGTCGGAGGCGTCGCCCTGGCGACCCTGCTGGCAGCGGCGCCGCTGCCCGGCCCGAAGCTGCTGGGCCCCGTGCTCGGCCTGCTGGCGGCGGTGGGCCTCGGCCTGGCCGTGGGCGCGCCGCCCGCGCTGGGTGCGGCGGCCGGGATCGGTGCCCTGGTCGGGCGCCGGGTGGCCGGGTACGACTTCCCGTCCCGGTTCGTGCACATGACGGCGGGGGTGGCGCTTCCGCTCGCGGTGGCGGCGCCGCTGGTCTGGATCGCCACCGAACTGCTCGCCGGCTGACCCGGCCGGTCCGGCCGCCCGCCCCACCACGGGCCGGTGGCCGGGCCCGGCGCGCGCCGTACGGCGTCCCGTTCCCGGAACCATGCCCCGGGGCGGGACGTCGTACGGTCGTGCGAGGGCGGCCGCCCCTGAGCGGTCGGATCCGACTTCGAACGACAGCGACCGGCGACGACGGGGGAGAGCGATGCGCGGCTGGCTGAAGGTGACGATCGGCCTGGTGGTGCTCTCGGGAGCACTGGTGGGCGCGGACCGGGTCGCCGTCGGGGTGGCCGAGGACGAGGCCGCCGAACAGATGCTGAAGAGCGGCCGGGTGAACCAGCGGCCGGACGTGTCGATCGGGGGCTTCCCGTTCCTCACCCAGGTCCTGTCGATGAAGCTGGACGACGTGCGGATCTCCTCGGACGGCCTGACCGTGGGCGACGGCAGCCACCAGGTGGCGCTGCACTCGTTCGAGGCGAAGCTGGCGGGCGTCAAGGTGAGCGACAGCATGAGCAGCGCCACCGTGGACACCGGGACGGGGAGCGGCCTGATCTCCTACGCGGACCTCTCCCAGCTCCTGCCGCCGGCCTCCCAGCTGGTGCCGAACGCGACCGGGCTCTCGCTGGGCGGCAACACCCGGCTGAGCCTCTCGTACGGCGGCCCGGGCAAGATCAAGGCCGCGTTCGGGCCGGTCCCGGTCGGCGAGGGCACGGTGCGCAACCAGGGCAACACGGTGACGGCGGAGGGTTTCCGGCTGACCGGGATGGCCGCGGTGCTGGCCGGTCTGACCAGCCAGAAGCTGGATCCGGTGAGCTTCACCCTCTCCTCGCTCCCGGCGGGGCTGAACCTGGCTGCGGTCACGCCGCAGGAGGACGGCCTCCGGCTCACCTTCGACGGCAAGGGCGTGAAGCTCATCGGCTGACCGGCACCGGCCCGGGCGGGTCCGCCCCGCCCGGTCGGTGGTCGTTCGCCGTCGTTCCGCTCCGCGAGACGCGCTGTCCAGCGCGGACCGCGGAGCGGTCGTGTTTCCGCCCCCTGACCGAGGGACGTACGGTGCCCGGCCGGTTCACGGCGCCCAAGAATCGACCAAATCCCAGTATGTGATCCATCTGGTCTCAACATTCGATACGCTGATGACAGCGGGCGTCGAGTGTCCCTAGCATCGTCGGCATGAAGCGACAGACGGATCTCACGAAGCGGCGGGCGGTAGACCTGTGCCGCGTGGCCGCCTGTCTGTGTCGAATGCGTTAACTCGGCATCTTGGCTGGGCAGTTGTCGCCCGCCGCCGATTCCTCCGGTGACCTGGACCGGCCTCCCGGGCCGAACGTCGCCGCCGTGCACCGCAGATCACCGCCCGGCCGTGCCGCCGGCCTTCTCCGTCCCATTATTCGGACGTGAATTCGGACCGGTCACCGTCGGACACCCCGCAGCACCCCTCTCCGGCTCACGGCCGGGGGACCCCAGAGCAGCACCACCTTCCGCCAACCGCCCTCGGATGGAGAACATCACCATGAGCCGCAGCGACGTCCTGGTCGACGCCGACTGGGTCCAGGCCCACCTGGACGACCCGAAGGTCGTCATCGTCGAGGTCGACGAGGACACCTCCGCCTACGACAAGAACCACATCCGCAACGCGGTCCGGATCGACTGGAAGACGGACCTCCAGGACCCGGTCCGCCGCGACTTCATCGACCAGGCCGGCTTCGAGGCGCTGCTCAGCGCCAAGGGCATCGCCAACGACGACACGGTCGTGCTCTACGGCGGCAACAACAACTGGTTCGCGTCGTACGCCTACTGGTACTTCAAGCTGTACGGCCACGGTGACGTCCGCCTGCTCGACGGCGGCCGCAAGAAGTGGGAGCTGGACTCCCGCGACCTCGTCGCCGAGGTGCCGGCCCGCGCCGCGACCTCGTACACGGCGCAGGCCGCCGACGCCTCGATCCGCGCCTTCCGCGACGACGTGATCGACGCCATCGGCAGCCTCAACCTGGTCGACGTGCGCTCGCCCGACGAGTTCTCCGGCAAGCTGCTCGCCCCGGCCCACCTCCCGCAGGAGCAGTCGCAGCGCCCCGGCCACGTGCCGAGCGCCCGCAACATCCCGTGGGCCAAGAACGCCAACGACGACGGCACCTTCAAGAGCGACGACGAGCTCAAGGCCCTCTACGAGGCCGAGGGCATCGACCTGGCGAAGGACACCATCGCCTACTGCCGCATCGGCGAGCGCTCCGCGCTCACCTGGTTCGTGCTGCACGAGCTGCTCGGCCAGGAGAACGTGAAGAACTACGACGGTTCCTGGACCGAGTACGGCAGCCTGGTCGGCGTGCCGATCGAGCTCGGCAACTGAGCCGCCTGCTCCACCCGTAAGGCTGAAGGGAAGACAAGACATGTGCGGTGCGAAGGCCGGTGGGCCGGACCTGGCAGGAGTTGACGTGGCGAACGAGACGATCATCCAGGGTTCCGTGACCCGCGACGGCGAGCCGGTCAACGGCTACGTCCGACTGCTCGACGAGGGCGGTGAGTTCACCGCCGAGGTGCCCACCTCGGCGACCGGCCAGTTCCGGTTCTTCGCCCGCCCGGGCAAGTGGACCCTGCGGGCGCTCATCCCGGGCCAGACCGTGGACCGCCAGGTGGTCGCCTCCCAGGGCAACCTGACCGAGGTCGCGATCGCGGTCTGATCCACCCCGGTGGACGTCGTGCCCGAGGGCCCCTGCCGTGCAGGGGCCCTCGGGCATACCGTGGAGTGGTGCAGGCACGCCGGCGACACCGCTACTACTTCGCCATGATGGGCGTCTGCCTCGGGCTGTTCGTGCTGGCCTGGGGCGTCGTGCGGTTCTGGTCCGTCCCGGTCGCGATCGGCATGTGCGCGGTCGCGATGGTGATCCCGCCCGCCGCCGCGGTGTTCGCGAACCGGCGGGACCCCGAGGACGACTGGTGGAACGACCCGCGCTGGGAGGACCCGAAGTGGGACGACCCCGGCCACGACCGGGACCGCCCCGACCGCGAACCCCGCGGGTAGACGGACACCCGTACGGCCCCGGTCGGCGGCCGGCCGGCCGCGTCAGTAGACGAGCGCCTGCACGCCGTCGGCCATGATCTCGCTGACGAAGACCTGTGCGCCCGCGATCCGGACACCCTCGACGGTGTCCTTCTGCTCGATCCCGCGCCGCGCCGCGCACTGGGTGCAGAGAGTGACCGTGCCGGCCGCCAGGAGCGACTCCAGCAGGTCCGGCAGCGGCGCCGCGTGCGGCAGCTCGAACTCGGCCGCCCTCCCGGGCAGGGCGAACCACGACGACTCGCCGGTCAGCCAGAGCGAGACCTCGACCCCGCTGGCGACGGCCACCGCCGCCACCGTGAACGCCTGCGAGCACCGCTCCGGCGCGTCCGCCCCGGCGGTGACCTTGATGACGAGCTTCTTCGACTGCTGCGACTGAGACGACATGCCGACACCCTAGATCGCCGACGTGGTGGGGCTCACCGAGAACCGTCGGCACCCGGCGGATAGAGTGAGCGCCAGCAAAATCCTTCACACTGTCGCCGCCCTGGGAGCCCCCCGTGTCCGGTCTGGAAATCTTCTTCGACGGTCTGCTGGCCCTCATGGCCGTGCTGATCACCTGGTTCGCCATCTTCGCGGTGATGAAGCTCTACCAGGGCCAGCGCTGACCGGCTGCCGTACGGTTGAAGCAGTCCCGCACCGACGACAGTGACCAGGAACATGATCGAGATTCCCTCTGACCTCCACCGGGACGTCGTCCCGCTCGCCTTCCTCCTCGGCACCTGGGAGGGCGCGGGCGTCTACGACTTCCCCGGTTCGGAGAAGTGCAACTTCGGCCAGGAGATCGTCATCCGCCACGACGGCCGGCCCTTCCTGGAGTTCCGCTCCCGGACCTGGGTGCTGGACGCCGAGGGCGAGAAGATCCGTCCGCTGGAGAACGAGCACGCGTTCTGGCGCATCACCAGCAACCACCAGGGCACCAGCGGTGTGCGGGGGATCGAGATCTCCTCCGTCCGCGACGACGGCACGGTGGAGATCTGGTACGGCGAGCTGGCCGACGGCAAGCCGCAGATCGACGTCTCCACGGACGCGGTGGCCCGGATCGAGGGCTCGCCCGAGTACTCGGGCGGCAAGCGTCTCTACGGCTTCGTCAACGAGGAACTGCTCTGGGTCGGCGAGAAGGCCGCCCCGAACGTGCCGCTGCGCCCGTACATGTCCGCGCAGCTGAAGCGGGTGCTCAGCCCGGCCCAGCTGATCAAGGACATCAACGACCTGCCGGACGACGGCATCGCGTTCTTCCGCTGAGCCGGGGCGTTCCGCGCCGGGCACATCACGCGTGAGGTAGGGACCGGCCCCGCGGCCGGTCCCTACACTTGCCTCAGGACCCCCGACATCGGCAGGGACAGGACCCGTGGCGGACACCGGCACCACCGACTGGCAGCTCTCCGGCGACTGGAAGGCCGGCCTGCGCGAACGCGGCTACCGGCTCACTCCCCAGCGCCAACTCGTCCTGGAGGCGGTCGAGGCACTCGACCACGCCACCCCCGACGAGATCCTCGGTCACGTCCGGCGGACCGCCAGCGGCGTCAACATCTCCACCGTCTACCGGACCCTGGAGCTGCTGGAGGAACTGGGGCTGGTCTCGCACGCCCACCTCGGCCACGGCGCCCCGACGTACCACCTGGCCGGCCGCCACCACCACCTGCACCTGGTCTGCCGGGACTGCGAGCAGGTCATCGAGACCGGGACCGAGATCGCCCAGCCGCTGGTCGACCGGCTGCGCGCGCAGCACGGCTTCGACACCGACCTCGAACACTTCGCCGTCTTCGGCCGCTGCGCCGACTGCACCGCCAAGCGGGCCGGGGCGCAGCCGTAAGCTTTCCGGTATGAAGAGCCCGCTGCTTGCGCTGCCCGGTGCCGTCCCCGCCGAGGGAACCGACGAGGGGGTGGCCGCCCACTACGGCGACCTCTTCCGTGAGCAGCGCAGGCTCGCGCAGGGCTCCGGGTTCGTGGACCTCTCGCACCGCGGCGTGCTCACCGTCACCGGTGACGACCGGCTCACCTGGCTGCACCTGCTGCTCACCCAGCACGTCAGCGCGCTGCCGCCGCAGCAGGCCACCGAGGCGCTGGTGCTCTCCCCGAACGGGCACGTCGAGCACGCGCTCTACCTGGTCGACGACGGCACCACCACCTGGGCGCACGTCGAGCCGGGGACCCAGGAGGCGCTGGTCGGCTACCTGGAGAGCATGAAGTTCTTCTACCGGGTCGAGGTTGCCGACGCGACCGCCGACTACGCGGTGGTCCACCTGCCGGCCGGCTCCACCGCCTCCGCCGAGGGCGCGGCGGCGGTCCGTGAGCTGACCTGGGGGCGGGACCTCTTCCTGCCGCGGGCCGAGCTGGCGGAGCTGACCCGGGAGTACGGCCCGGCGGCCGGGATCTGGGCGTACGAGGCGCTGCGGATCGAGGGGCACCGGCCGCGGCTGGGCTTCGAGACCGACCACCGCACGATCCCGCACGAGGTGGACTGGCTGACCACCGCCGTCCACCTGCAGAAGGGCTGCTACCGCGGGCAGGAGACGGTCGCCCGGGTGCACAACCTGGGCCGCCCGCCGCGCCGGCTGGTCTTCCTGCACCTGGACGGCACCGAGGAGGTGCTCCCCCCGCACGGGACGGAGGTGCGGCTCGCCTCGGACCCGGACGGGCGGGCGCTCGGCTTCGTCACCTCCTCGGCGCGTCACCACGAGCTGGGCCCGGTCGCGCTGGCGATCGTGAAGCGGAACGTGCCGGTGGACGCGGTGCTGCTCGCCGGCCGGGTGCCGGGGACGCAGGACGTGATCGTCCCGCAGTAGCCGCAGCACCCACGCCGTGCACGCCGGCCGTGCACGGCACACACGCCGTGCACGGCGGTCGGGGTCGCTCAGACTTCGACCAGCACCGTGAACGGGCCGTCGTTGACCAGCGCGACCCGCATGTCCGCGCCGAACCGGCCGGTCTCGACCTTGGCGCCGAGCGCCCGCAGCTGGGCGACCACCTCGTCCACCAGCGGCTCGGCGACCGGGCCGGGGGCGGCGGCGTTCCAGGTCGGGCGGCGGCCCTTGCGGGCGTCCCCGTAGAGCGTGAACTGGCTGATGACGAGCAGCGGGGCGCCGATGTCGGAGCAGGACTGTTCCACGCCTGCCGCGTCGGGGGCCAGCAGCCGCAGGGTCCAGAGCTTGCGGGCGAGCTGGGCCGCCTTGGCGGGGGTGTCGTCGTGGGTGACGCCGATCAGGACGCAGAGCCCGGGCTCCTCGATCGCGCCGACGGTCTCTCCGGCCACCGTCACCCTGGCCTCGGTCACTCGCTGCACCACTGCTCGCATGCGGCCATTGTGCCGGAGCCGGTGGGGGCGCCCGCGGGCCCCTGGGGGCGCTCGAAGACTTGGCGCGCGCTGGGTAGCGTGCGCCTGCGCGCCGGTTGGCGCCGCTCTCCCTGCGAAAAGCTTCCGTCATATCAGCCACCCCTCTTCGCCAGGGGGCCGTTCGGGTGCACGGGCGGTGCGGCGGCGGCGGGCGGGGTGGCACGCTGGGGGACCGTACAAGGGGTCCGGGGCGCCAAGGTCCGCCGCGCCGGGCCCGGTTCGGCCAGGAGGCCGAACCGGTGGGTCAGGTGTTCTGGCGGTGTCGCCCTGGCGGGTGGTGCCGGTCGGGGGCGGGAACCTTCGCGGGTGGTCAGGGCGTGGCCCGGAGGGGTACGCGCCACAGGCGCACGCGACGGGAACGGGCCGGGCCGGCGGCAGGCGACGGGGTGCCGCGAGCGGGCGGGATCGGGACGACGGCAGGTGGTTGGCTGATGGACGCGAGCAGTACGGCGCAGGACCGGTACGGGCGGGTGCCCGAAGACCCGGAACCCGGTCCGGCACCGGAGACGGGAACGCCGGGCCTGGGACAGCTGGGCCTGGAGGAGCTGCGGATCCTGCGCAGGGAGACCCTGGAGCAGGAGGCCGACCTCTCCTACCTGCGGCGGCTGCTGCACGGGCGGATGGACATCCTGCTGGCGGAGCTGGACCGCCGGCCCGGCGGCGCGGCCCCCCGCCAGGCGGACGGGGGAGAGCCGGCCGGCGCCCTGCTGGAACGGTTGCCGGCCATCCTCACCGACGCGCCGTCCACCGTCCGTCGGTCCGCCCGGCACGTCACCCTGGGCCCGCCGCGCGGCCAGCAGTCCCAGCTGGAGGCGGACGCACTGATGGGCGACGTGCAGCTGGCCGACCTGGCCGCGCACCCGGCCGAGGAGCTGCTGGCGGCACTGGACCGGCTGCGCGCGCACGAGCGTGAGGTCTCCGGGCGGCGGCAGCTGCTGCTGCGGACGGCGGACGGCTGCAACGCGGAGATCACCCGCAGGTACCGTGATGGGGAAGCACGGGTCGACGACCTGCTCGCAGGCGGCCCGCTCTGACCGGGTGAGGCGCCAGGGGCGGGGCCGTTCCCGGCTCGCCCCCGGCCCACCCTCATTTCCGGAAGGCTCCCGCCATGTCCAACCCCACCGCCCTGTCCGTGCTCGCCGAGGTCGTCCGCTCGGGGTTCACCGAGGGCCGGCACCACGGCTCGCTGGTCCTGCTGGCCGCCGACGGCTCGGTCGAGTTCGCGCTGGGTGCGCCGGACGCGCCGGTGTTCCCGCGCTCCTGTGCCAAGCCGTTCCAGGCGGTGGCCACCCTGCGGGCCGGACTGGCGATCGAGGGTGAACTGTTGGCGCTGGCGGCTTCCAGCCACTCGGCAGAATCGTTTCACCTCGACGGGGTCCGACGGATCCTGACCGAGGCCGGGCTCGACGAGTCCGCCCTGCGGACGCCGGCCGACCTCCCGCTCGACGAGACCGAGGCCGAGCAGTACCTGCGATCCGGCGGAGAGCGCGCGCCGATCCTGATGGACTGCTCCGGCAAGCACGCCGGCTGGCTGGCCGCCTGTGTCGCCAACGGCTGGCCCGTCGACAGCTACCTCGACCCGGCCCACCCGGTCCAGCTGCTGGCCCGCGAGGCGCTGGAGGAGGCCACCGGGGAGACCGCCGGGCACGCCGGGGTGGACGGCTGCGGTGCGCCGCTGCTGGCGGTCAGCCTCACCGGACTGGCCCGCGGCTATCGGGCGCTGGTGCTGGCCGGGGCCGGTACGCCGCAGCGCCGGGTGGCCGACGCGATGCGGGCGCACCCCGAGTACGTCGCCGGCACCCGCCGGGCCGACACCTGGCTGATGCGGGCGGTGCCGGGCGCGCTCTCCAAGATGGGCGCCGAGGCGGTCCAGGTGGTGGCGCTGCCGGACGGCCGGGCGCTCGCCTTCAAGATCGACGACGGTGCCGAGCGGGCCCGCGGACCGGTGCTGGCGGCCGCGCTGCACCGGCTGGGCGTCTCCGCCGAGGACGGGACGGTCGAGCGGATAGCCGCCTCCCCGCTGTTCGGTGGTGGCGTGCCGGTGGGCGGGGTCCGGGCGGCCTTCTGAGCCTCGGCGCCGCGGGCCCCGGCGCCGCGGGCCCCGGCGCCGCGGGCCCCGGCGCCGGCCCCTCGCCGTGGGCCCCGGCGGCCCCGGCCGGCGGTCGTCGGAGTGCGGACGGACGGCCTCCGGTGCACGGTGGACCGGGGGCCGTCGCACAGCTGAGGGAGTCCGTCATGAGCGAGCACGTCTACCGGGTGACCGAGATCGTCGGGTCGTCGACCGAGAGTATCGACGCCGCGATCCGCAACGGGGTCGAGCGGGCCTCCCGGACGCTGCGCAACCTCGACTGGTTCGAGGTGACGCAGGTCCGGGGCCACCTTGAGGAGGGCCGGGTCAAGCACTACCAGGTCGGCCTGAAGATCGGCTTCCGGCTGGACGACGAGGGCTGAGGCGACCCACCCGGACCGAACCGAGCTGGACCGAACCGAGCTGGACCGACCCGTGCTGGACCGAACCGAGCTGGACCGACCCGTGCTGGACCGAACCGGACCGGCCGGACCTCAGCCGAACCGGCCCGGCCCGGACCGCGTCAGTCGCGCTCGGGCAGGACCAGCGGGACGCCGGTGCGCGGATGCGGCAGCACCTCGACCGGGTGGCCGTAGACCTCGCTGAGCAGCGGTGCGCGCAACACCTCGGCCACCGGTCCGTCGGCGACCGTCGCACCGCCGGTCAGCAGCACCACCCGGTCCGCGTAGGCCGCCGCCAGCGTGAGGTCGTGCAGGACGACGACCACGGCGTCCCCGGCGGCGGCCCTGGCCCTGGCGACCCGCAGCACCAGTTCCTGGTGGCGCAGGTCGAGCGCGGCGGTGGGCTCGTCGAGGAGCAGCAGCGCGGTCCGCTGGGCGAGGACCCGGGCCAGGGCCACCCGGGCCCGCTCGCCGCCGGAGAGCGCGGTGAACGGTCGTCCGGCGAAGGCGGTGGACTCGGTCGCGGCCATCGCCTCGGCGACCACCGCGTCGTCCTCGGCGGCGGCGGCCGTACCGGACCAGGGCGCGCGGCCCATCCGGACCACCTCGTCCGCCGGGAACGGGAAGGAGAGGGCGGCCGACTGCGGCAGCAGCGCGCGGTGCCGGGCGAGTTCGGGGGGCCGGTAGCCGGCCAGCGGCCGGCCGAGCAGGCGGACCTCGCCGGCGGTCGGCGGGAGGTCGCCGGCCAGCACGGAGAGCAGGGTGGACTTCCCGGCGCCGTTCGGTCCGAGCAGGGCGACCACTTCGCCGGCCGTCACCCGGACGTCCGCGCCGGCCAGCAGCTCGCGCCCGCCGACGGTCAGCCGGACGGCCTCGGCGGTGAGCAGTTCGGTGCCCGGGGCGGGGCGTGCGGGCACCTCGGGACGGGTTCGCAGTCTCATGCCCAGCCTCCCTGCTTGGTCCGGGTGCGGCGCAGCAGCCAGAAGAAGAACGGGCTGCCGATCAGTGCGGTGAGCACGCCGAGCGGGAGTTCGGCGGGCTCGGCCAGGGTGCGGGCGGCGAGGTCGGCGGCGACCAGGACGAGGGCGCCGCCGAGGGCGGAGGCGGGCAGCAGGAACCGGTGGCCCGGTCCGGCGACCATCCGCAGCAGGTGCGGGACGACCAGGCCGACGAAGCTGATGATGCCGCTGACCGCGACGGCGGCGGCGGTGAGCAGGGCGACCAGGGTGATCAGCACCAGGCGCATCCGCTCGACGTCGACGCCGAGGTGGCGGGCCGGCCGCTCGCCGAGCGCGAGCAGGTCCAGCGGCCGCGCGTACCGGGGGGCGAGGGCCAGTCCGACGAGCGCGAACGGCAGGACGGCCAGCACCTTGCCCCAGGTGGCCTGGGCGAGCGAGCCGAGCTGCCAGAAGGTGACCTGGTTGATCGCGGCGGTGTCGGCGGTGAAGAGGAAGAGGCCGATCAGCGCGCCGCAGAAGGCGTTGACCGCGACGCCGGTGAGGATCAGCGTGACCACCTCGGTGCGGCCGCCGGAGCGGGACATCGCGTACACCGCGAAGACCGTCAGCAGGCCGGTGGCGAAGGCGAAGGCGGTGATGGTCCAGTTGCCGAACGCGTCCAGGCCGAGCACGATGCAGGCGACCGCGCCGACCGCGCCGCCGGAGGAGACGCCGATCACGGCGGGTTCGGCGAGCGGGTTGCCGAAGACGCCCTGCATCAGTGCGCCCGCGCAGCCGAGCGAGCCGCCGACCAGCAGGGCCAGCACCACGCGGGGGAGCCGGACGTTCCAGAGCACCGACTCGGGGACGCGGTCGAGCGGGTGTCCGCCGAGGCCGAGCCGGTGGGCGAACGAGGCGAGGATGTCGCCGAGCGGGATGCGGTAGGCGCCGATCCCGGCCGCGAGCAGGGCGCAGAGCACCAGCGCGACGGCCAGGCCGACGACGACCAGGGTGGTCCGGCTCCGGGGCCGGGCCAGGGGGACGGTCTTCTTCTGTACGGCGGTGGTCACTTGGCGGCCGCCGGGTAGAGCTGTTCGGCGATCTCGCGGATCACCTGCGGGGTGCGCGGGCCGTAGCTGAGCAGTTGGCCGTCCTCGACGGAGACGACCCGGCGGTCCAGCCCGGCGGGGGTCTGGGCGACGCCGGGCAGCTTGAGCAGGCCGTCGACGCCGCCGACGGAGTCGAGGCCCTTGCTCATCACCAGGATCGCGTCGGGTGCCGCCTTGACCAGGGCCTCGCTGGTGAGCGGGGTGAAGTCGCCGGAGAGCCCGGCGGCGGTTCCGGCGTCCTCGCCGCCGACCGCCTCGATCAGCGAGCCCGCGCCGGAGGCCGGGCCTCCGAGCAGGAAGACCGAGGCGCTGCCGCGGAGGTAGAGGAAGGCGACCTTGGGGTGGCGGTCGACGGCCGGCAGGGCGGCCCTGGCCTGGGCGATCCGCTGCTCGGTGCGCTCCTTCAGCTGCCGCCCGGCGTCGGGGACCCCGAGTGCGGCGGCGACGGTGTCGATGCGCGGGCCGACGTCGCCGAGCTTCTTGGCGTCGTCCAGCACGATCAGCGGGACGCCGGCGGCGCGGATCTGTTCGATCGCCTCGGCCGGGCCGGTGGAGCGGTCGGCGAGGACGAGGGTCGGGTGCATCGAGAGCACGCCCTCGGCCGAGACGTCGTGGGCCTGGGTGATCACCGGGAGGGCGGCGGCCTGCTGGAAGGTGGTGGAGACGTCCCGGGCGATCACCTTGGGGCCGAGGCCCAGACTGAAGACGATCTCGGCCAGGCTGCCGTTGAGCGGGACGATCCGGTCGGCGCTGGCGACGGTGACCTGGCGTCCGTCGGCGGAGGCGACGGTGGCCGGGAGCTGCGGGGCGGGCTCGCCGGGCAGCGGTTCGACCGTGTCCGGGGCCTTCGTGACGCCCGTTCCGGTGGCGGCGCCGGTGGAACCGGTGGACGGGCCGCAGGCGGTCAGGGTGAGCAGCAGGCCGAGGGCGAGCAGCAGGAGGGCAGGCCCGAGGGCTGCCCGGCTTCGGGTGGTACTGCTGCTCAACATGGGCCCCTTCGGTGGGAGTTGTCCCTGCTGGGCGCCATGTGTGGGGGGCGACCGGCGGGGCTCTTGACTCATATATTAGGTTAGCCTTACCTCAATCCCGCAAGGGGGTCGGTGGTGTACCGACTCTCTTTCCCCCGTCGCGCCGAGGAGTGATCCGCGTGCCTCTGCCCAGCCGGCTACGTCGTCTGGCCGCCGTCCTGGTGGCCGCCCTGGCTGCCCTGATGACGGCCGCGCTGCTGCCCGGCCAGGCGGTGGCGGCCGAGGGGAAGGTCTCCGGCGGGCGGCTCGACTGGGGGATCAAGCAGTCCTTCCTGACGTACGTCACCGGGCCGATAGCCAAGGGGAGTTGGGCGCTGACCGGAGGTGCGGCGACCGTTTCCGGCAGCGGCTTCCGGTTCCACTCCGCCACCGGCACGTACGATCCGGCGAGCGGCGCGCTGACCGCGGCGTTCTCCGGCGGGGTCCGGTTCACCGGGCACCAGGAGAACGGTGTCAACGTGCTCGACCTGAGTGTCGGACGGCTCACCTTCCGGGCCGCTCCGGGCGGCGCGGCCGGGCTGTACGCGGACATCAGCAGCAGGTCCAAGGAGACCGGCCAGGTCAGCAGTGCGAGCCAGGCCAAGCTGGCCGACCTCTCGCTGGCCGGCGTCGACCTGCGCGGCGCGGCCGGCACCCTGACCCTCAGCGGCGTCCCGGCGACGCTGACCGACGCCGGCGCCAGGGCCTTCGGCAGCTTCTACACCGCCGGGACGGCGCTCGACCCGGTCAACCTCTCGGTCAACCTCCCGGTGGCCCAGCCGGCTTCGACGGCACCCTCGACGGCCCCGACGGCCGCCGCGTCGACCCCGGCCGGGACGTCCGCACCGACCGCCGCACCGACCGCAGCAACGCCCACCACGCCGGCGCCGACCGCCGCACCGACGACGCCGGCCGCCCCGGCGGCGACCCAGGATGCCGTCGCCCGGGCGGAGTTCGGCAACGGCGCGCTCGACTGGGGCGTCCGACGGACCTTCCGCGACTACGTCACCGGCTCGATCGCCCAGGGCCGCTGGGAGCTCACCGGCGGCGCGGCGGACGGCGGCGCCTTCTTCCGTTGGACCCCGGCCAAGGGCGCCTACGACCCGGCGACCGGCGCCCTGACCGCCGCCTTCACCGGTGGCGTCCGCTTCACCGGCCTGAAGACCGGTGACACCCACGGGCTGGACCTCACCCTGGCCAACCTCGGCGTGACGATCGCCGACGGTCAGGGGAGGCTGCTCGCCGACGTCTCCGGCCGGACGCCGGACGGCGCCGCCCAGCAGCTCACCGGCGTCGAGCTGGGCGCCTTCGACCCGGCCGGGCTGAAGCCCGAGGGCGGCCTGCTCAAGGCAGCCGAACTCCCGCTGAAGCTCACCGAGGCGGGCGCCAAGGCCTTCGGCAACCTCTACCCGGCGGGCACCGTGATGGACCCGCTGAGCTTCGCCGTCGCGCTCGACCCGGCCGCCGCCCTCCCGCCGCTGCCCGACATCGGCAGCGCCCCGGCGGCGACGCCGGCCCCGTCGGCGACCGCCTCGCCCTCCGCCGCCCCGGTGGCCGACGCCGCCGATGCGGGCGGATCCGGCGGAGTGCCGACGGCGGCCGTGGTGGCCGGCGTCGTGCTGGTGGCGGCGATTGCCGCGGCCGGCGGCGTGTACACCCTCCGCCGGCGCCGGGCCGCGCCGACGGACCCCCCGGCCACCGCCCCGGCCGACGCGGCCTGACCGCCGCTCCACCTTCCCCCGCTCACCGATCGGAGTACCCCCATGTCCCGCAGCACCGCCCTGCCTTCGGCCGGCCGCCGCAACCGCACCCGGCTGGCGGCCCTGGCCGCCGTCACCGCCGGTCTCGGCCTGGCCGCCGCAGGCGTCCCCGCGCTGGCCTTCGGTGCCGGTGCCCCGACCACCGTCACGTACGACACCGGTTCGCTGGACTGGGGTGTGAAGGCCAGCTTCCGGAACTACGTGACCGGCCCGGTCGGCCAGGGCGCCGTGGAGCTGACCGGCGGCGCCACCACCAACGCCGACGGGACCTTCCACTTCGGTCTGGTGAGCGCCGCCTACGACATGTCCACCCACGCGCTCAGCTCCTCGTTCACCGGCGGGGTCCGCTTCACCGCCCACCACGGCGCGCTCGACGTCGCCCTCAGCGACCTGAGGATCACCACGGCCGGGACGGCCGGCACGCTGACCGCCGACACCGCGTCCAAGGAGTCGATGGGCGCCACCGAGGTCACCCGTCGGGACGACGTGCCGCTGGTGACCTTCACGGTCGCCCGGGACACCACCAACGGCGTGCCGGCGGCGGCCAAGCTCACCGAGCAGGGCGCCAAGGCGTTCGCGGGCTTCTACCAGGCCGGTTCGGACATGGACCCGCTGGCGCTGCTGCTCAAGCAGAGCCCGGCCACCCCGTCCCCGACCGCCACGCCGACCGCCACCGCGACGCCCTCCGCGACCCAGTCGCCCACCGCCACGGGCTCCCCCTCGGCGACGCAGTCCCCGGCCGCGACCCAGTCGCCGACCGCCACGGGCTCCCCGAGCGGTTCTCCGTCGGCCACCCAGTCGCCGAGCGCGACCGGCTCGCCCTCCGCGTCCGGCAGCCCGTCGGCCACCGGCTCCCCGAGCGGGTCCCCGTCGGCCACCGCCACCGGCACCCCGTCGGCCACGACCACGTCGACCACCCCGCCGGCCGCCGGCCAGCTCGCCGTCGTCGACGGCAGCCTGGACTGGAAGGTCAAGGAGAGCTTCCGCAAGTACCTGCAGAGCCCGGTGGCCAACGGCAAGGTCGAGTTCGGCGGCGGCGCGGCCGACTACCGCTTCGGCGGCGCGACCGGCAGCTACGACACCCGGAACCACACCCTGTCGGCGGGCTTCGCCGGTTCCGTCCGCTTCCTCGGCCACCCCGCGGCCGGCGGCTACCAGCTGGACACCACCTTCTCCAAGCTCGGCCTGAGCATCGGCAAGGACGGCGCGTTCCTGACCGCCGACGTCAACGCCAAGTCCCTGGACGGCAAGACGTCCACGCTGTCGGGTGCCCGGATCGCCAAGCTCGACCTGTCCAAGGCCTCCCTCGCCCCGGTCAACGGCGTGGTGACGCTCACCGGCGTTCCGGCCACGCTGACCGCCGAGGGCGTGCCGGCCTTCGCCAACTACCCGGCGGGCGAGGTGCTCGACCCGGTCACCGTCTCGCTGGCCTTCGACAAGAACGCCCAGCTGCCCACCAACCCGGCCGGCGGCGGCACGACGGGCGGGACCGCCGCGGGCGGCACCGGCGGCGGTACCGGCACGGGTACGGGCACCGGTGCGGGCTCGGTGGGCGGTGCCTCGCTCACCACCTCCGGCGGCGCCTCGCTGGGCGGTTCGGGCGTGCTGGCCTCCACCGGCTCGTCCACCCCGGTGGCCCCGCTGCTGGCCACCGCCGGCGGTCTGCTGCTGGCCGGTGGCGGCGCCACCGTCCTGGCCCGCCGTCGCGGCGCGGCCCGGGCCTGAGGACCGGCCGCCGGCTCGACGGTCCCGAGCCGGCGGCCCCACGGGAACGGCCCCGGCGAGCAGCTGCTCGCCGGGGCCGTCGCCGTGCGGGGTCGTTCAGGCGCTCAGCGGGTACCGCGTGTCGAGGTCCCGGAAGATCGCGCCGTTGAGCTGGAAGGCCTGCTTGCACTCCTCGACCACCCGGCGGCGCTCGATCTCGTCCAGCGCCAGCCCCGCGGCGTCCAGCTTGGCCCGGTAGTCGCGCTTGAAGGCGGCCGGGTTGCCGACCTCCTCGAAGACGTAGAACCGCACGCCGTCACCCTTGCGGTCGAAGCCCCAGGTCTTCTCCGCGATGCCGCGGATGATCTGGCCGCCCGACAGGTCGCCCAGGTAGCGGGTGTAGTGGTGCGCGACGTACCCCGCCGGCCACTGCTCGGCCAGCTCCTCCACGCGGGCCGCGTACGCGGCGGTGGCGGGCAGCGGCGACAGCGCGTCGCGCCATCCGGGCCCGAGCAGGTGCGCCAGGTCGCGCTCGATGGCGGCGGTCCGCATCAGGGCCCGGTCGATGAACGGCCCGGCCACCGGGTGCTCCGCCAGCTCGGCGGCCCGGCCCTCCAGGGCGCGGTAGACGTACCAGAGCTGGCCGGTGAGGTCGGCGTAGGCGTCGACCCCGAGGTGCCCGCCGAGGAGCCGGCTCATGAACGAGGACTGTTCCGCGGCCTCGTGTTCCGCGCTGCTCGCGGTGCGCAGCACGGTGGAGAACGGGACGGGCTGCTCGGGTATGGGCATGCGGGCCTCCAGGTATCGAGTACACCCCCGATTGCTTTGGTTAGCCTAGCCTAATCTTTCGTCATGCCGACAGGGTGTCGGGAAGATTCGTACCCCCCGGGAGTCCCGGAGAACGGCGAAGGCCGGGACCCGCGGGACAACCCCGCGAACCCCGGCCTTCGACTGCCGCGACCTGCCCCGAGCCGCTCCGGCGGACGGACCGCCGGGCGGACGAGATCGGTACGACGACTCAGTGGCCGCCCTGCTCCGCCAGACGCTTGATCGACGCGGTGACCTCGGCCTCGGCCTCGGCGCGGCCGACCCAGTTGGCACCCTCGACCGACTTGCCCGGCTCCAGGTCCTTGTAGACCTCGAAGAAGTGCTGGATCTCCAGGCGGTCGAACTCCGAGACGTGGTGGATGTCCTGGAGGTGCTCCCAGCGCGGGTCCGTCGCCGGGACGCACAGCAGCTTGTCGTCGCCGCCGGCCTCGTCCGTCATCTTGAACATGCCGATGACGCGGCACTTGATCAGGCAGCCGGGGAAGGTCGGCTCCTCCAGGATGACCAGCGCGTCCAGCGGGTCGCCGTCGTCCGCGAGGGTGCCCTCGACGTAGCCGTAGTCGGCCGGGTAGCGGGTCGAGGTGAAGAGCATCCGGTCCAGGCGAAGGCGACCGGTCTCATGGTCGACCTCGTACTTGTTGCGGGAGCCCTTCGGGATCTCGATCAGGACGTCGAACTCCAACGGTTCCTCCAAGGTAGGGACTGACAGAATCCAAGTGTCTCCTACGGGAGTGGATGCTCAGGAAAGGGGCCGGGTCGTGCGCGCAGGGGCTGGGGCGGGGGGCCGCCGTCGGGGGACGGCCGCGGGGCTGTTCGGGACGGCACTACTGGTCGCGGGGACGGTGCTGACCTCGGGTGGTGCGTACGCGCAGCCTTCCGCGACACCCGGGGCGACGCCCACGCCCGGCGGGTCCACCGCACCGCCCGGCACCGGCACGCCCGGGCCGGGTACGCCCGCGACCGGCACGCCCGGGGCGGCGTCCGCCTCGGCGTCCCCCGGCTCCGCCGCCCGCCCCGCACCCGCCGCCGGCACGGTGCTGGCCGCCGCCGAGGCCGGCCCGGGCGCCGGACTGCCCACCGCGCAGGGACTCCAACAGGCCCTCGCCCCCGTGCTCGGCGACCGGAACCTCGGCACCGTCAGCCTCGCCGTCGCGGACGCCGCCGACGGTCGGCTCCTGTACGGCAGCGGGGAGAACACCCCGGCCACGCCCGCCTCCACCACCAAGCTGGCCACCTCGGTCGCGGCCCTCTCGCTGATCCCGGCGGAGACCCGGCTGACCACCCGGGTCGTCAAGGGCGCGGCCCCCGGCGGGATCACCCTCGTGGGTGGTGGCGACCCCACGCTGACCGCACTGCCCGCCGACCAGGTGCAGATCGCCGGCCTGCCCGCCGACCCCGACACCGCCCCGGCGTCGCTGGACGCGCTGGCCCGGCAGACCGCCACTGCCCTGAAGGCCGCCGGCACCACCACCGTCTCGCTGGACTACGACCTCTCGCTCTACTCGGGCAACCCGCAGCACAAGAACCACGACGGGGAGAACATCGCGCTGGTCACCTCCCTGATGGTGGACGAGGGCAAGGTCGACCCGAAGAGCCGCGAGGACGCCCCGGCCCGGTTCGCCGACCCGGCCGGCCAGGCCGCCGAGGCTTTCGCCGGCCTGCTGAAGGCCCAGGGCATCACCGTCCAGGGCAAGGCCAAGCAGGCGTCCGCCCCGGCCGCGGCCGACGCCGCGGTGCTCGGCCGGGTGGACTCGCCGACCATGGCCCGGCTGGTCGAACGGATGCTGACCACCTCCGACAACACCCTCGCCGAGGCGATCGCCCGTCAGGCCGCGCTCGCCGCCCGCCAGCCGGCCGGTTTCGAGGGTGCCGCCACCGCGGTCACCCAGGAACTCGCCCGGCTCGGCGTGCCGATGACCGGGGTGGTGATCAACGACGGCAGCGGCCTCCACACCGGCAACGCGATCCCGCCGGTCGTCCTGGTCAGGCTGCTCGCGCTGGCGGGCGCCGACCAGCACCCGGCGCTGCGACCGGTGATGACCGGTCTGCCGATCGCGGGCTTCACCGGCACCCTCGGCAAGCGGTTCGGCGCCGGATCCGGCGCCGCCGACGCGGCCGGGCTGGTCCGCGCCAAGACCGGCAGCCTCAGCGGCGTCAACACCCTGGCGGGCACCGTGGTGGACGCCGAGGGCCGGCTGCTCTCCTTCGCCGTGATGACCCGGACCGGGGCCCCCGTCGACGCGGCCCGCGCCGCGATGGACCGCATCGTCGCCCGGCTGGCGGCCTGCGGCTGCCACTGACCGGCCACTGTGGCTCCCCCCGGCGGACGAGAGCACGTACGGTGAGGGCATGACGAGCGCGAGCGGCGGTGCTGACATGGTCGACTGGAATCTCGCGGTCGCAACCGCGACCAGGCTGGTACGGCCGGGGCCGGAGGTGAGCCGGGCCGAGGCGGCCGCAGTGGTCGCCGAACTGCGCCGGCACGCCCTGGAGGCCGAGGAACACGTCCGGGAGTTCACCGGCATGCGGTCCAGCAGCCTGGCCGAGGCGGTCGCGACCCCGGTGCTGATCGTGGACCGCCCCGGCTGGGTGCGGGCCAACGTGGCGGGGTTCCGCACGATCGTCCAGCCGCTGGTGGAGAAGCTCCAGGCGCGCCGGGCCAACGGCTCCGGCCCCGGAGTCTTCGGCACGGTGGGGGAGAAGGCCACCGGGATCGAGGTCGGCGCCCTGCTGGCCTTCCTGTCCACCAAGGTGCTCGGCCAGTACGAGACCTTCGCCCCGGCCGAGTCCTCGCTGGAGACGCCGGACAGCCCGGCGGCCCTGTTCGACAAGCCGCGGCTCGGCCCCGAGACCGCAGGCCCGGGCCGGCTGCTGCTGGTGGCGCCGAACATCGTGCACGTCGAGCGCGAGCTGGACGTCGACCCGGCCGACTTCCGGCTCTGGGTCTGCCTGCACGAGGAGACCCACCGCACCCAGTTCACCGCGGTGCCCTGGCTGCGCGACCACATCCAGTCCGAGGTGCAGTCGTTCCTGTCCGAGACCGACGTCGACCCGGGGGCGCTGCTGGACCGGCTGCGCGACGCGGCCGGCACGCTCGGCGGCGGCCTGCCCGGACTCGGCGGCCGTGCCGAGAGCGCCCCGTCCGCCGGACTGCTGGAGATCGTCCAGTCGCCGGCGCAGCGCGAGATCCTCGCCCGGCTGACAGCCGTGATGTCGCTGCTGGAGGGCCACGCCGACGTGGTGATGGACGGCGTCGGCCCGGCCGTGGTGCCGAGCGTGGCGGAGATCCGGGAGAAGTTCCAGCAGCGCCGGGACCGCGGCGCCAACCGGCTCGACCTGGTGCTGCGCCGGCTGCTCGGCATGGACGCCAAGCTCCGCCAGTACCAGGACGGCGCGGTCTTCGTCCGGGGCGTGGTCGACCAGGTCGGGATGGACGGCTTCAACCGGGTCTGGACCTCGCCGAACACCCTGCCGACCAAGGAGGAGATCCACGACCCGGCCGCCTGGGTCGCCCGGGTTGCGCGGTAACCCCTTCCGTCCCGCCGTCCGTCCGCCCTCCGTGCCCGTCGTCGGGCCGGAGGGCGTCGTCCTCGGCGGGCCGGCGCGGACCTTCGGTCGCCGGGGACGGGCCGGGAGCGGGGGCGGACGACCGTCTCGGCGGGGCGTTCGGTCCGAAGGGTGGTCGCGCGCGGTCAAACCCGTTCGTACGAGTGGTCCAGTCGTGCAGATGGCGGGTGAAGATACGTTTCTCCATTCACCCGAACGTGGGACGGTGGTCGTACCGGTGGCGCGGGTGGCGTAGCGGGTGCCTCCTTTCTGCCACCATCTGTGAGCGCCCGGTAACGCGGTGCGCATGGATGCGCGGTCCCCGCCGCGCCCACAGCCGTCCTGTCCCCCTCTGCCGAGGAGTCGTCCGCCGTGGGCCCTCACCCCGCCGTCGCAGCGATACGCCTGGCCGTACGCCGTACCCTCGCCGACCTCGCCGCCGAGGCCGGCTCCACCTTCACCGCCCCGGTCCGCGAGCCGCGTGAACGCACCGGCGGCGTGCCGCTGGCCGTCGCCGCCGTCGGCACCACGTTGATCGGCAACGCCCACCGCCACCCGTCCGGGCTGCCGCGCACCCCCGCCGCGCCGGGCTCCCCGCTGGTCCTGGTCGCCGTCAGCGGCGGCGCGGACTCCATGGCCCTGGCCATCGCGGCCGCCTTCGAGGCCCCCAAGATCGGTCTGCGGGTCGGCGCCGTCACCGTCGACCACGGCCTCCAGGCGGGATCCGCCGACCGGGCCGCCCAGGTCGCCGACCGGCTCCGCGAGCTCGGGCTCGACCCGGTCGAGGCGATCCCGGTCCAGGTCGGCCGCGAGGGCGGCCCCGAGGCCGCCGCCCGCGACGCCCGGTACGCCGCCCTGGACGAGGCCGCCGAGCGCCACCGCGCGGTCGCCGTCCTGCTCGGCCACACCCGCGACGACCAGGCCGAGACGGTCCTGCTGGGCCTGGCCCGCGGCTCCGGCTCCCGCTCGCTGGCCGGGATGCCGGCCCAGAAGGGCCGCTACCGCCGCCCGCTGCTGGAACTGGACCGGGCCGCCACCCGGCAGGCCTGCTCCGCGCAGTCCATCCCGGTCTGGGACGACCCGCACAACTGCGATCCGGCCTTCACCCGCTCGCGGGTCCGCCACGAGGTGCTGCCGGTGCTGGAGAAGCACCTGGGCGGCGGCGTGGTCGAGGCGCTCGCCCGTACCGCCCGGCTGTTCCGCGACGACGCCGACGCGCTGGACCAGTGGGCCTCCCTGGCCGAACGCGACCTCCGGACGGGCGAAGGCACCCTGGACGCCGTGAAGCTGGCCGAACTGCCCTCCGCCGTGCGCCGCCGGGTGCTGCGCCGGGCCGCGCTGCGCGCGGGCTGCCCGGCCGGGGACCTCTTCGCCCGGCACCTCGAAACGATCGACCTGCTGGTCACCGGATGGCGCGGCCAGGGGCCGCTGCACCTACCCGGGGGCGTCGAAGCCACCCGGCGGTGTGGCACGCTGGTCTTTCGGCGACAGGGCGACTGACGGGCTGGTGTGCCCCGGGGAAGCCGGCCGCCGGCCATCCAGACCCCGACACGTTTGAGGACGTATCCCCGGTGGACCAGAACGACATGGGCGCTGACCTCGCGAAGGTGCTCATCAGCAAGGACGAGATCGACGCGAAGCTCCTGGAGCTGGCCGAGCGCATCGACCGCGACTACGCAGGCAAGGACCTGCTGATCGTCGGCGTCCTCAAGGGTGCCGTGATGGTCATGGCCGACCTCGCCCGGGCCCTGCACTCGCAGGTCACGATGGACTGGATGGCGGTCTCCTCCTACGGGATGGGCACCAAGTCCTCCGGCGTGGTGCGTATCCTCAAGGACCTCGACACCGACATCGCCGGCCGTGACGTGCTGATCGTCGAGGACATCATCGATTCCGGACTGACCCTCTCCTGGCTGCTCGGCAACCTGGGTTCGCGCGGCCCGGCCTCGCTGGAGGTCTGCACGCTGCTGCGCAAGCCGGACGCCGCCAAGGTCGAGATCGACGTCAAGTACGTCGGGTTCGACATCCCCAACGAGTTCGTGGTCGGCTACGGCCTCGACTACGCCGAGAAGCTGCGCAACCTGCCGTTCATCGGCACGCTCGCCCCGCACGTCTACGGCGGCTGATTGACCCCGTTCGGACGACGGGCGGGAACGGTTGGCCGTTCCTGCCCGTTGGGTCGGGGGAACAGAGAAACACTGTCGTGTCGCTGTGCTCCCGCCATGAGCGGGTCGTACTGCGGTACGGTCCAATAAAACCGCTCTTCACATGAGCACAGACCGGATGCGCCGGCGGCCCACAGCCCCGCGGCGCCGTTGAGTGGCAGGAGGGACGGGGCGGCAACGCCCCGCATGGATGGACGTCAAGCGATACTTCCGTGCGCCGATCATGTGGATCGTGCTGGCCGTCCTCGCCGTCATCGTGCTGATGCAGGTCGTTTCGGATTCGAACGGCTACAAGACGGTGGACACCGGGCAGGTCGTCGCAGCGATCGACGCGAAGCAGGTCAAGTCGGCGCAGATCACCACGGGTGACTCGAGCACAATCAAGATCCAGCTGAAGGACGGTGCCAAGCTGCCCGCAGTGGGCACCGGCAAGCCGCAGTCCGGCAGCAAGTTCCAGGCCTCCTACATCGGGGACCAGGGCGTTGCGATCGCCGACAAGCTGCAGGCCCAGATCAACGACAACGACCAGAGCACGCTCTCCGAGGGCTACACCGTCAGCCCGGAGAAGCAGAGCACCCTCGTCAGCCTGCTGCTGTCGATGCTGCCCATTGTGATCATCGTTCTGGTCTTCCTGTTCCTGATGAACCAGATGCAGGGCGGCGGCTCCCGCGTCATGCAGTTCGGCAAGTCCAAGGCCAAGCTGCTGACCAAGGACACCCCGAAGACCACCTTCTCCGACGTCGCAGGCGCGGACGAGGCGGTCGAGGAGCTCCACGAGATCAAGGAGTTCCTGCAGGAGCCGGCCAAGTTCCAGGCCGTCGGCGCCAAGATCCCCAAGGGTGTGCTGCTCTACGGCCCGCCCGGAACCGGCAAGACCCTGCTGGCGCGTGCCGTCGCGGGCGAGGCCGGGGTGCCGTTCTACTCGATCTCGGGTTCGGACTTCGTCGAGATGTTCGTGGGTGTCGGCGCCAGCCGCGTCCGCGACCTCTTCGAGCAGGCCAAGGCGAACGCCCCGGCGATCGTCTTCGTCGACGAGATCGACGCAGTCGGCCGGCACCGCGGTGCGGGTCTCGGCGGCGGTCACGACGAGCGCGAGCAGACCCTCAACCAGCTGCTGGTCGAGATGGACGGCTTCGACGTCAAGGGCGGCGTGATCCTCATCGCGGCCACCAACCGCCCGGACATCCTGGACCCGGCGCTGCTGCGCCCGGGCCGCTTCGACCGTCAGATCTCGGTCGAGCGTCCCGACCTCCAGGGCCGTCTGGACATCCTCAAGGTGCACCAGAAGGGCAAGCCGATCGCGCCCGACGTCGACCTCTCGGCCGTCGCCAAGCGCACCCCCGGCTTCACCGGTGCCGATCTGTCGAACGTCCTGAACGAGGCGGCGCTGCTGACCGCCCGCTCGGACAAGAAGCTGATCGACAACAACACCCTGGACGAGGCGATCGACCGCGTCGTGGCGGGTCCGCAGAAGCGCACGCGGATCATGTCCGAGAAGGAGAAGAAGATCACCGCGTACCACGAGGGCGGCCACGCCCTGGTGGCGGCGGCCTCTCCGAACGCGGACCCGGTGCACAAGATCACCATCCTGTCCCGCGGCCGGGCCCTCGGCTACACCATGGTGCTGCCGGACGAGGACAAGTACTCCACCACCCGCAACGAGATGCTCGACCAGCTGGCGTACATGCTGGGCGGGCGTGCGGCGGAGGAGCTGGTCTTCCACGACCCGACCACCGGTGCCTCGAACGACATCGAGAAGGCCACCGCCACCGCGCGGGCCATGGTCACCCAGTACGGCATGACCGAGCGCCTCGGTGCCATCAAGTTCGGCAGCGACAACTCGGAGCCGTTCCTGGGCCGTGAGATGGGTCACCAGCGCGACTACTCGGAAGAGGTCGCCGGGCTGGTCGACGAAGAGGTCAAGAAGCTCATCGAGAACGCGCACAACGAGGCCTGGGAGATCCTGGTCGAGAACCGCGACGTGCTCGACAACCTGGTCCTGGAGCTCCTGGAGAAGGAGACCCTCAACAAGGAGCAGATCGCCGAGATCTTCACGCACATCGTGAAGCGCCCGGCTCGTCCGGCCTGGACGGGGTCCGCCCGTCGGACCCCGTCGACCCGCCCGCCGGTGCAGTCCCCGAAGGAGCTGGCGCTCACCTACGGCGCCGCCGCCGTCGAGGCCGCCCCGGCCGACGGGGCGAAGGTCCCGCCGCTGCAGCCCGAACCGCCCGCCGAGGGCTGACCGGCAGCACAGGCACCCGCCGGAATGGATGCCGCGTCACCAGGGTTTGTACCCTGGAGGCGCGGCATCCGTGCTGTTCAGCCAAGTCAGTCCCACGAGAAGCGAGGCCCGCATGATCGACCCGGTGACGCTCGACGGTCCGCCCGCCGTCGGCACCTTCGACCAGAAGCGGGCCGAGAACGCGATCCGCGAGCTGCTGCTGGCCGTGGGGGAGGACCCGGACCGCGAGGGGCTGCTGGAGACGCCCGCGCGGGTGGCACGGGCGTACAAGGAGATATTCGCGGGTCTCTGGCAGGAGCCCGAGGAGGTCCTCACCACCACCTTCGACCTCGGCCACGACGAGATGGTGCTGGTCAAGGACATCGAGCTGACGTCCGTCTGCGAGCACCACCTGGTCCCGTTCCGGGGGGTCGCGCACGTCGGGTACATCCCGTCCACGAGCGGCAAGATCACCGGCCTGTCCAAGCTGGCCCGGCTGGTCGACGTCTACGCCCGCCGGCCGCAGGTCCAGGAGCGTCTCACCAGCCAGGTCGCCGACGCGCTGATGCGGATCCTGGAGCCGCGCGGCGCGATCGTCGTGGTCGAGTGCGAGCACATGTGCATGTCGATGCGGGGCATCCGCAAGCCCGGGGCCAAGACCATCACGTCCTGCGTGCGCGGCCAGCTGCGCGACCCGGCCACCCGGGCCGAGGCGATGAGCCTCATCATCGGGCGCTGACCGGGTCGGCGCCGCGGGCCGCCGGTCAGATCGCCTCCTGCGCCTCCTGGGCGTCGGACACCGCGTGCGGCGGAGCGGGCGTGCCCAGCGCGTTGCGGCGCGCGGGCATCCGCAGCCGCACCATCCGCCGCCAGCCGTACGACCGGTCGTACAGGTAGAGCGCGTGGACGCCCGCGGTGACCACGGCCCGCTGCCAGAGCGGCCAGCGCAGGATCCGCGCCATCCGGGACGTCACCGCGAGCCCGACGTCCCGGTGGGTGCGGATCTCGCCGCGGGCGCAGGTCTCCAGGACGTGCCGGACGTACGGGCCGTGGCCCTCGGAGACCAGCCGGAGCAGCTCCTCGTGGCAGTAGGCGAGGTGGTTGTCCTCGTCGGCCGAGATCATCCGCATCGCCCGGCCGACGTCGGGGTTGTCCCCGTAGGCCTTCACCAGCTGGCGCATCTGCTCGGCCGCGCGCTGCTCGGTGACCCGGCTGTGCGCCAGGTAGGTGATGATCTCGCGCTCGGTCAGCGGGACGTCGCCGGTGAGCCGCTCGTGGGCGAGGCCGACGCCCTGGCGCTCCAGCAGCATGCAGTAGTCGGCCTCGGCGGGGACGTCGATCCTGGGCAGGCCGCGCTTGTTCAGCAGCTGGGTGAAGATCCGGCCGTGCTTGCGCTCGTCGGCGCCGTGCCGGGCGATCTTCGGGGCGAGCACCGGGTCGAGGGTGAGGACGGTGATCCGTTCGTTCTCCCAGCCGCCCTGGTCCTCGCCGCCGGCTGCGATGCTGCAGAACAGCTGATAGGCCTCGTCGTTCCGGTAGATCTCGTCGAAGAGTGATCGGGTGCTGAGCATGGGGCCTCCTGCCCGGATCCGGGACGGTGCCGGCCGTTCGGCCGGGCGGTCTCGATACGTTCCCCCGGGGCGCCGGGCGGTCCGCCCGACCGGCCGGTAGTCACCCGGCTGCCCTAGCCGAGGTGGTGGCCCATCCACTCCAGCGAGGCGGGCAGCTCGCGCACCCAGCTCTCGAAGTTGTGACCGCCGTCGTCCAGGTAGAGCGACTCCACCGTGAACTGGGGGTTGGCGGCGGCGACCTGCTGGGCCAGGTCGACGAACTGGACGGTCCGCGGGTAGTCGGCCTCCTTGCGGGTGGAGACGACCAGCATCGACAGGGCCGGGACGGGCAGGTTCTGCAGCCGCCACGCGAGGTCGCTCTGCTCGGCCAGCGCCGCGTCGCCGCCGAACAGGCTGCCGCCGGTGAACTGGTCCTCCACGACCTTGAAGTCACCGTGCAGTCCGCCGGCCGCGCCGAAGACGTTCGGGAACCGCATCGCCAGCCGGAACGCGCAGCTGCCGCCGGTCGAGTAGCCGAAGGTGCCCCAGGCGGCGGGCGAGCGGCTGGTCCGGTACGCGGAGCGGAGCGCCTCCGGGACGTCCCTGGTGAACCAGGACTCGGCGAGCGGCCCGCCGGGGACGTCCACGCACTCGGTGTTGCGCGACGCGGAGACGGTCGGACGGGACAGCACCACGATGGTCGGCTGCATCCTGCCGGTGCGCTGGAGCTCGGCGGCGGTCTGGACGACCGGCAGGTCCTTCATCAGATTGAGCGTCGTGCCGGGGTAGCCGGCGATGGCCAGCAGCACCGGGAAGCGGACCAGGGCGAACTTCGGGTCGAAGTACTCGGGCGGCAGGTAGACGAACATCTGGTCGGACAGGCCGGTCTCCTTCCCGGTGATCCGGACCGACTCGACCCTGCCGACCTCCTCGGGCGGCCCCTTCGGCAGGTCGCCGACGGTCTCCATGCCGCCCTCGTTGGTCGGCTGGAGCAGTGCGTCGGGGGCCGCTCCGCCCTTGTGGTTCTCGTTGCTGGTCAGGGTGAGCTTGGTGCCGCCGGAGCTGAGCAGGTCGTTCCATGTGGTGTAGAAGCCGAAGGAGTTGTTGACGGCGAGCGCCATCACGGCGAGGACCGACACCTGAGTGACCGTCATCAGTCCGACCCGGCCGAGCACCGGCAGCGGGCGCTGGCGCGCCAGCCTGGGCCAGATCCAGAGGGTGGCGACGAGCGCCGCCGAGCCCAGGGCGAGGAGCGAGTTCATCAGCGCGTCGCTGGTCAGTTCCATGCCGTGGGCCTTCCGGTGGGACACTGTCGGTGCAGGGTTCATCGTCTGGCGGTGCGTCAGCCGGGGCCAGCGCGGCTAGGCTGTCCGGACGTCGGGAGGGCCCGGGAGGCCGCCGGTCGCAGTGCGCAACCGACGCCCTAGAATGCGGCGTCCACCGTACGTACCGCGTACGCGGGGGCCCGTCGCGCCACGCGGCGAGGGGCTCCGGCACCCACCCCTCGGCTCAATCGCAGTGCCCCCAGGGCTTCGGCTTACCCTTCGTTTCCGGTTCCTTGGTGTGCGTCTTGCCTGATGAAGGAAATCGCATGAAGGTCCATCACGGCTCCTCCCCCGGAGTGACAGGACACCGCTCCGAAGCCTCTACGCTGAACCTCCATGAGCGTTCCCGTGTCCGTTGAGCCGACCCCCGAGCAGCCGCCCCGCCGTCGCGGCCTGCAGACGCTTCGTACCCAAGCGGCCGCCGTACCGCGGGCCTGGCTGCCCGGTGCGGTCGGCTACGCCTGTCTGCTGATCGGGCTGGTGGACGTCGCGAGCGCGGTGTTCCCCAAGCTCCGGCACACCAAGGTGCACACCTTCGCCGGGCAGCTGCCCGGCGGCACCACCACCCTGGCCGCCGCCGGCACCCTGATGGTCGGCCTGCTGCTGGTGCTGCTCGCGCACGCGCTGCGCCGGCGCAAGCGGCGTGCCTGGCGGGCGGTCTGCGTCCTGCTGCCGATCGGCGCCGCGCTGCACCTGCTGCGCTGGCACCAGCTGGGCCCGGCGGTCATCTCGCTGGTGCTGTTCGTGGTCGTGCTGGTCCACCGGCGCGAGTTCTACGCCAAGGCGGACCCCCGCACGCGCTGGCGGGCGGTGGTCAACCTGGTCGTGATGGGCGCCGTCAGCGTGCTGCTCGGCCTGCTGGTCGTCTCCACCCGGACCAGGTACGAGCTCGGCCACGCCGGCCTGTACGAGCGGCTGGAGCACGTCGTCTACGGACTGTTCGGCTTCGAGGGACAGGTCCACTACACCTCGGACCGGGTCTCCGACCTGGTCGCCTACCTGCTCGGCGGGATGGGCCTGATCACCGCCTTCACCACCGCGTACCTGGCGCTGCGCCCGGAGAAGCCCAAGCCGGAGCTGACGGCCGAGGACGAGGAGAAGGTCCGTGGGCTGCTGGAGCGCCACGGCGAGCGGGACTCGCTCGGCTACTTCGCGCTGCGCCGCGACAAGAGCGTGCTGTTCTCGCCCAGCGGCAAGGCGGCGATCTCCTACCGAGTGGTCTCCGGGGTGATGCTCGCCTCCGGCGACCCGGTCGGCGACGTCGAGGCCTGGCCCGGCGCGATCAAGGTCTTCATGGCCGAGGCCCGCGAGCACGCCTGGGTGCCGGCCGTGATGGGCTGCAGCGAGGTCGGCGGCGAGGTCTGGACCCGGGAGGCGGGCCTGGACGCGCTGGAGCTGGGGGACGAGGCGATCGTCGACACGGCCACCTTCTCGCTCTCCGGGCGGGCGATGCGCAACGTGCGCCAGATGGTCAAGCGGATCGAGCGCAACGGCTACTCCTGCCAGGTGCGCCGGGTCTCCGACCTGACCCCGGAGGAGAAGTACCGGATCGCCGACGCCGCGGCCCGCTGGCGCGGCACCGACACCGAGCGCGGCTTCTCGATGGCCCTCGGCCGGTTCGGGGACCCGGGTGACGACGCCTGCGTGGTGGTCACCGCCCACAAGGCCCCGGAGGAGGGCGAGACCGGCGACGACCTCAAGGCCGTGCTGCACTTCGTCCCCTGGGGGACGGACGGCATCTCGCTGGAGCTGATGCGCCGTGACCGGGCCGCCGACCCCGGCCTGAACGAGCTGCTGATCGTCGCGGCGCTGCAGGCGGTGCCGGCGATGGGGGTCCGGCGGGTCTCGCTGAACTTCGCGATGTTCCGCTCGGCGCTCGCCCGCGGTGAGCGGATCGGCGCCGGACCGGTGCTGCGGGCCTGGCGGGGGCTGCTGGTCTTCCTCTCGCGCTGGTTCCAGATCGAGTCGCTGTACAAGTTCAACGCCAAGTTCCAGCCGGAGTGGGAGCCCCGCTTCCTGGTCTTCCCCAACACCCGCGACCTGCCCCGGATCGGCTTCGCCGCGATGCAGGCGGAGGCCTTCATCACGCTCGGCATGCCCCGGATCGGCCGCAAGCGGCAGCGCCAGGGGCTGATGCCGGCCGACGCCCGACCGGAGGTCGGCGAGGCCGCCTGAGCCGCGCCGACCGGTCCGCCGGCCCCCGTCGAGGCGTGTCCTCGGCGGGGGCCGGCGGCTTGTCCGGCCGGTGCCGGACCGGCGTCCGGGGTGGGCTGCCGCGTGACCGGATGACGTCGGCCAGATAATGGGGTTATGAGCAATTCGGTGCCCTTCTCCCTGCCGGCCGGACTGCCGCGGCTCGACCGCTGTGCCGTCATGGGCGTGGTCAACGTGACCCCCGACTCCTTCTCGGACGGCGGCCTGTGGCACGACCCGGCCCGGGCCGTCGCCCACGGGCTCGCGCTCCGCGCCCGCGGCGCGGACCTGGTCGACGTCGGCGGAGAGTCCACCCGCCCCGGCTCGCAGCGGGTGCCCGAGGAGGAGGAGCTGAACCGGGTCCTGCCGGTGGTGCGGGAGCTGGCCGACGCGGGGGTGCCGGTCTCCGTCGACACCATGCGCGCCTCCGTCGCCGAGCAGGCCGTGGCGGCCGGCGCGGTGATCATCAACGACGTCTCCGGCGGGCTGGCCGACCCGGCGATGGCCCGGGTCGTGGCCGAGACCGGCGCACCCTTCGTGGTGATGCACTGGCGCGGGCAGTCCGCGGCCATGGACCGGCTGGCGGTCTACGACGACGTCGTCACCGACGTGGTCGCCGAGCTCACCGGCCGGATGGAGGCGCTGCTGGCCGCCGGGGCCAAGGAGGAACAGCTGATCCTCGACCCGGGCCTCGGCTTCGCCAAGACCGCCGAGCACAACTGGCAGCTGCTCGGCCGGCTCGACGCGCTCACCGCGCTCGGCCGGCCCGTCCTGGTCGCCGCATCGCGCAAGCGGTTCCTGGGTACGCTGCTCGCCGACCCGGAAACCGGGGAACTGCGCCCGGCCCGAGAGCGCGACGACGCGACCGCTGCGGTGTCGGTGCTGTCGGCCAGGGCGGGGGCCTGGGCGGTGCGGGTGCACGACGTGTCCGGCACGGCGGATGCCGTCCGGGTGGTCGCGGCCTGGCAGCGCGCGGCCCGGCAGGGGTGACCGGCAGGGAGGACGGGAGGGTCATGGCAGGTGACGGCAGGTTGAGCGGGGAGACCGCGGGCCGACAGGCCGCCGAGGCGGACCGGGAGGCGGCCCTGGAGGCCAACCGGGCGCTCTACGAGGCGCTGGAGAACGGGGACCTGGAGGCGGTCGAGGAGGCCTGGCTCGGGGCCGACGAGGCCGACGACAAGGGCGGCGTGGTCTGCGTCCACCCGGGCTGGCCGGTGCTGCGCGGACGGGCCCAGGTGACCCGCTCGTACATGTTGATCATGGCGAACACCGAGTACATCCAGTTCATCCTCACGGACGAGGAGGCCGAGGTGCACGGCGATGTGGCCCTTGTCACGTGCACCGAGAACATCCTTTCCGGCGGGGAGGCGGAGGAGGAGGGGGAGCTCGGCCCGCTGGTCGGCGGAAAGGTCGTCTCGACCAATCTCTTCCGCCGCACCCCGGCCGGGTGGAAAGTCTGGTCCCATCACGGTTCACCCGTTCTGACCAGCGCCGACGAGGACGAAGAGGACTGATTCCGGGAACGGGCGGGAAATGTCGCCCGGCGGTGGTCCGGGAATTCCCGGACGGTCACCGAACGTTCACGTCAAGCGCCATTCCGGCGCGCGTGGCGACGGTTCGTGCCGGGTAGGACGGTCAGGTGTTGTCGGCGCGCGCGGGTAGATTCGAAATCGGAGTGTCGGGCGCGACGCCCGTCTCCGCCCTGCCTGCCCACATCCTTCCGGGGTGGGGCCAGTCCGACTGGGAGCAGTGATTCGTTTGCTGGACCGCGTCACCCTGCGGGGCCTGCGCGCCCGGGGTCACCACGGCGTCTTCGAGCGCGAGCGCGTCGACGGCCAGACCTTCGTGGTGGACCTGGTGCTGTACCTGGACACCCGCCCCGCCGCGTCCGGCGACGACCTCACCCGCACGGCGCACTACGGCGTCGTGGCCGAGGAGGTCACCGCGATCATCGCCGGCGAGCCGGTCGACCTGATCGAGACCCTGGCCCAGCGGATCGCCGACCAGTGCCTGAAGCACCAGGCGGTCGAGGAGGTCGAGGTGACCGTGCACAAGCCGGACGCCCCGATCACCGTGCCGTTCGACGACGTGACCGTGACCATCCACCGGGCCCGCGCGTGACCACCACCGCGCGCCCCGCGGCAGCCGCCGAGCCCGTTCCAGCTGTAGAGGAAGTCCCGATGAGCGACCGAAGCGAGCGACTCACCGAAAGGCCCGTACGGGTGACCGTCCGGACCGGGCGGAACGGGGCGGGCGCATGAGCACGATCGATCCGACCGCCGCGCCGAGCGCGTTCGACCTGGAGAGCCGGGTGGACTCGGTCGACACCACCCTGCACGGCCAGCGCTGCGCCGTGATCGCCCTCGGCTCCAACCTCGGCAACCGCCTGGACACCCTCCAGGGGGCCGTGGACGCCCTCGCCGACACCCCCGGGCTCCGGATCAAGGCCGTCTCCGCCGTGTACGAGACGGCGGCCGTCGGCGGCCCCGAGGACCAGCCCGCCTACTACAACGCGGTGGTGGTGCTCCGCACCTCGCTGCCCCCGCGGGACCTGCTGGAGCGCGGCAACGCGATCGAGGACGCCTTCGGCCGGGTCCGCACCGTCCACTGGGGCCCGCGCACCCTGGACGTCGACATCCTCGCCTACGAGGGCGTCACCAGCGAGGACCCGCAGCTGCTGCTGCCGCACCCGCGCTCGCACGAGCGGGCCTTCGTGCTCGCCCCGTGGCTGGATGCCCAGCCGGAGGCCGAGGTGCCCGGCCACGGGCCGGTGGCCGACCTGCTGGCGGCGCTCGGCGGCCCGGACGCCCAGGGCGTCCGGCGGCGCGAGGACATCGGGCTGACCCTGCCGGAGTAGTGTCCGCCCCGCCCGCCCCGGGTCCTGCGGCGTCGCCGTCGCCGGCCGGGGAACTCCGGCGGGGGTCCCGGCCGTACGAACAGGTGGGCGCCGAACAGGTGGGCGTCCTGGTACGGGGGGTGTCCTTCGGGCCGAGCCCGGTACGGTGGCCTGGCGCCGCCGTGCCCGTGCCCGGGGGCGGCCTCCCGTCACCGCTGCCCCGGGAAAGGACCCTGTCCGCGTGAAGCTGCTTCGCCTCCGCCTGTTGGTCGGCATCACCGCCGCGACCACGGCGCTGTCCTGGGCCGGTGCCAAGCTCTGGTCCTCCCTGGACACGCTGCCCGCCGTGCCCGGTGCGGCACCGGTGGTGCTGGCCGCGGTGGCGGTGATCCTGCTCGCCACCGCGCTGTCGCTGCGTTCGCGGCTGAAGGCGGCCCGCGACCGGCAGCCCGGGGCGAAGCGGGTCGACCCGCTGGGCGCGGCCCGCGCGGTGGTGCTGGGCCAGGCGAGCGCGCTGGTCTCTGCGGTGGTCACCGGCATCTACGCGGGAGCCGGGATCCACCTGCTCGGCGAGCTGGACGTGCCGGCCCGGAAGGACCAGGCGATCACCGCCGGCTTCGCGGTGCTGGCCGGCGTGGCGGTGATCGCGGCGGCGCTCTGGTTGCAGCACGTCTGCAAGCTGCCGGAGAACCACGACGACCCGGGCGGGCGCGGGCCTGCGGCCACCCACCGCTGACCAGGCGTTCCCCGCCGGTCCCTGGTGATCCCCCGGGTGCGTCCGGTAGAGCCGGCGCGGTGTCAAGGGCCAAAGCGGACCCTGGGCTGACACGGCCCCAATTCGCACGCTAGTTTCTTGGCATGTCTCGCGGACGCCACCGTCATTCCTCCGTCCTCGGCCGGGTCTTTCCCCCCACCGCCGCCGGCGTGCTCATCGTCGCCGCGCTGGCCGCGCTGCTTGTCAGTCAGGACACCGTCCTGGTCCGTTCGGTGGGTGTCGCGGCGGTGCTCGCGACGCTCGGGATCGCGGTGCTGCTGCGGCAGCGCGACCGGGCCGCCCGGGCGGCTGCCGAACTCTCCGTCGCGCAGCGCCTGCGGGCCGAGGAGCGGTTCGAGGAACAGCTCGCCGAGGCCGAGTACGCCGCCGAGGTGGCCGAGGAGCGGGCGACCCGGTTCGGCCGCCGGCTGACCGCGGAGAAGTCCCGGCTCGCGAAGGCCGAGACGGAGATCGCCCGGCTGCTCAAGGAACGCGCCGTGTCGGTCGCCGAGCAGGCGCTCAAGGAGGCCGAGGCGGCCCAGCGGGCGCTCGCCGCGAGCCGGCCCAGGTACCCCGCCAGTCCGGCCGCGTTCGTCCGTGCCGGGGCCGTGCTGCGGCAGCTGGAGCGGCGCGCGGCGCAGCTGCAGGCGCAGCGGGAACGGGAGGCGCAGCGGGAGGCCGAGCGCGTGGCGGGTGCGGAGGTCACCTTGCGGCCCCGGACGACGCCTGCGACGACGCCCGCGAAGGCGCCCGGGGTGCCGGTGCCCGCCGCGGCCCCCGCACGGGTGACGCCGACGGTTCCGGCTCCGGTGGTGCCCGCGGTGCCCGCTCCCGGGGAGGCGGGGCCCTCCGCGGCGGCCGTCCCGGCGGCGCCCGCGGCTCCGGCGGCGCGGGTGGCTCCCGCGGCGCCGGTCCGACCGGTGCTGACGGCGACCGTCGGGCAGCTCGGCGGGGCGCCCGCTGCCCCGCCCGCCGTGCCGGTCGAGCGGCAGCGCCCCCGACCGGTGCAGTCCTCGGCGGTGCGCGGCCAGGGGTTCAGCTTCTTCGGCCGCGGCTCCGGTGCGCCGGCCCGACCGGCCGCTCCGGCGCAGGCCGTCGGCAGTGTCGCGGAGCTCGGCGAGCGGACCGACCTGGCGGACGTGGTGGGGGACGAGGCGATCGAGGCCCAGGCCCGGCAGCAGGCCCAGGAAGCCCGGGCGGCCCAGGAGCAGGCCCAGGCCCAGGAACAGGCGCGGGCGACGGCCGGGCGGGAGCGGTCCGAGGCGGAGACCCAGGTGCTGCCGCAGGTCGGCGTCGGGGCGGACCCCGAGGAGACGGCCGGGCCGGAGGTGGTCGACCTGACCCCCCACGACGAGACCGAGCTGATCCAGCTCCCGGAGCTGCGCGCCACGCGCTGAACCCGGCTCCGGGAACGAACGGCGGCGCGGGAGGACGGGACACCGTCCTCCCGCGCCGCCGTTGTCACGGGCGGCCCGGGAACGGGCGGAGCGCCCGTCCGCCGGGTGGCGGGACGGGCGCTCCGGGGACCGCGTGGGGCGACGTCAGAGCTGGACGCCGAAGTCCTGGGCGATGCCGGCCAGGCCGGAGGCGTACCCCTGGCCGACGGCGCGGAACTTCCACTCGGCACCGTTGCGGTAGAGCTCGCCGAAGATCATGGCGGTCTCGGTGGCGGCGTCCTCGGAGAGGTCGTAGCGGGCGATCTCGGCGCCACCGGCGGCGTTGATCACACGGATGTAGGCGTTGCGGACCTGGCCGAAGTTCTGCGACCGGGCGACGGCGTCGTAGATCGAGACCGGGAAGGTGATCCGGGTGGCCTCGGCCGGCAGCGTGGCGAGGTTGACGTTGATCGCCTCGTCGTCGCCGGCGCCCTCGCCGGTGCGGTTGTCACCGGTGTGGACGACGGTGTTGTCCGGGCTGCTCGTGTTGTTGAAGAAGACGAAGTGGCCGTTGGACAGCACCTTTCCGTCCGCGTTCAGCACGATCGCGCTGGCGTCGAGGTCGAACTCTGCGCCGGTGGTGGTGCGGACGTCCCAGCCGAGGCCGACGGTGACCGCGGTCAGGCCGGGGGCCTCCTTGGTCAGCGAGACGTTGCCACCCTTGGAGAGGCTCACTGGCATGGTGTGTGCTGTCCCTTCGATTGCTTTTGCCGGGATAACGCGGGAACCGGCGGAGATGGTTCCACGCGGGTCGACGGATTTCCGTCGCCGGCACGGGTTCGGGTATTCCCCGTCAGATTCGACGGAACCGGCCCTGAAGTGACCAGATGGCCGGATTGTCGGCGAGATCGGGGTGCATGTCGAAGAGGTCGGCGAGTGTGTCCTGGAGAAAGTCGCGGGCTTCGCGCCTCAGGTCGCCGTGACGGATCACAGCCGGCGGCTCGTCGGGCAGCCAGGTGGCGGTGACCTCGACCCAGTTGAACCGGCGGGCGAAACGCAGCAGTTCGGTGTTCTGGGTGAAGTCGAGGTCGGCGGTCTGCACCCGGGCGGCGCGACCGCCGGCCGGGTCGCGGTCCAGCTCCTCGGCGATGTCGCAGAGCGCCCAGGCGAAGTCCAGCACCGGGACCCATCCCCAGGCCGTGGACAGCTCCGCTCCCTCGGCGTCGAGGTAGACGTCGCCGCAGAACAGGTCGTACCGCAGCGCGTGGGTGGTCGCGGTCCGGTAGTCGGTCTGCGGGGGGTCGGGGAAGCGGTTGGAGAGGGAGTAGCCGAGCTCGATCACACAGGCCATTGTCGGGGCTGCGCGCCGGGTCGGATAACCGGGTGACCGGCGGGGGCCCGGCGCGGGATGATGGGCGCATGCCCGAGCCCATTCGCGTCCGGGGATCGGTGGTCGTCCCCGACGCCGAGCTCGTCTGGCGCTTCTCACGTTCCTCCGGCCCCGGTGGCCAGCACGTCAACACGTCCGACACCCAGGTCGAGCTTCGCTACGACCTGGCGGCCTCGGCCGCGCTGCCCGACGTCTGGAAGCAGCGCGCGCTGGAGCGGCTGGCGGGCAGGCTGGTGGACGGGCGGGTGCTGGTGGTCCGCGCCTCCGAGCACCGCTCGCAGTGGCGCAACCGCGAGGTCGCCGCGGCCAGGCTGGCCTCCCTGCTCGGTGAGGCGACGGCGCCGCCGCCGAAGGCCCGCCGGGCGACCAGGCCCAGCAAGGGCATGGTCGAGCGGCGGCTGACCAACAAGCGGCACCGCTCGGAGTTGAAGCAGGGGCGGCGGTCCCCGCAGGGCGAGTAGCCCGCGGGGCAGGGCGGGCCGTACGCGGGCCCGGCAGGCCGGTGGCCGTCGGTCGGGAAGGACGGCGGCCCGCCGGGCGCCGGGCGGCAGGGGCCGGGGAGACCGGAGCCCCCGCCGGGGTCAGCCCAGGGTGCGGTAGCCGCCGCGGAAGTAGAGCAGCGGACGGCCGCCCGGGTCGGGCACCAGTGCCTCCAGGACGCGGCCGAGCAGCAGGGTGTGGTCTCCGGCGGCTATCCGCTGCTCGGTGCGGCACTCCACGGTGGCGAGCGCGCCGTCGATCAGCGGGGCGTCGCTGAACGCCCCGCGGCGGTGCGGGGCCTCGGCGAACAGCAGCCGGTCACTGAGCCGGCCCTTCATGGCGAACCGCGAGCCGAGCGCCTTGTGTCCTTCGGTGAGCATCGAGACCGCCCAGGTGTCGGCCCGGGAGAGTACCTCGTCCATCCGGGAGTCCTCGCGGACGGAGATCAGGACCAGTGGCGGCTCCAGCGACACGGAGAGGAAGGACGTGGCGGTCATCCCGACGTCCTCGCCGTCCTCCGGGTCGTGGACGGTCACCAGGCTCACTCCGGCGGCGAGCTGGGAGAGCGCCGCCCGGAACTCGTCGGGCGTTGCTTGGGAGGCAGCCTCGGGCTGCGGGGACGAGTACACGTAGCGCACGGTAGCCCGCGACCGGGCGGAACGGCATCGGGCCCTGGTCGTAGGACCAGCGGCGCAGTCCGCGGCGCAGTCCGTGGCGCAGTCCCGCGGTACAGCCCTCGCTGCGGGCCTTCGAGGTGGGGCCGAGGTTACGGTTCGCGGCTGCTCTCACCCCCAGGAGTGAAGTGGAGGGCCTGCCCGGCGGGCAGCCGACTTCAGTGCGCGGCCGATCCGGCCGACCAGGATAAATGTTCCGATAAGGGCTTATGTCCAGATATGGGACAGATGGGCTGATGAAGGGCGCATTAAGGTCGTGTGATTTAAGTCACAAGTGGCGACCTATTGCTGACCGAGCGTGCCGAACGCTGTGCTCCCTGTGATTCAGTTCTTCTGGCAATCGGACGATAACCAATCAAGACCTATCCGAAGCAGCCGGGGAGCCCCCGCATGGAAGCCGAGTCGGAGCCGTACGTCCGTCTCGCGACCCTCCGCACCTTGCACCGGGTCGTGGCGGACCTCAACGCTGCCCGCAGCCTGGCGGGCACGCTGCAGGCCGTGGTCGAGGGCGCGGTGCACGGACTCGGCTTCGACGCCGCCGCGGTCAGCCTGGTCCGGCCGGACGGCGACCTCGTGGTGGCGGCCGTCTGGGAGCTGGAGGAGAGCGCCATGGGCGGCCCCTCCGTCCTCCTCGGCCAGGTGGGCTCCCGCGAGTCCTGGGACCGGCTGCTCGGCGTCAGCGACCACTGGGGCACCCTGCGCTTCCTCCCCTATGACCGGGGCTGGGCCGTCGCCAGCGACATCCCGCGCTGGATCGGGGACGGCCCGATGCCCGTCTACGCCAACGACTGGCACCCGGCCGACGGTCTGCTCGCCCCGATGTACAGCGCCGGCGGCGACCTGCTCGGCGTCCTCTCGGTCGACCGCCCGCGCAGCGGCAAGCGGCCCGGGGCCTGGACCCGCGAGGCGCTGGAGATGTTCTCGTTGCAGGCCTCCATCGCGATCGGCAACGCCCGGCTGCGGGCCGAGATGCAACGCGCGCTGGCCCGCCTGGAGAAGGAGCAGCAGGCCCTGCGGGCCAGCGAGGAGAGCTTCCGCCAGGCGTTCGAGTACGCGCCCAGCGGGATGGCCATCACCGAGCTGCACGGGGCCGGGCGCGGTCAGCTGACCAGGGTCAACGACGCGCTCTGTCGTCTGCTCGGCCGCCCTCGCGCGGTGCTCCGCCAGCAGAGCTTCGCCGACCTCGTCCACCCGGACGACCGGGCGCTGCTGGAGCGCACCAGCGCCGAGAGCGGCCGGGCTGAACTGCGCCTCTCCCGGCGGGACGGCGGCTACCAGTGGGTCTGCCTGCGCAACTCGATCGTCGCCGACGCCGCGGAGGGGCCGAGCTTCCTGCTCACGCACGTCGAGGACATCGAGGACCGGAAGCGGCACGAGCTCCAGCTCGCCCACCGGGCCAGCCACGACGCGCTCACCGGTCTGCCGAACAGCGCCGAGCTCAAGGCCCGGCTCGGGCGCCGGCTCTGCGGCCAGCCGCAGACGGTCGGCGCCGCCGGGCACCAGCCGGGCCCCGCCGACGTCCCCTACGGGAGCGGCGGCTACCAGGGCGCCGGGTACGCGGTGGCCGACTCCTACAGCGCGCACGCCGCCTACGAGGGCCTGGAGGGGACCGACGTGCGGTCCGGGCCCTCGCACGGCTACGGCCTTCCGGAGGGGTACCCGTCGGCGGCCGCCGGTGCGAACCCGGGGCTGGCCGGCTACGGCGAGCACGTGCACGCGGTCGTGCCCGCCGATCACGGGTCCGGCGGCGAGGTCTGGTCGGGACCGTTCCGCTCGGGCGGCCCGGTCGTCGTGGAGAAGGGGCTCGCGGTGCTCTTCTGTGACCTCGACGGCTTCAAGTCGATCAACGACCGGTTCGGTCACAACGCCGGCGACGCCGTGCTGGTCGAGGTCGCCCGCCGGCTCAGCGGGGCCGTGCGGGACGGCGACACGGTGGCCCGGCTCGGCGGCGACGAGTTCGTGGTGCTGGCCGACGGTATCGGGCGCGACGAGGCCAAGGACCTCGCCCACCGGCTGCGCAACGCGATCATCCCGCCGATGCGGATCGACGGCCGGGCGATGCGGGTCGGCGTCAGCCTAGGCGTCGGCTGGGCGGGCTGCGGGATGAGCATCGAAGAGGTGCTGCACACCGCGGACGAGCGGATGTACGACGAGAAGCGGGCCAGGGGCGGCTCGGTGCGCGGGGCCAGGGGCGAGCGCTCGCACCGGCGGGCCGGCTGAGGAAGCCCGGCGGGGAACCCGGTGGTGGAACCCTGCGGGGAGGCCGGCCGGGGCGGTGACCGGAGGTTCCGGGCCGCGTGAGCGGGTCGTTCCGGGCGAAAGCTACCCGCTGGTCGTCAAGGGGTCTTTTCGGGGCGTCGCCGAGGACAGGTAGTGTTCCCGGGTACAAGCGACCACGACCAGCGCCGGGGGCACGGCAGCCCGGCGGCGCGACCGCGATGGGGGAGTTGACCACCGTGACGACCGCCGGAAACAGCGGAGTGCCCCAGGGCCCGGAGGGCGGCACCCCTCAGGACGACGACCCGTTCGGCTATCTGTACCGTCCTGCCGACGGTGCGGCGGCGGCCCAGCCGTCCGAGCCGCAGCAGGGCGTGCCGCGCACGCCGTACAGCCGCCCGATGGAGGTCGGCCGCGCCCAGTACGGGCAGCAGGCCCGGCCCCAGCAGCCCTACCCGGCCCAGCCGGGCTACCCGCAGGCGCCGCAGCCCGGGCAGCCGTACCCGCCGCAGGGCGAGTACGGCGGAGTGCCCGCGCAGCACCCCGAGTACGGCGGCGGCGCCCCGACCCAGCAGGCCCGTTACGCCGAGCACTCCCGGCCGCAGCCGGGGGAGGAGCGGCCGGGCGGCGGCCGGGGCAAGGGTGCGGTGATCGGCGCCGTGGCGGTGGTCGCGGCCGTCGCGATCGGCGCCGGGATAGCCCTCTCGGGCGGGGACCCCGACAAGGACAAGGACAAGGACGCGAAGGGTGCCACCAGCTCGACCGGTGCCCCGGCCACGCCGGGCGGCACCGGCAGCACGAGCCCGACGGCCCCCGCCTCGGCGACGGCCTCGGCGACCCCGGTGACCGGCCCCGCCACCGTCGACGCGAGCGGGCTGCAGGGGCAGAACGCGCCGTCCGGGAACTCCGTCAAGGGCACCAAGTCGGCGGACGGCGCCTACCTGACGCTGCAGCCGGGCGGTTCGGTCAGCTGGAACGGCGAGCTGGCGGCGGCCGGGACGTACAAGTTCACGGTGCACTTCAACAACCCGGGTACCGACGTGAAGGCCGTGGCTTCGGTGAACGGCAAGGACTGGCCCGGTGGGCTGTCCTTCAAGAACTACTCGCCGGGGAAGGAGCCGGCGGCCTCCTGGTACACGACGTACATAACCCCGCCGCTCCAGGCGGGGGCGAACACGATCACGCTCACCGTGCCGGCGGGCAGCGGAGCGATCCTGGTCGACCAGGTGGTGCTGGAGGCCGCCGGCTGATCCGGCCGGCCCGTCCACGCGAAACGGCCGCCCGTTCCCCGAGGGGAGCGGGCGGCCGTTCCGTTGCCGGCGGGCGCAGGCGGACACCGGCGGGTCCGGGCGGGTCAGGCGGACCCGAGCGGGGCGAAGCGGTCGGCCCCGGTGATCCACTCGCCGCGGCGCATGACGGCGACCAGGTCGTGGGTGGCGGAGTCGAGCACCACGAGGTCGGCGTTCTTGCCGGGCTCCAGCGTGCCGACCGAGTCGGCGAGGCCGAGCAGGCGGGCGGGGACGGTGGAGAGCGACTCGACGGCCTGGTTGAGGGTCAGCCCGTTGACGGCGACGGAGCGCTTGAACGCCACGTCCAGGGTGAGGGTGGAGCCGGCGATCGCGCCGCCCTCGACCAGCCGGGCCACGCCGTCCTTGACCTCGACCTGGAGGGGGCCGAGGGGGTAGAGGCCGTCGCCCATGCCGGCTGCGCCCATGGCGTCGGTGATCAGCGCGACGCGGGAGGAGCCGGCGGTGCCGTAGGCGAGGTCGAGGACGGAGGGGTGC